>CAZGLZ010000035.1:17946-31870 GCA_964526245.1 uncultured Chloracidobacterium sp. | reverse complement strand
TCGTTATGAGCAGTAAAGGTAAAACGTTGAGTCAATCCGCCGCGGCCTACGGTTGGTCCCGGAGGTATCGAGGCGCGGAGTTGGTAGCCGCCGCCTTCAACTATCTCAAAGCCATCTTCGAGTGTCGTGGACTGGCTGTTCGGGTTGGTGACCACGACGTCATACGATCCCGCCGGTTTACCGGTGAGGTCAAAGATGGCGGCGATACGCGTTGGCCCGGCGGCCATTTGAGCGGGTGTGATCTCAAGGCCGCCCGAGCCTACGAGTTTGAGGCTAGCGTTGGCATCGAACTTGGCTCCGTCAACCTGGAGCGATGCAATACCGGCGTTGCCTGCCGATTCCGGAGAGACGCGTCGGATAGTGAAAGGAAGCAGTTCGGCGCGGAGCGTCACGTTCTGCGGCGCGAGGTCATCACCCTGTTCCTTCTTCTCGGCGGCGGCCTTATTGCCTTCGCGAAGCTGTTCGGCGAACGATCCGGGAACGACATCGCCCCGGATCATCGTGAAGTACGAACCGACTTGTGTGTTCGAAACCACGTTTTCCTGATCGGGCTCGCCCGGACGGAAGCCCTGCAGCTCATAGTTCGCCCGCGAGACCATCGAACCATAGCGAGTATAGAGTTCGTTGCTCGAGCCGGTTTCGCCGTCGAGATTGATGAGCATCACCTCGTCGGCCGGCGTGTTGAGCACGCTGAAGAAGCGTTCTTGTCCGGTGATGAGCGTGGTGTTGACCGGAACGCCGAGCGTCAGGTTCTGCACACTCACCTGAGCCTGCCCGACCGAGGCGGCGACATTGTTCGTCTCGTCCGACTCGCGAACCGAATTGCGGGAATCCGTTCGAACGATCACGTAGTAGCTGCCGGGATCGACCGGCGGGGTGACCGTTTCGAGCGTTTCTGTATAGCTCGCGAAGCCGGCGAGAGTACCGCTTCGTTGTTTGGAACCAATGACGATATCGCCGCTGTCCCAGGTCGTATCGGTCGAGAGATAGAGCGTATCTTGCCAAATGCCGGATGCAGAGTTCGAACTCGAGTTCTGGACAGTCCATTCGAATGTTGCCGCTTCGCCGAGAACGATTCCCGAAGGTGGAGTGATACCGGTGATGTTAAATTCGGCCGGCGGCGGCAACTGCAGTTCTGTGTTTGCGAAGCCGAGATTATTGCCGTTGTTGGTTTCGACCACTTCGTTGTGCCGGTCGGTAATGATCAGGATGCGGTAGTCGCCGGTGAGGCCTGCGGGAATATCTATCTGGCGATTCTCGGTATAAGAGCCGCCGGCGGCGAGCCCTTCATTACGACGGCGGAATTCGAGAAGCGTATCGCTCGGGTCGAATATCGCGTCGCGGGAGAGTACGACCCAATCCGACCAGGTGCTGGAGGCAGTCGCCTGCGAACCGTTATTTGTGACGGTCCACGAAATGTTGGCGAACTGTCCCGAGTAGATCACAGGATCGACATTCACCGTCGTTACCTGAAGATCGACGGCCGGAGCGGTGAGCGATATCGGTACAGCCGTGGCGTTGTTATTGTCGTTGATCCCTTCGGCGATGTTTCCGTCGGCGTCGGAGACGACGATCAGGTAGTAGTTCCCGACCGGCAGGTTTGGTATCGTAGCGGTCACTTGTCGGGAATATGTGCCGTTGGTTCCGAGCGACTGGTTAAGCAGCGATCCACCGATCTGGATGTCGCCAAAGCCGAACGTTGCGTCCGAAGAAAGATAGACGCGATCGACCCAGCTCTGCGAATTGATCGGAGAACCGAAGTTCTGAGCGGTCCAATCGACCGTGATCTGCGAGCCAAGCGAGGCCGAGGCCGGTGCCTGGATCGAATTGACCCGCAGGTCAGGAAGTTCGCTTTGGAGTTCCGTAGGAGCCGAGTTCAGGTTGTTCTCTTCGAAGGAGCATTCCGGAACTGCGTTGTAAAAGTCGGTCTGCACATAAATGATCACCTCGCCCTGAAGGAACAGCGGGATGTTGACGACCTGGTTCTGTGTATATTCGCCGTCAATGGCAAGTCCGCCCTGTCGCTGGAATGTTCCAAGATTAAGGATCTGGTTGTTGTTGATGAGGTAAACGCGGTCGGCCCAGCTTGTCTGAACTGTGGCACTCGTACCGAAGTTCCTGACCGTCCAGGAGATAGGCATCGCACCGTTTATCACAACCGGCGGCACAGTTATATCCGTAACACGCAGATCGGGAGCGAACGTGCTGATATCGATAGCTTTCGGCTGGCTCAGGTTGTTCGTTTCGCCATTGCCTTTCGGGTCGAACTCAAAGAGCGAATTGTATGCATCGGTCGCGGCAATCAAGTAGTAGGTACCATCGAGACAGTTTGGGATGGTTACGTTCATCGATGGGGCGTAGTTTTGCCCGGCGCCAAGAGTTGTCCTGGCAGTGGTGCCGAGAAGTATATCGTTCAGCGGGTCAAGGTTCTGATCGGCCGAAAGGTAGAGAGCCTCACGCCAGTTACCGACCGCATCGAAAGCCCCTTGGTTGAGCACGGTGAAAGAAGCGGTGAGCCCCTGACCCGCGATGATCGAGCTCGGGGCATTTATCGGCACAGGAATTGTAAGGTCCGGCGGCGTTCCGACCACGTCCATCGGCGAACCGGGATCGACGCGGTCGTAGTCACTGTTATTGTTCTCGTTGTTGAACTCGTAAACCTGGCCGAATGCGTCTGTGACAACGAAGACGTAATATTCGCCAAAGGCATTCTGCGGCAAATTGACGCTGAAGTTCGAGACAGTGTAGCTTCCGCCCGCTGGCAACGTTCCGCTTCGCTGGCGGCTGCCGATGACCTGATCGCTGCCATCGAGAACAGTGTCTCGAGAAAGAACAATCGTGTCTGTCCAAGTGGATTCATTGGTCGGTATCGCCCCGTCTCCGTTGTTAGTAACTGTCCAAGAAACAAGGATCGGTGCACCGCCAAAGCCCTCTTCCGGTGCCTGTACGTTCGAGACGCGGAGGTCTGGGAGCAACGGCACGCTGATCGCGATCGATTTTGTAGTCAGGTTGTTACTCTCGTTCTCTTCGTTGACCGCATTGTTAATGTCGGTATTAACGATCAAATGATAGTTTCCGGAGATACCCCGTGGAACGCGCACGGTCGCCGATGCGACGTAGCTCTCGCCTGTATCGAGGAAACTGACGTTAGAGGTTGTTGCAAGCAACGTCGCGGCATTGAGCGACGGATTTGGGCCGATGTAGAGCCTATCGGTCCAGTTCGGCGCGTTGGTCGGGCCGGTACCGTTGTTGGAAACCGTCCACTGGACCTGGATCTCCTGATCGAAGAATGCCGTCGGAGGAGCGGTTATGTTGGTCACCGCAAGGTCAGGCCGCAACAGTCGGCGAACACGGACCGGAGAGAATGTGATGTTGTTATTCTCATTGGCCCCTTCATTTACATTGTTGAAGGCGTCGGTTTGAACGTAGATGAAGTAATCTCCGGTGGCGGAGATCGAGTTGGTCGGGATCGTCACGTTCTGGACGCGGTTGATGGATTCGCTAGCAGCAATGGGCTGGTTCAGTAAGAACTCACCGAGTAAGACATCGCCTCCGACCTGGTTATCGGTCGAGAAAAAGACCCGCTCCCACATTGCGTTCGAGGCGCGGAGTCCGGTGTTGGTGGTCGTCCATTGGAGGGCGAACTGGGTGTCCGAATCGACCTCCGCCGGAGGAGTCACACTCTGCACCTGAAGGTCCGGAACGCGGTATTCGAATCGGGTCGGGACGCTCGTCGTGTTGTTCGTTTCGGCCGGCCCGCCGGGATTATCTTCGAAAACCTGATTGGCGGGATCGACGACAACGTAGATCGATGCATCGCTCGAATCGCGCACCGGAACGGTTGGAACGGTGTATTGCTGAGAGAAACTTTGCGATTGGCCAACTGCGAAGGCGGGACTGAATCGCTGAGCGATCAAGATGTCATCGGCATTTCCTATAGTTTGATCGAAAGAGATGTAAACATTGTGACCGAAGCCGCTTTGTGTTGCCGCGCTTCCTGCATTGCGCACGTCCCAGTTGATAGTGAACTGAACTCCGGGTTCGATCTCCGCCGGGATCTGGACGTTTTCCGCGATCAGGTCTGGGAGGTTGCGGTTCACCTGGATCGGAACGAAAGCGTAGTTGTCCTGAAAATTTCCGTTGCGCTCGGGAACGTTGCGCCCAACTCGGTAGAAAAGGTAATAGGTGCCGTCGGTCGGGATCGCGATCGATGGGATGTTGATATTCGTTGCCGTGAACACCTTCGACTGGCCCGGAGCGAGGACGCCCGCGTTATCGAACTTCAATCCAACGAAGCTGTCACCCGGATCGTTGAAAAGTATCGGGTCCTGCGATATCCAGATCTCGTCTTCGCGGTAACTGCCGGTCGCGACCTGGCCGTTATTTGTTACCGAGATGTCCGCATTGAAGTTCTGAAGTATATTGACCGTCGGCGGTGTTACCAAGTTCGATGCAGCAAGATCTGCGGATGCCGGAGCTATAACGACCGTTGTTCTCGCCGTGTCCGACCCTTCTGTAGCGATGATATCCGCGCTGAAATATGTGGTGGATGGCGGAACCGAAAGGATCGTAGTTGCGTCAAAATAAGTGTTTACCGAACCCTCTGGGATAAACGCGCTCGCGGGAACGGTCATCGCCGAAGGATCGGTGGAAGCCAGCGAAATGGTCGCACCGCCAGCCGGTGCGGGGTCGGACAGACGGATCTCGACCTGAACCGAGCGGCCTTGTGCGACCGGAAAGAGGAACGGGCCGCCGAGCGATATGCGAGATTTTTCAACCGGCGGACAGTTTGTCGAACCGAGCATCGCCCCGGTCATGTTGGCAAGAGTCTGGATTTCGGCGGCCGAAAGAGCTCGGTTGTAGAGCACAACCTCGTCTGCCATTCCGAAGGCAGTCAGTTCAGGAGCCGTAACGCCATCGCCCTTTCCTATCGTGAAAGGCGCGTCATTGGTGCTGATGGTCTGGTTTTCCGTATGCGTAACAACAAGCTGTCCGTTCTTGTAGAGCCTGAACTCGTTACCTTCTCTCCTAAGAGCAAGGTGCGTCCAGGTGTAGAGATCAAGCTCGTGGCCAAAGGCCGCCACTCGAGAGCCTCCGGATTCGTGGCTGATGTCGATGAACGGGCGGTTGTCCAAGTCGACGCCAACATAGAAGTTAGAGCCGGTGCAGCAAGCTCCTTTCCCAAAGAAATAATGCTCGCGTTGATCAGCTTGAATGTTCACCCAACCTGCCAATGTATAGTTAGCGTTTTGAATATCCAGGGAACTGTTATCCGGGACATCAACGAAGTTGTCCTCTCCGTTACCGTTGAAGTAAAAGGCATTCCCAACTCGTCCTCCGGTAACGTAAGCCGGCTCTGCAAACTCTCCGTCGTTGTTTCCAAACGAATCCTCAGCGGTAAATTCTCCGCGCCACCAAGAGACAAGCCCGTTGGTGTCGATCTGCGGGCCGCCCGGACCTCCGGTTCCATCGCATTCGGGCTGCCAAGCAAGCCTTCCGATAAACCGCGATGGACCAGCGTTGAAGGCCTCGAAACGGTTGGTACCATTCGCGCCGGAGATATTGATCCGGTTGTTACCGTCTTGACCGGTTCGAACATAGGCGATTTGCGAACCGTTCGGCGACCAAACCGGCTTCTCAAGAGATTCCTCCGGCTCTTCGATCCGATCGATCGTGTTTGAGCCGTCCGTTGGGGCAACGCAGATACCGACCGAAGAAAAGCGGTCGCACTCAAAAAGCAGTTTTTGCCCGTCGGGCGACAGGGCCGCTCCTCTAAACGTGTCGTAGGAATCGTCGTTTCCGTCAACGACCGTCTCTTCACCCGTGCCGTCCGGGTTCGCTCGGTATATCGTGGCGCTGCTGGTCCAATAGACCTTTTGACCATCGTGAGAAAAGAACGGATATTCGCCGCCGCCTTGCGTCAGTTCTTGAAGGCCGGTGCCGTCAGAATTGGCGATCCAAATCGTAAAGTTCCGTTCGAAGACAACCTTCGAACCATCAGGCGAGAGAGCCGGACGTGAGGTGGAATCGTCTGAAGGATTCGGGATCTCGGTCAAGCCAGTCCCGTCGGAGTTGATGACCCAGATCCTATCCTCGAAAAGGTGCTGGAATGTGACTTTCTGGCCGTCGCGAGAGAATGAGAAGTTTCCTTCAGTCGATGAATTGAAGGTCAGACGGCGTTGATTGAACCCGGTTGGGTCCATTATCCATAGCTCGCCCGGATCGACGGGATGGAAGTCGCGCATCCGCTGCGTTCGGAATAAGACTTTTGAACCGTCAGGAGAGAATACGGGTTCGGAATCGGCGAGATAGGTGAAGTTGGAAACATCGTTCGTTGTGCCAATGTTCTCAAGCTTCTGAAGAGTATTGTCCAGCTCGAACAGGAAAAGCCCGGAGACGTTCTGTAGCTTGTCTTGTTCGCCTACCTTCTTTTCACTTGCAGGTGACGAGGGGTCCGCGACCGACGGACTGTTGCTTCCGACCACGGTGGCAACACTCGCGCTGACGCCGAAGCGGACGATGCCCAAAACGACAAGCGAAAGCGACGCGGCCGCGAGTATTGACAGTGCAGCATAGCGAAAAGTGGCACGAAAACGACGATTCCTGGGGGATCTCATTTGGCTTTCTCCTAAATATTTGTGTCTCTGGGCAATAAGGCGTTAATTAATCGAGTTTTGGACCACGTGGGGAAAAAGTTTCCGATTTGCCTGAGATTGGCTGTATAATCTGAAATCTCTTCACCCTATGCCTGAGCCGAACGATGTGACCGAACTTCTGAGCCGGATCGGGAGCGGCGATAAGCATGCCCCAGATGAGCTCTTGCCGGTCGTTTATGACGACCTCAGGCGGCTTGCTCGGGCCTATTTCACAAATGAACGGCCGGAGCACACGCTTCAGGCGACCGCTTTGGTCCATGAGGCGTACATCCGTTTGGTTAACTGGGAGCAGGTTAGCTGGCAGAATCGGGCTCATTTTTTTGCAGTCGCTGCCGAAGTGATGCGAAAGGTCTTGATCGACCATGCCCGTGCCCGAAAGGCCGCAAAACGCGATGGCGGAGAACGGATTTTTCTCGAGGAGACCGTCAGCCTTGCCGCAAACAAGCCGATCGATCTGTTGAATCTTGAGGATGCCCTGGTAGCGCTGGAAAAACTGGATCCGCGGCAGGCTAGGGTTGTCGAGCTTCGGTTCTTTGGCGGTTTATCTATCGAAGAAACGGCGTATTTGCTTGATGTATCGGCGACTACCGTCAAGCGAGAATGGAGCTTTGCTAAAGCGTGGCTGCAACGAGAGCTAACCAGAAATTGAAGGCCAAGATGGATTCGGAAAGATGGTCAAAACTTAAGGAGATCTTTGCACAGGCCGAGGCTCTGGAGCCCGGTGAGCGCGTAGCATTCGTCGGCGAAGCAGCAGGCGGTGATACTCAGCTTGCAGCGGAGGTGATGTCTCTACTCGGCTCCCGCGACGAGACGGCTAACATTCTCGAAGCGAATGCCTTCGACCTGTCAAAAGGCGTATTTGCGGACCAAGCCCCCAAGGCGGGCCGCACCTTCGGCCGCTATCGTATCGTCAGCGAACTCGGAAGCGGCGGCATGGGTGCTGTTTTCCTGGTCGAACGGAGCGATGGCGAATTCAAGCAGACCGCGGCCTTGAAATTGATTCGAAACGCCGTTGCGGATGCCGAAACCGAACGACGTTTTCGTACCGAACGCGAGATCCTCGCGGGTCTTCATCATCCGAACATTGCCCAACTTTACGACGGAGGCGTCTCTGAAAACGGTGAGCCTTTCTTTGTGATGGAACACATAGAAGGCCGTCCTCTTAACGAGTATGTCCGAACGGCCAACAGTCGGTTGACCGACCGGCTTGATCTCTTCATCAAGATCTGTTCGGCCGTGGATTATGCTCACCGGAACCTTACGGTCCACCGCGACCTCAAGCCGGGCAATATTCTTATAACACCCGAGGGTGAACCCAAGCTCCTCGATTTTGGCTTGGCGAAGCTGTTAGATGAACAGGGCGGCGAAAAAGATCAGACCGCGACGATGTTCCGTGCGTTCACACCGGCATATGCATCGCCGGAGCAGATCCTTGGCAAGCGGGTGACGATAGCTTCGGACATTTATAGCCTCGGTGTGATCTTTTACGAACTCCTGACCGATTCGAAACCGTTCGTATTTGACGGAATGAGCCTCGAGGAGATCGTTCGGACGATCACCGGTTCAGATCCGGTTCGCCCGAGCTCCGTAGGCCGAAAGGGAAGCTCATCCGCGGCATTGCGACCGGGCATCGCGTCCGATCTTGATACGATCGCGATGAAATGCCTTGAGAAGGAGCCCGAGCGGCGTTATGCGACGGCGGCCGATCTCGCCGCTGATATTCGGCGCTTTCTCGACGGTTTGCCGATCCTTGCCCGTCCGAGCACTTTCTCTTACCGTGCTTCGAAATTCGTCCGGCGAAACTGGAAATCGGTCGCGGCGGGGACGCTTGCGGCGGCCAGCATGCTTGTCGGGCTTGGGGTTTCTATCTGGCAGGCGGAAGTCGCCCGGGCCGAGCGCGACCGGGCAGAGCAACGTTTCCAGGACGTGAGAAAGCTCTCGAATTCTCTTCTATTTGAGATCACACCAAAGATCGAGACCCTTGAGGGTTCGACCGAGGCACGTGAGATCTTGGTCAAGCGTGCTCTGGAGTATCTCGATAGTCTCGCTGCGGAAGCCGCCGGCGATAGCGAGCTTCAAAAGGAGCTTGCGGCCGCATACGAGAAGATCGGAGAACTTCAGGGTCATCCGAGCAAACCGAATCTTGGCGATCTTGCCGGTGCACTTTCGAGCTACGAGAAGGCTAACGCCATTAGGCTCGCCCAACCTGAAACGCCGGAAAACCTTCGCCTTCTTGCCGAAAACTTTCGGCATTTGTCCGATGCCCGTTACTGGCAGGGTGACACAGATGGGACGCTGTCCGCGCTTGAACGGTCGCGGCAGATCTATGAGGGGCTCGTAAATACTCAACCCGGCGATGTTTCGCTCAGGCTTGCCTATTTGCGGATCTTGACCGAGCTTTCGCAGTATCATCAGGCTAATAATCAGTATCCGGACGCGATAGCGTTCGCCGAGAAAGCGATCGCCGGAACTCAAGAACTTTCTGCTGACGCACGCGAAACCCGCGAGGTCTTTTTCGTAACGCACGCCGACCTCGGCAATTCGCTTTCATGGAACGGGGAACAGGAGCGGGCGGAAGCGATGATGGCTATTGCGGTTGGCGGAATGGAGAAACTCCTAGCCGAAAAGCCGAACGACGCCCGGACGCGGCATTTGATGTGGCGCGTTTATATGCTTGCGAGCGGCATCTTCGAAGACATCGTCAACGAACGCTCTCTCGAATTTGCCGAAAAGGCACGAGCGACGGCTCAAAAGGGCGTAGAGATCGATCCGGCCGATATCCAGTTCCGTCATAACCTCGCTCGGACGAATTATCGGGTCGCGGTCGCCGCCGCAAACCTCAAGCAAAGTAGAGAAGCATTGGATGCGCTCAAGATCGCCGAGACGCAGTTCCTTGCTCTGATCGAGCGCGAGCCGCGAAATCGCTTTTACCGTACCGATCTCGGCCGCATCTACACACGTGCAGGGCTCGCACGCCGGCTTCGCAACGACCTCGCAGGTTCAAACGCCGATTTCAATCGCTCGCTTGAGCTATGGCAGCAAGTGGCCGAAAGTGATCCCGGAAACAAGAATGCTCGCCGCGACATCGCTCTTTCGCACCGGTACCTCGCCGAGAACTTTTCGAAACTAGGCGAGAACGCAAAGGCCCGTGAGCATTACCGGCTAGCCGTTGATATTCTGAACGGCCTAAAAAGCGAGAATTCGCTGCCGGAGGTGGACCTGAAGCTTATCACTGAGCTTGAGAGCGTAATGGCGAAACTTTAGTCGCCGCACGAAAACAAAATGAACATCGATCAATTCAGGATAAAGGCCGGCAAGAATGTCGATCTATCAAAACACGCCGCCGATTTCACCGACGGCTACACGGACAAGGATCAGGCCAAGGACGATCTTGCGAAGAACATCGAGCGGATGACGGAGCTGCAGGATATGCTCTATGCACAGGACGTGCATTCGCTGCTCATCGTCTTTCAGGCGATGGACGCCGCGGGGAAGGATGGAGCGATCAAGCACGTAATGAGCGGCGTTAACCCGCAGGGCGTTTCGGTCGCTTCGTTCAAGGCTCCTTCGGCCGAGGAGCGCGACCATGACTTCCTTTGGCGGCATCAGAAGGCCTTGCCCGAGCGCGGAAAGATCGGCATCTTTAACCGCTCGCATTACGAGGAAGTGCTTGTCGTCCGCGTCCACTCCGGCATTTTACAGCTGCAGCAGCTTCCGGCCGAGGTCAAGGGCGACAAGAACATATGGAAGAAACGATTTCGGCAGATACGCGACTGGGAACAGCACCTCGTCGAAAACGGTACGCACATCTTGAAATTTTTCCTGAACGTCTCACGCGAGGAGCAGAAAAAGCGGTTCCTTGCCCGGATCAATGAGCCCGAGAAGAACTGGAAGTTCTCCGCCGCCGACATCAAGGAACGCGGATTTTGGTATGACTATATGAATGCCTACGAGGACGCGATGGAGAACACCTCCACCGACCACGCGCCTTGGTACGTTATCCCCGCGGATAAGAAATGGTTCACCCGCCTCGCCGTCTCGGAGATCATCGTCAAGAAGCTCGAATCAATGAACCTTCATTATCCGAAGGTCACTGAGGAACAGCTCGCAAACCTCGCCACTGCAAAGAATTCGCTTGAAGCCGAAGAGTAGGCATTCGGCAATTGGCCCTTGGATCAATGCGAGATGATCTCAACAGCCGAAATCACTTCAATTCGATAAGGATTCGAATGGCGATAGGCCAACAAGTCCTCGCCGTCCACAATGAACACGTAAACTAGCGAAACCGATCGCGCTGATGCTTCATCCGGGGCCGCGAATTTCGAGCCCTTGGCTGCATTGACCGAAGCGGCCCGGAGCAATGGATGCCCGCTGACTGCCTGTGCGGATTGTACGGAACCATCATCATTGAGCTCAATCCTTACGACAACTTCCCCTGTTGCCCTAACGGCACGAGCTGCAGCCGGATAAGGCGGTTTTGGCAGTACGGCTGGGGTCGAATATTTCTTTCCTTGCTTGTCCGAGCAACAGTATTTCTCGGCGTTCACGGTGAAAGTTATATCGCCGGGAATTGGCCCATACTCCGGGACTTTCAAGACCAGGCGGGCATCCGGCGATAGATGGTCGCCAACAGTCAAGACATAATCGCCGGGCGGCAATTCCACCGCGAATTTGCCTTTGTTGTCTGTTATCGGAGTTCTGATATCTGTTTTGACGTCCTCGTCCATCGCAGACACTCGGACTAAAGCACCGACGATCGGCATTCCCGAGTTATCAACCAATGTTCCGGTCATCCTATGCGAGGTTTTCGCTTGGCCAAAGGCAAAAGAAACGAACAGAAAAAGTAATAGTAAGGGAAGAGCTTGTTTTTGCATGCCGAAAAGATGCGTCAAACCATCGGTCGGTTGCTTCGCGGGACATCCTGATCTCTCAATTCGGTAAGTTTTATCTGGGATTGACTCTTTTACAGCCTCGCAATAAATACTTCACGAGATCAGCCGCAGGCGTTCTTCGCCGGCATCGGTGGCGACGCGGTTTCTGCCGAGCTCTTTGGCGCGGTAAAGGTTCTTGTCGGCACGCTGTAGAAAGCTTTCGAGCGTGTCTGAAGGGCGAAAGGCGGCGACGCCAAAGCTCGCCGTAAGCCGCAGTTGCTCCTCGCCGAGCTCGATACGCATTTCTTCGACCGCTTTTCTGAAGCTTTCCGCCACCGCACGCCCTCGGGCGAGGTCAGTGTGAGTCAATAAAATGGCGAACTCTTCGCCGCCGATCCGCCCAAGAGCGTCGTTCTGCCGCGTTATCTCGCTGAAAAGCCGCGAACATTCTCTCAGCACACGATCGCCGGCGGCGTGGCCGTGGGTGTCGTTGATCCGCTTGAAATGGTCGATGTCCAAAAGCACCAGCGAGAGCGGTATCTTGTGCCGCCGGCTCCGCTTTATCTCGGTTTCCGCAGCGTCAAAGAAAGCCCGCGTGTTCGCAATGCCGGTCAGGTGGTCGGTGGTCGCAAGTTTCAGTAGCTCGGCCTCGGCCGTCCGCAGGTCGATGTGAAGCCTTTCGTTGTTCAGGACCACATAATTGAACGTCCAGATGATGGCAAAGACGATAAAGACCATAAAGAAGATGGCCTGTATCCAATCCGGCTGAAAGAACTGGTCAAGCCGCGAATAGGAAAAGGTTGCGGCCGTCCGGACGATCATCAGGAGTGCGAATACCAGATGGCTATAGCCGACGAGCGTGTAAACGATCGTCCGCCGCTGCTTCGGAGCCGAGAGGAACACCCGAAAGCTGAGCATCGAGAAGATGAAGGTCGCTGCGGAGGCGATGAAGATCCGCGGAAGTATGTCCGGATAAATGTAGGTAAAGGCAAAGATGCCCGCCATCGTAACCGCCATTACTAGGAACGACGTGCGGTGGTCGTCCTCAAGCCCGACGAAGCTACGGTTTCCTCCATAGGCAAGCGCCATTGTCCCGATCGCCAGAAAATTGCCGAGCAGGACCGTTACAAGGTCCGGAGCGACCCCGCGGAGCCCGATGAACAAGAACCCGAACGCCGCGGAGAGGTTTGAGAGTGCCCAGAATCCGACTCCGGGATACGTCTTCTGCGTCCGCCAGATAATGCCCATTACTCCAGCCATCAGGCCGGTAACGACCATCAGGACGAACGAGAGTGTACGAATATCGATAAAAACTTGCGACATGGGAGAAACAAGCGGCGGGAACCTTAGTTTTCTTTCCAGGCACGGGAGCGGGACGTGCGCCAACTACATCAAAACAATAACACAACGACAATTTCAGAAAAAGCGAAAAGTGCATTGTCCTCGAGCAAACTTTCGCTCCGGTTTCCATCGCTTTCGCGATGCGAACGGCTAATTGATAGAATTTACAGTGCAAACAGTTTTCAGGGGAGCATTTTGCTGAGAGTTGCCGGGCACGGGCCGGGCATTACCCTAAAAACCTGATGCGGATAATACCGACGAAGGGAGAAAAACGATGGAAGAGAAGTCAGAAGTCAGAAGTCAGAATTCAGAAGTAGTTTCCAATGGCCAGGTGCATTTGCCGGCTTCGCGAAAGGTTTACGTTGAGGCGGAAGGGATACGTGTGCCGTTTCGGGAGATATCGCTCTCGCCATCGCGTGAGATGGACGGTACGTTAGTTGGGAATTCGCCCGTACGGGTTTACGACACCAGCGGCCCGTGGACAGATCCTGAACAAAAGCACGACATCCGCGATGGGCTCTCGGCACTTCGCCGGGAATGGATAATCGGCCGCGGCGACGTTGAGGAATACGAAGGCCGCGAGGTGCAGCCGCAAGATAACGGCTATGTTAGTAGCCCGCACGTTAGTAAGGGCTCAAGTGAATTGGTCGAGTTCCCCGGCCTCAAACGCAAGCCGCTCCGCGCAAAGGCCGGACATGCGGTTACGCAGATGTATTATGCACGCCGCGGGATCATCACGCCGGAGATGGAATACGTGGCGATCCGCGAAAACCTCGGCCGGAAGTTTGGAGTCCCGGCTTTAGCCGGCATTTTCGGCGAAAACGGCGGGCCGCCTAAAGGCGGTACTCAAAGCGATGACCGCTCCTCGCTCTACCATCAGCACAAGGGCGAATCTTTCGGCGCTGCCATTCCGGAATTCGTGACGCCCGAATTTGTCCGTGATGAGGTCTCCCGCGGACGTGCGATCATCCCGGCGAACATAAATCATCCCGAAAGCGAACCGATGATCATCGGCCGCAATTTCCTGGTAAAGATAAACGCAAACATCGGCAACTC
>CAZGLZ010000035.1:0-17846 GCA_964526245.1 uncultured Chloracidobacterium sp. | reverse complement strand
ATCATGGCGAAATGGTGCCTCGCCCATCACGAAGAGAGCTTTCTTTACACCCGTTTCCGCGAGATATGCGAGATAATGCGTGCCTACGACGTCAGCTTCTCTCTCGGGGATGGATTGCGGCCCGGCAGCATTGCCGATGCGAATGATGAGGCGCAATTTGCCGAACTCGAAACGCTCGGCGAGCTTACAAAGATCGCGTGGGAAATGGATTGCCAGACAATGATCGAAGGCCCGGGGCACGTTCCGATGCATTTGATCAAAGAGAACATGGACAAGCAGCTGGAAGTTTGCGGTGAGGCTCCGTTCTACACTTTGGGCCCGCTGACGACAGATATCGCTCCCGGATATGACCACATCACGAGCGGAATTGGTGCCGCGATGATCGGATGGTTTGGCACCGCGATGCTTTGCTATGTTACGCCCAAAGAACACCTCGGCCTGCCGAATAAACAAGACGTTAAGGAAGGCGTCATCACCTACAAGCTTGCCGCTCACGCCGCCGACCTTGCAAAAGGCCATCCGGGAGCGCAGTACAGAGATAATGCTCTTTCAAAAGCCCGTTTCGAGTTCCGCTGGGAAGATCAGTTCAATCTCGGGCTTGATCCGGAAAAGGCAAAGGAGTTCCACGACGAAACACTTCCCGCCGAGGGTGCAAAGCTCGCCCATTTCTGCTCAATGTGCGGCCCGCATTTCTGTTCAATGAAGATCACGCAGGATGTCCGTGAATATGCTGAGAAACAAGGCCTCGAAGCCGAAAAGGCATTGGCCGTCGGCATGAGCGAAAAGGCCGCCGAGTTCAAGGCCAGCGGTTCGGAGATATATCACTCTGCTGATGGTGCGGCCGCCGGCGATCATCACTAAATACCCTCAGCAGGCAGCCAAACGACATTGACTCGCCGCGAAAGTGAAATATAATCCCTAACCAAACATTTCTTGGTTAGGGATCTTTTCATTTGACAGGAGGATATAGATGCGCGACCTTTGCCGAACCGTTTTCTGCCTGCTGGCAGTCATCGCTTTCATTTCCACCGGAACTTCTTTCGCTCAGGATGACCTTGTCCGCGAGCGGCCTGAAAAGGACCGCAAGTTTGAAGAGCCCGCGAAGGCTCCGGCCGAACTTGCACCGCTCCGCACCTTTGTCGTCAATAGCAATGGCGACGGCGTTGACGCCACGCCGGGCGACGGAGTTTGTGAAACTGCGTCCGGAAACGGTATCTGCACATTGCGGGCCGCGGTAGGCGAGGCGAACGCTCTGGCCGGAGATGATGCCGTCACTTTCGAGCCCGGAATTTCTGAGATCCAGGTCAACGGCCAGATACAGATCTCCTCGAACCTGATCATTATTGGCCCGGGTGCGAACCTGCTTACTATCGTGAACGTCGCGGGCCAGAGCACGACGAGCCGCGTTTTTAACGTCGGCAACTTTGCCGTCAGCATCCATGGATTAAAGATCACCGGCGGATTCGTTACCGGCACCGGCGGCGGAATACTCAATGCCGGCTCGCTTTCGCTTACGAACGTCGCGGTCGATCAAAACCGTGCCACATCGTTTGGCGGAGGTATCAGGAGCACGAATACGCTCCTTATCCGCAACTCTACGATCACCGCAAATACCTCGACGGCAAGCACCAGCGGCGGGATCAGCTTTGCGGGAACCAATCTGCTCATAAGCCGCTCGGCGATCCGAGGAAATAGTTCCTCCGGGAATGGAGGCGGAGCAAACATCTCCGCGAGCGTTTCGGCCACGATCGAGAATTCGACCATCAGCGGCAATACGGCCGGTGCGGCCTCCGGCGGGCTATTTCTTAACCGCGGAACGATAAACAACAGCACCATCAGCGGAAATACTGCGAACGGAAGCCTCGCTACCGAGGGCGGCGGAGGAATCCGGATACAGGCGGGAGCAAATTCCGTTAGCATTACTTCCTCGACCATCACCAACAACTCCGCGCCAAACACTGCCGCGGGTTCGCGGAGCGGCATCTGGCATGAAACGGGAACTTTGACGCTCCAAAACACCATCGTTGCCGGAAACACAACCCAGGATATTCAACTGAGCGGCGGAACACTGACCGATGGCGGCCATAACCTGATCGGCCGCAACACGAGTGTCGAAACTCAGTATCCCGCCGGCCTTCCGAGCGGTACGAACTGGGTCGGCACAGGGGCCGCACCGCTTGATCCGCTTCTCGCACCGCTTGCCCTTTACGGCGGGCCGACCGAGACACACGCGCTTTTTCCCGCGAGCGTTGCGATAGACAATGGCAACGACACCACAAACACTCTCGACCAGCGAGGATACATTCGCCCGTGGGATGTTGTCGCCGTACCGAACTCGCCCTCGGGAAATGCCGCCGATATCGGTTCCTTTGAGGCAGATAGTTTTCCTTTCACCGCCGGATTTCCGATCAGCGGCCGCGTTTTCGAGGCTGACGGCACCCCGATCAGAAATACCTATCTCGTTATGACGGACGGGATGGGCAATAAGTACGTCGCCCTGACAAATTCCTTTGGCCACTATGCTTTTGAAGGCGTCGAGGCGGGAAGTTCCGTCTCGATAACGGCCGCAGCAAAGGGCTTTGCCTTTACGCCAAAGATCGTCATCGTCAATGCTCCGGTCGAGAACGTGGACTTTCTTCCTGAGCCGTAAGAAAGCCCGGCCGTTTGCCCGGGGATTTGGCTTCGGCTTAAACTCCCAACGTGGCAACGGATGAAAAACAGATCGCGGCCGAGGTATCTGATCCGCAGCACTCGGCCGCAGGAATGACGACCCGCGTCGTGAAGGGTTCGCTCTGGACCCTTCTTGGCCAGGTCGCTCCGCTTGCCGTTTCGCTTGCGGCAACTCCTTTCACCATCCGCCTGCTCGGTGCCGAGGGCTACGGCGTACTTATCCTCGTCGGATTGATTCCCGCTTATCTCGCATTTGCAGATTTCGGGATGTCGCTCGCTTCTACGCGGTTCGCGAGCGAAGCTTTCGGCCGCGGCGACCGTAAAGAAGAGGCCGCCGTCATCCGCACGGCCGTCGCGGTCGCACTTTCCGTAAGCGTCCCCGTCGCTCTCGGCCTCTTCATCTTTGCTCCGCAGATCATCTCGCTCTTTGCAGTTCCCGAGAACCTCTTCGCCGAGGCCGTTGCCGCACTTCGCATAACGGCGGTGACATTTGTCGTCAACATTCTCTGCAGCATTCTCAACACGCCGCAGCTCGCCCGGCTCCGGATGGACCTCAACACGCTGATAAATGCCGGGACGCGGATCGCCGGCCTTATCGCAACGCCGGTCGCCATTTATCTCGGCTATGGGATCGTCGGTGCGGCCTCGGTTCTGCTTACGGCGATGCTGCTCAACCTTGCCGGCCATATTTTCTTTTCCGGTAGGCTCTTGCCGGAGCTTTTCGGGCTCGGGATAAGCCGCGAGAGGCTCCTTCCGCTGTTAATTTTTGGCGGCGGGTTGGTTGCAAGCTCGATCGCGGCGGTCGCACTTACAAATGCAGAGAAAGGCATACTCGCGGCCGTAGTTTCGGCCTCCGCACTTGCCCATTACACGGTCGCATTTACGGCCGCGTCGATGATGACCCTTTTCGCCGGAGCGATGATCCAATCATTGATACCGGCATTTTCGCAATTGCAGGGTGAGGAGGCCCGCGAGCGGCTCAACGGGCTTTTCGAGCGTGGCGTAAGGCTTTCGATGATCTGGGCAGTTCCGGCAATGGTCTTCCTGGCAGTTACGGCAAAGCCATTTTTTACCATCTGGGCCGGGGAAGAATTTGGCCGCGAGAGCACCTTGCCGCTTTATCTTCTTTTGGGAGGATTGCTTTTTAACATAATCGCCTATCTGCCGCACGCCGCAATTCTTGCCGCCGGAAGGAGCGATGCGCTCGCCAAGCTTTATTGGATCGAACTTGTGCCTTATGCCGCCGCCGTCTGGCTGCTTGCCTCGCGATACGGGGCCGCCGGTGCTGCCGCCGCCTGGAGCCTTCGCGTTATCATAGACACTTTCCTGCAGTTTTATCTCGCCATCCGCCTTGGCGGGATCACCTTCCGCCCGCGATTTCCGCTCGGTTACCTCGCCGGAGTCGCCGCCGCCGCCCTGCCCGCAATATTTCTTCTCTATCAGGGGTCTTACACGCTCTTTCCCTTAGTTTTCGTCCTCCTTGGGCTAATGATCTACGCCGCGATGACCTTCCGAACGCTCCTCGACCCCGAAGAACGCTCCTGGCTCACCGCCCGCATCTCCCGATTGAGAAATAAGGCCACATAACCAGTTTTCGGCAAGAATTATTCACCACAGAGCACACAGAGATCGCGGAGTGTCTCTCTTTTTCTCAAGACTCAGCCTCCGCAGACAACCTGACGGTTCCGGGCCGTCCTCAATAACCTCTGTGCCCTCTGTGGCAAATCTCCGTGTTCTCTGTGGTTAATAATTTCTGTTTCCCGGGCCCGCAGGAACGAATTATCACCTTGCGCAAATGAATCCTGAGGTTGCGCGAATGAAATATTCGTCTGCGCAAATGAATTCCCCGTGGAAAAAATGAATTATTTGTCTACGCGATTGGATTCTGAGGTCGCGCAAATGAATTATTCGTCTGCGCAAATGAATTTCCCGCCGCAGGAATGAAATATCACCTTGCGCGAATGAATTATTGGTCTCAATGATTCATTTCTACAAGCTCAGAAATGAATTCTAGCTTTGTAGAAATGAAATATAGCTTTCCATAAATCATTTCTAGCTTTGTAGAATTCATTTCTAGCTCTCAATAATTCATTCCTGAACGTTCAGAAATGATTTCTAGCTTTGTAGAATTCATTTCTAGCTCTCAATAATTCATTCCCAGCTCGCAATATTTCGTTCCAAAGTCCCAAATTTCCCCAAATTCTGCCATTTTGACCGCTTCACCCGAAAACCAACTTGCCCCACCCGCCCCGAACCGCTTACACTTCAAAACGTGACGCCCGAAGACGCGAGCGAACCCGCCAAAAATCCCAAAACTCCGCCATCGACAGCCGGAATGACGACCAAGGTGGTCAAGGGCTCGCTCTGGACCCTCGCCGGCCAGGTCGCGCCGCTCGCGGTCTCGCTGGTGGCGACTCCGTTCGTTATCCGGATGCTCGGGGCGGAAAGTTACGGCGTTTTGATCTTGATCGGGCTGATACCGACCTATCTCGGGTTCGCAGATTTTGGGATGTCGATGGCATCGACCAAATTCGGCAGCGAGGCTTATGCCGAGGGCGACGAGGAAAAAGAAGCGCGTATCGTAAGAACGGCCGCACTTATTGCCCTTATTACCTCAGTGCCGGTAGCCGCGGGATTGATGATATTTGCCTCGCCGGTGATCTCGCTTTTCAACGTCCCGGAAGCTTTGCAGGCCGAGGCGGTAACAGCTTTGCGGATAGCGGCCGTAACTTTTGTCATCAACTTTCTCTGCGGGATATTTAACACGCCGCAGCTCGCCCGGCTCCGCATGGACCTCAATACGTTCATCAACGCCGGCTCCCGCATCCTCGGCCTCATCGCCACGCCCATAGTTCTCTACCTAGGCTACGGAATAATCGGTGCCGTAACCGTCCTCCTCGCCGCCAGCCTCCTAAACCTCCTCGGGCATCTTGTCATCTCGCGAAGCCTTCTCCCGCATCTGTTCGGAACCGCAATCGACAAAGTGATGCCACTTCTAATGGTTAAGTATGGCGGCGGAGTTGTCGCCGGAGCAATCGCAGGGTTGTTTCTTATTAATGCTGAGAAAGGAATACTATCCGCAACTGTCTCGCCGACAGCTCTAGCACATTATGGCGTTGCATTTGCTTTGGCGGGAATGGTCACGATGTTTTCTACGGCAATGATTCAATCTCTGATTCCAGCGTTTTCGCAACTGCAGGGAAATGATAAGCGGGGGCAACTGCAATCAATCTATTCACGCGGAATTCGCCTAAGTCTAGTATGGGTAGTTCCGGCCATGGTCGTTCTTGCATTAATCGCGAAACCATTTTTTACGATTTGGGCTGGGAAAGAATTTGGCGAAGCAAGTTCATGGCCATTTTATTTCTTACTGTTTGGACTCACATTTAATATTTTTACCTATCTTCCGCATTCAATACTGCTGGCAACAGGAAGAACGGACATATTGGCAAAATTGTTCTGGATAGAATTGTTTCCCTATGTCTTTGTAGTGTGGTTTCTCAGCTCGCGATACGGTGCATCTGGAGCAGCAATAGCATGGAGTGTTCGAGTAATTGGAGATTCGATAGCGCATTATCTTTTAGTCTTTCGACTCAATGAGTTGGCGTTGCCTTACAAAATCAGAACTGCGTTACCCGTATCTGCATTAGCAATCGCGCTTCCCATTGCATTATTGATGTACAAGGGCTCAGTAGAAATCGTCGTACTTCTTGCGGCCGCAGCTTCTATTCTAGTTTTTGCTTTTGTTGCATACACAAAAGTGCTAGAACAAGAGGAGATTAACTGGCTATTCGCAAAAATACGAACACGGATTGCCTCTTAGAACCTAAATGAAAATTAGCGTTGTAATTCCGACATTTAATAGACCCGATGCTTTATCCCAAGTTCTTGATCATATTCTCTTGAATGATTGTGCCCAGTTTGAGGATATTGAGGTCATAGTTGTCGATGACGGTTCCAGCTTGCCTGTTGAGCAGGTAGTTAAGTCCAAAATTGTAACGAAGCCATTTCGGATAAAATATCTTCAACAAGCGAATTCCGGTCCAGGGATCGCTCGAAATAGGGGCTTTCAGGATGCTTCGAACGAAATCGTACTTTTCATCGATGATGACATCTTGGCAGCACCAGATCTAATTTCAGTTCATTATAGGTCACATCAAGAAATGCCTGGAAGTGTTATTTTTGGTCGGTCGCCTCTACACTCAGAAGCGGTGGAATCGCCAGCGAAGAAATACTTTGACAGTCTTCAATTTGAAACCGAAAGCAAGAAGGGGTTAATTAAGCAGCAGGACCTTGCAAGCGGTAATATCTCATTTGAACGTTCAATGTTTCCAGATGGAGCTGTATATCATCGACAGATGGAAACTCCCGGTGCTGAGGAGTTCGAACTGGCAGCTCGGCTTCAAAATCAAGGAGTTTCGGTTTATCAGAATAATGACGCTTGGGGTTGGCATCTTCAATCCGCCGAGATAAGTCAAAAATGTAAACAAGAGTATAAGTACGGCCTTAGTCTTGCTGAAGCCTTCGTTAAGATGCCGAGTTTGATGGAGAACGAACGCTTTCGCCATATGATCGAGACCAATGCCCCTATTCGGTTCTCGACTGAGACCGTAAACGACTTCATCAAGAAACAGGCGAAACGGATTGCACTTTTAATGGCAGCACCAAGGGCTATATTGTTCTTTACTAAATTAATTGAACGGATAATGCCCAGTTCAAAATTATTGCCCAAGCTTTACAGGACACTGTGCGGACTTAGTTTGTTCTCCGGTGTCCGCGATGGCATGAAACTGTTTAAGAAAATCGTATAAGACTAAGCTAACTCGACGTTGCTGCTCTTGCAGAATCACCAAATTTACACAGCGTACTTGAAACGTTGCCGCGAGTTAGGACTTACGACACTTTTGGGCTACCGAGAATTATGACTTGGTGCAGATGTCTAAGGTGATCAAACATCTCCGGAAGCCGAAAGAAACGATTGCTACTGGCCAAGGCACTTCATATGGAAAGTGGTGTCGGGATGGTGCTATAGATCGACCAAAAGGACTCACATGTGAAAGTAGTACGTTCTGGATTGGGTAACTGTTTTCGTTTGTCAGCTAGAATAATCGAGGCAGATGTGATCGCATTTATTTGGGGTTATGTCTCTTGGTTTCGCAATGTAAATGTTTAAGTGGGCTAGTCGGTTGGCAATCACAAGGGAACACATAAAATGGAATTTCGGATGCCAAACAAAGATATATTAACGCATATCTTCAATCCTAAGCTGCGTTCTGATCTGCACTCAGGTCTCGCTGTCGGGCTTGAAACTCTTTTGGATTATCGTAGATTGGCAATGCTTTGTTCGGCCGTTAGGGCAACTAGGACAATCAAGGGTGACGTAATCGAATTCGGAACGTTTCGTGGAGGAAGTGCGGGAGTAATTCTCCAAAACTTGGCTAAGGATAAGGTTTTGCATGTCTTCGATTCGTTTGCAGGCATGCCCGAAGTGGCCCCACAAGATAACTTTCATAAAAAAGGTGATTTCGCGGGGACAGATGAGAAGCGGGTTTTTGATGGTCTCTCAGCCTTAGGCGAGAATTTCGAAATGCATGTCGGTTATTTCGAAGAAACGTTACCAGCATTTTCATCACGGGCCGACCAAACTTATTCACTTGTTCACATAGATGCCGACTTATATGAAAGTATTTTGACAGCCCTAGAGCATTGCGTCCCGAGAATGGATAAAGACTCGATTATTATTTTCGACGACTATGGTTCGCCCACGTGCGTCGGGGCGAGGCAGGCTGTGGATGAGTTTTTCTTGGAGCGTCCAGAATCAATTGTTGGGTTAACTGGGCCACAGTATGCGACGGTTATAGGTGGTGGAGATGCTAGGGAACGTCTTTTTTTACATCTACCGTTTGGGCTTCGTTTTGGTGCTTTCCGAGAATTCTTGTTTCGACCCGACTCAGTAACCGAAAGTGATGGGTAGCTTCCGAGCCCTAATTTATAAGTCGCAATATGAGTTGCGGCAGCGCGTTGAAGCGCTACGGTCCTTTCGAAGTGGTACCGTCTCACTCGCGGGGACGCCAAAACAGGTTTTGTTTGTGCTTTCCGGATTGCTTGGGGATTCTGTGATGAGTTTGCCGGCGATCGCGGCGGCGAGGGGGCTTTGGCCGGAGGCGAGGATAACGGTATTGGGAAAGACCCATAACCGGGAACTGCTTAGGGCTGATCCGAATCTTGACGAGTTTTACGTTTGCGATGCCGATCCGTTCTCTTTGCGGCGTTCGGCGGAGATCGCACGGTTGAGATCGTGGCTTGCCGAGCAGAGGTTTGATGTTGCGATAATTTTGCTTGGCGATCAATTTGCCCATTTACTGGCCCGGGCGGGAATTCCTGTGCGGGTCGGTGTGAAAGATACTATACTTGAGCCTTGCCTTACGCATGCCTATGAGATCGGGAGCCCACGGGAATGGGGGACAAGGGAAAGACTCAATTGCCTTCGTGTGCTCGGGGCAGAAGTTACCGACCGCGTGCCAAAGCTTTATGTTGATGCGGAAGCGGCGGATACCGCAGCAAGTAAGTTAAGCGAGCGCGGGCTTTCGCCCGGCGAGCGATATGCGGCCTTTCACCCTTTCGGGAGCACCAGCCGCCAATGGTGGCCGATGGAGAACGTGCCGGAATTTCTCCGACTGGCCGAAAGCCAAACGGGAATGCGTGTAGTGCTTCTCGGCGGCAAAGAAACACAGGCCGCTGAAACGGGAACTGACGGGATGATAGATACCCGAGGGCGGCTGACCATCCCCGAACTCCTCGCGGTGATAGATGGCTCGGAGGTTGTGGTAACGACCGATAGCGGGCCGTTTCACATTGCGGGAGCTCTAGGGAAACAGATCATCGGGCTTTTCCGTAATCGCCGGCCCGAACATGCAACCGCATATCCGACGGCAAGGGCGGTTCTCGGTATGAACGAGAAATGCAATACAGAATGCGACTGGGATAAATGCGCCGCCGACCCGTGCAGGCAGATGAGGGCGATTCCTGTGGCGTCTGTATTTTCATCGGAACAGTAGAATGAAAGAAACGATCAAATCCGTAGTTTATGGAGCGGCCGATATCATTACCCGCGGTCGCGGAATCAAGCGCCGGATCGGCGGCTATGATATTCGTTTCCCAAGTCGATATTCGCGATATTATCCGGCTGGCTATGAGCCGGGTCTTTTCAAGTTCATCGAGAGAAACTGCCCGCCGGGCTCTACATTTCTGGATTGCGGGGCCCATTTCGGCCTTTTCTCGGTTGTCGCATCAAGGGTCGTCAGCGAAAGTGGAAAAGTGATCGCCTTCGAACCGATGCCAGATGTCAGGGCGACTCTTGAGTCGGTCGTTTCGTTGAACAACTGCGTGAATGTAAAGGTCAGGGCTGAGGCAGTGTCGCTTGAACGCGGGAAGGCGACCTTCTATCAAACCGGCAACGATGCATCAAATGCAAATAGCCTGGTGAAACAGGATAAGCACGGCGGTGGCTTCGAAGTTGACCTGATCTCAATTGATGAGATTCGTGACGAAGAACAGTTGACGATCGCATGCGTAAAGATAGATGTTGAGGGGGCGGAGTTCGATCTTCTTCGCGGGGCGTCCAAAACGCTCATGAGCGATCGTCCGGTATTGTTCCTAAGTCTTCATCCGACGGCCCTTAATAATGCGGATGTTACCCTTTCAGAAATATGGACTTTTCTAATCGGCCACGGCTATTCTTTGGAGCTTGAGGGCGAACCGGTAAACGAGGCTTGGTTCTCGGAGCAAACCGATCTCTTCGATGTAGAGTGCATTCCCGTCCCGAATAAGAATTCACCCGATGATCCGAGTGCTTGAATTTGCCGATGTAATCAATCGGCATGATTTTATAGATACTATTGTTCATTATGCGGATCGGGAGCGGTTCGAGGTCTCGGTGTGTGTCCGCTCGGAAGAAAACAATATTGCAAGGCCGGAGTATCCGGCGGGAACGAAGTCTGAATATCTGCCGGGAAATTCGCGTCGCGACGCCGTCGCAACTGCGTGGAAGCTCTCGCGGCTGCTTCGTGAGTGGAAGATAGATATTCTCCACGCTCATCATTTCGAGCAGGCAATGGTCGGGTGGCTTGCCACCCGATTTTATCGGGGAACCAAACTGGTGATCGGAAGGCATTATTCGGATTCGATCTACAGGAACCCAAGCCCGATAAAGCGAAAGGCATTGCTTGCCATCGAGCAGAGAATAAACCGCGACGCGGCGAGGATTATCGTTCCCTCGCAGATGATCTTTGAGATACTGACCGAACGGCAGGGCATTCTGGCCGAGAAGATAGACATCGTCTATTACGGGTTCGTCCCGGAAAAATACCTTCGGCCCGGTCAGGCTGAGATAGAGGCAGTCCGCGAGGAGTTTGGGCTTGCGGGCCGGTTTACCATAGCCAACTTTAGCCGTTACCATGAGGAAAAGGGCCATCGCTTTCTTTTAGATGCTATTGCCGAACTTCGGAAGGATGTTCCGGACGTCGTTGCCCTGTTGGTCGGCGAAGGGCCCGAAAGAAAAGAGCTGGAACGGCAGATTGCAAAACTCAGTATTGCAGAGAACGTTATCCTCACCGGCTGGCGTAAAGATGCGCTGACGATCATGGCCGCCGCAGATGCGGTGGTGCAATCCACGCTGCAAGAAGCGTTCAGTCAGGTAATGTGCGAGGCGATGTGGATGGAAAAGCCGCTGGTGATGACGGATGTAAGCGGAGCTGCGGACATTATTGAAAACGGAAAGAACGGGCTTTTGGTGCCGAAAGGCGACAGCGGAAAGCTTGCCGGTGCCGTTAAAGAGCTTCACGCCGATCCGGAAAAGCGCAAACGGATCGCTGAGGAAGCCCGACGACGGGTAGAGGGAAAATTCACCATCGATAAGATGATAAAGCGGTACGAAGAATCATTTGACAAGGCGCTAGGTTAAATTATGAGGGAAGAGACGGTCACGGCCAGTTTTTCGGAGCATCTGGAGCTTGCAGGGCAGGTTGCGGGAATGAGCGGAGTTATCGCCGGTGCAGCGGAGATGATGATCGGGGCAATTGCGGCCGAGAACAAGGTCCTGATCTGCGGGAATGGCGGGAGTGCGGCAGATGCTCAGCACTTTGCGGCGGAATTGACCGGCCGATTTGAGAAAGAGCGGCGAG
Source organism: uncultured Chloracidobacterium sp. (assembly GCA_964526245.1). GTDB lineage: Bacteria > Acidobacteriota > Blastocatellia > Pyrinomonadales > Pyrinomonadaceae > OLB17. Next base: position 5,994 of record CAZGLZ010000035.1, on the reverse strand, counting down.
GCCTTCCGGGGATAGCACTGACGACAGACACCTCGGCGCTGACCGCCATCGGGAACGACTACGGATTCGACCGCGTGTTCGCCCGGCAAGTCGAAGCCCTTGGCCGCGAGGGCGACTTGCTGATAGCGATAAGTACAAGCGGGAACTCTCCAAACGTATTGGCTGCGATCGAAAGTGCAAGAGCGGCAGGAATGGGCGTAATCGGCCTGACCGGTGGTGACGGCGGAAAGATGAAAGAACTTTGCGATCATCTGGTCGCGATACCGAGCCGCCGGACCGCAAGAATACAAGAAATGCATATCACCTTGATTCACATCTGGTGCGAACTGCTCGACAAGGAACTCGGAAGCAGTTAAATGGCTAGTTCTGTATCGGTCATTATTCCGAGCTACAACTATGGGCGGTTCATCGCGGAGGCGATAGGTTCGGCGCTTCGGCAGAGCCTGGCTCCGACGGAGATAATTGTCGTTGATGATGGTTCGGCGGATGATACTGCGGAGGTCGTTTCGGGGTTTGGTGATGCGGTGAGATATATCCGGCAGGAAAATTCAGGTGTGTGCGTGGCCCGGAACCGCGGGGTCGCGGAAAGCTCGGGCGAACTTATCGCTTTTCTGGATGCGGACGATATCTGGGAGCCGACAAAGCTGGAGAAACAGGCAGAACTCTTTGAGCGGGATGGCCGGATTGGGCTTGTCCATTGCGGTATGCGGGAGTTTGATACCGATACCGGCGAGACCATTGCCCTGCACATAGATGGAATGGAGGGCGAGGTCGCCGATGAGCTTCTTCTCTGGGAAAAGCCGGTGGTCAATGTTTCGGGCTCGGCGATAATGGTCAGCCGTGAGGCTTTTGAAGCGGCCGGCGGCTTCGATCCGCGGCAGAAATGCGGCGAGGATTGGGACCTGTGTTACAGAATCGCCCGGCGGTATCGCGTCGGGTTTGTTCGGGAACCGCTGGTCAATTATCGGAGCCACGGGGCAGCCGCTCACAGGAACGTAAGGGAAATGGAACGCGGCATGGGAATTTTCTATGAAAAGGCTTTTGCCGAAGGCGGCCCGGAGGTCGCCGCTCTCCGCCGAAGGGCACTTGGGAACTACAATCGGGTGCTTGCAGGGTCTTATTTTCGCTCGGGGAAGTATGGAGATTTTTTGCGGACGGCGGCGAAGAGCGTTTGGTATCGTCCGGCAGGGATCGGGTATTTTGCGGCGTTTCCGTTAAGGAGATTTGGGAAACAACGGATGAACACGGATCAACGCGGATCAGATTAATGCCGAGGACGCTTTATATTTGTTATTTCGGGGTGCGGGAGCCGCTGGTTCAGACGCAGGTTTTACCGTATTTGCGTGAACTTGGGAAGGGAGGTTTTACCGCAGAGACGCAGAGACGCGGAGAGGAAGTAATTGCTACCACCCCGTCAGCGGAAGCCGCTGCCACCCCTCCTTATCAAGGAGGGGAGCCGGACGCGGGGACTGTGGGCGGAGAATCATTTGTCCCGATCGAGGTTTCTCTTTTGACGTTTGAGCCAAGCCGGGCAGCGGGGGATATTGAGGAATTTGAGAGGATAAGGGCGGAGCTTCGGGCGGAGGGAATTGAGTGGGATTGGCTGCCGTATCATAAGCGGCCTTCGGCGGTGGCTACGGCATGGGACATCTTTCGTGGGGCTTTTTATATATGGCGGAGGATCGGGCGGTTCGACGTTTTGCATGGCCGCGTCCATGTCCCGACCCTGATGGGAGCTTTGGCGCGGAAGTTTTCGCTGCGGAAACCTAGATTGCTCTTTGATATCCGCGGATTTTTCCCGGAGGAATATACCGATGCGGGCATCTGGCCCGAAGGCGGGCTGCTTTATCGCGGGGCGAAGCGTGTGGAGCGGTGGCTGATGAAAGAGGCCGATGCTTTCGTCGTCCTGACCGAAAAGGCGAGAGAGATACTCTTTCCCGAGTCAAAGGAAACAGGCTATGATAGGCACGGCCGCCCGGTCGAGGTGATACCGTGTTGTGTTGATCTTGAGAAACGCTTTGCGGGTGATAGAAAAGTTTTGCGGCAAACGTATAGGGAAAAGCTTGGTATCCACGGTCGGAAAGTTTTTGTCCATATCGGAGCGCTTGGCGGGTTATACTTGACGCGGGAAATGGCGGAGATGCTTGCGGCATTTCGGGAACGGGATCCGAGCGTTTTCGCACTCTTTCTGACGCAAAGCGATCAAAAGCTTATTGAAGCGGAACTACAAGCCAGAGGTTTCGATACAACAGACTATTTCGTCGGCAGGGCTCGACCCGAAGAGATCGAGGGATATCTTTGCGCATCTGATTTCGGACTTTCATTCGTCAAGGCTACGTTCGCAACGGCCTCTCGCTCGCCGACAAAAATACCGGAATATTTGGCGTGCGGGCTGCCTTTATTGGCGAACGCGGGAGTTGGAGATGTCGATCTTTTGATCAAGACTTACGATGTCGGAGCTATGATCGAGAATTTCGATTCGGAATCCTACACGGCGGCTTTTGATAAGATCGAGGGCTTAGGCGATATCCTTGTTCATTGCCGAGAGGTCGCGGAGAAGGAATTCGACCTAAGATCGGTCGGCGGGAAGCGGTATCGACAGGTGTATTCACGGATCTTTTTGGAGAATTGATGAACGTAGAGCCCGCTAAGCTTGAAGGCAACCACGACGGATATATTTGGACCGAGCAATTCTGTCCGATATGTGGAAGCAAGCCAGATAGGTTCGTCGGCAAACGTGGAGGTAACTCCCATCGTGAGGGCCTTGGTGTTGAATGCGAGATCTGGAAGTGTACCGAGTGTTCATTGGTTTTCCCGAATCCAATGCCTTTCCCGAAGAACGGTCTGGGCCAGCATTATGATGTTGACGCCGACCAATACTTTAAGGAGCATGATACGGGCGGAAGACTCGAAGGCGCTCGTTCGTTACTCGCTAAAGCAGAGGGAATCCTTGGTCATAAAGGTAAGCTTCTTGATGTCGGCGTTGGTCGCGGAGAAACTTTAGTTGCTGCTCAGGAGTTGGGATGGGATGTTGAAGGAGTGGAGCCATCCGCCACTTTTGCAGATTATGCGGAGGAACGGACCGGCCTCAAAATATGGCGCGAGCCGATAGAAGATTCCTCGGTTCCCGACAATGAGTACGATGCAATTGTCCTCGCCGCGGTACTTGAACATTTATACAATCCCGATGCGATCGTCGCGAGAATATCCAGAGCGCTAAAACCCGGCGGGATTCTTTATATTGACGTCCCCAATGAAGCGGGGCTTTATTTCAGGATCGGCAATTTGTATCAAAAGCTACGCGGCAGAGACTGGAGTGTGAATTTGGCACCCACGTTTTCGCCGTTCCATGTTTTTGGTTTTAGTCCGCATGCATTGAGAAAGATACTCAATAAACATGGGTTGGAACCTGAGTACTGGAACGTTTATCCGGGACAAAGTCTTGTGCCGAGCCGCGGGGGCATTGTGGGAACCGTCGAGAGCTTTTCCTCCAAGATCGTGACCGGAATCAGCAGCTTTGGTGAGCTAGGCACTTACATCGAAACCTGGGCGCGGAAACGCTGAGAAGTTCACGATAAGCATGTAGACCTCCGGTGAACTTCGGACAACTCTCAGATGGCTTCTAACATTGATACAAAGGTGGTTGCGGGTTTCGGGGACGAGTGGACGCGTTTTGATCAGGCGGCGCTTGATCCGGCCGAGCACAAGCGGCTTTTCGATGAGTATTTCGAGAAATTTCCTTGGGAGAGCCTTCCGAAAGAATCGGTCGGTTTTGATCTCGGCTGCGGGAGCGGGCGGTGGGGCAAACTTGTTGCTCCGCGGGTCGGGAAACTCCATTTGATCGATCCAAGCGAAGCAATAGAGGTCGCTCGCAAGAATCTTGCAGGTATTTCTAACTGTGAATTTCACCGGGCCGGAGTCGATGATATCCCGCTCGCCGATGAGAGCTGCGATTTTGGCTACAGCCTTGGCGTTCTTCACCACATTCCCGATACCGAAGATGGTTTGCGGAAATGCGTTGCGAAGTTAAAGCCCGGAGCACCCTTTCTGCTTTATCTCTATTACGCTTTCGATAACCGGCCGGCATGGTTCCGTGCCATTTGGAAGTTAACGGATGTTTTTCGTCGGATTATAAGTTCTCTTCCGCACGGGGCTAGGTATTTTGTTTCGCAGATAGTTGCGGGACTTGTATATTTCCCGTTGGCGCGGTTTGCTTTGCTTGGGGAGAAACTTGGGTTGAACGTCCGCAACTTCCCACTTTCTCAGTATCGTGACAAAAGCTTTTATACAATGCGGACCGATGCACTTGATCGCTTTGGGACGCGATTGGAAAGGCGTTTTACTCAAGCCGAAATGCGCGAGATGATGGAGCGGTGCGGCCTACGCGATATAGAGTTTGCGAGTGCGGCATTTTGGACCGCGGTCGGTTTCAAGAGATAAATGCGAATCTTTGCTGTCGCAAATTTCCCAAAAGAGGCGGCGGCGACGCGGTTTCGGGTAGAGCAATTCGTTGGGCCGCTTCGTGAGCGGGGAATTGAGCTCGAGCTGAGCCCTTTTCTTTCTGCGGAGCAATTTGCCGAAATGTATAAGCCGGGCGGTTCGCTGAAAAAGGCAGCGGGGATCGCCCGAAGTTTTTTGCGAAGACTTGCAGAGGCCGCGAGGGTCGGAAAATATGATCTTCTGTTCGTCCAGCGGGAGGCGATGTTCTTCGGGCCGGAGATGTTTGAAGTGCTTTTTCAGATCGCGGGACGGGTTCCGATGGTTCTCGACCTGGACGACGCGACCTACGTTCCATATGCGAGCCCTACATACGGAAAGCTTGGCAGTGCATTGAAGTTCTTTGGCAAAACGGACAGGCTTATCCGCCGCTCGGCCGCGGTAACCTGCGGAAACAGGTTTATCGCCGAGTATGTTTCCAAGTTGGGAACCCGGGCCGAAGTTGTTCCCACCGTTGTCGATACTAGAGTTTTTCGCCCGGTTGAGAAAGATAACAATATCCCTGTCGTCGGCTGGGTCGGCACACACTCCACATTTCCTTCGCTTGAGTCTCTGTTACCTGTTCTTGAAAAACTTGCGGCGAAGCATGAGTTTGTCTTAAGGGTCGTCGGTTCGGGCCGTGATGCGATAGAGATCCCGGGCGTTCGGTCTGAGGTCTTAAAATGGTCGCTTGAGCGCGAGGTTGAGGATTTCTGCACGCTGGACGTCGGGCTTTATCCGATAGTCGTAAGCAGCTCGGCAAACGAGGAGTGGCTGAAAGGAAAGTCCGGGTTCAAGGCTATTCAATATCTTGCCGTCGGTGTGCCGTTCGTTATGTCTCCGGTCGGCATCTGCGCCGAGATCGGACGGCCCGGCGAAACGCACTTCAATGCCGAATCGGCGGAAGATTGGTATAATTCGCTTGATAAACTGCTCGGCGACGCAGAACTCCGCCAAAAGATGGGAAAAAGCGGCCGGGAGCACTCGCTGGAGAACTATACGGTCGAAAAACAGGCAGATAAGCTTGCCGAGGTGTTCAGAGCGGCGAGGAACGGTTAACAACGGATTTGCGCAGATTTTCGCGGATTATTTGTTATTGTTTTTCGGCATTTCGTAAAATATCTCCCGGGATTTGCCTTGGTGGGAGCCTCGAGTTTTTGGTTGTTCCTTTAATGCAAGTAAGAAGGTTAATTTTCTTATCCGTGTAAGTTCGCGTTAATCCGTTGTAAAACTATATGAGTGAGCGATTGCTTCACGGTGATCTTACGTACAAGATCATCGGGATCGGGATGAAAGTGCACAGCACTTTGGGTCACGGATTCCTTGAGAAGGTCTATGAAAATTCGATGATGGTCGCTCTTCGCTCGGCGGGCATCTTTGCAGAACAGCAAGTGCCGATCAAGGTTGTGTTTGAGGGCGTGATAGTCGGAGATTACTTTGCAGATATTCTTGTTGAGAAAAAGGTGATTCTTGAGCTAAAAGCATGTGAGCGGATCACGGACATTCACAAAGCTCAGG
>CAZGLZ010000034.1:12482-32598 GCA_964526245.1 uncultured Chloracidobacterium sp. | reverse complement strand
TCGTCGTCGGAACGATCGTCGGGGCGATCATGAGCTACGCGACCGAATACTACACGGCGATGGGCAAGAAGCCGGTTGATTCGATCGTTCAGCAGTCCTCTACCGGCCACGCAACAAACATTATCGGCGGGCTTTCAGTGGGAATGAAATCGACCGTCATCCCGATCATCACGCTGGCCGCCGGTATCGTGGCTTCATATTACTTCGCCGGGCTCTACGGCGTGGCTATTGCCGCCTCGGGAATGATGGCAACCACCGCCATGCAGCTCGCTATCGACGCCTTCGGCCCGATCGCCGACAACGCAGGCGGCATTGCCGAGATGAGCCAGCTTCCGGCCGAAGTTCGCGGGCGGACAGACATCCTCGATGCGGTCGGAAATACAACTGCGGCAACCGGCAAGGGGTTCGCGATCGCAAGTGCGGCGTTAACTGCCCTCGCCCTTTTCGCAGCCTTCGTCGGAATCGCCGGCATCGAGCGGATCGATATCTACAAAGCGAACGTCCTCGCCGGGCTATTCATCGGCGGCATGATCCCGTTCATCTTCTCGGCGCTGTGCATTCAGGCGGTCGGCAAGGCAGCGATGGACATGGTGCAGGAAGTGCGGCGTCAGTTCCGCGAGATCCCGGGCATCATGGAATACAAAGCCAAGCCGGAATACGAGAAGTGCGTTGAGATCTCGACAAAGGCCTCGATCCGAGAAATGCTAATGCCGGGTGCGATCGCGTTGATCACCCCGGTGATCGTCGGGTTCACCTTCGGGCCGGAAGTTCTCGGCGGTCTGCTCGCAGGCGTGACCGTGACAGGTGTGCTGATGGGTATCTTTCAGAACAATGCCGGTGGCGCCTGGGACAACGCCAAGAAGTCTTTTGAAAAAGGCGTAGTTATCAACGGCGAGACCTTCTATAAAGGCTCCGAACCGCACAAGGCTTCTGTAACGGGCGACACGGTCGGCGACCCCTTCAAGGACACGTCGGGCCCTTCGATGAACATCCTGATTAAGCTGATGTCCATCGTCTCGCTCGTCATCGCTCCCTATATTTACGGCATCGGGCAGTAGGCTAATTACGGCCTTTCGTAAGTTATATAAGAAAGATGGCTTGGTAGAGGGGTTTTGTTCGGCATCTCTACCAAGCCATTTTTCGATTGTAAAGGTCGAGACGGATCGAGGAAATGAAAGAAGAAAGCCCATCGATTTTCCTCACCATGCACGCGCTGCTCATTCCAAGGCACTTGCCATTCAAGAGGAGGCACTTCCTCCGACGGTTGGGTTATCGACTCCCAGTCGATGTCGCAATCAACGTCGAATTCAACCTCTATCAAATAACATGGTTCGGGGGCATCAACCGGATGAACACCTACGACTTTCATTGACCGTCCTTTCTTTCTAACATCTCCACAAACCGCTCAAAGAGATACTCGCTGTCATGCGGGCCGGGGGCTGATTCGGGGTGATACTGGACCGAAAAGACCGGCAGGGTTTTGTGCCGAAGGCCCGCGACCGTGTTGTCGTTGAGGTTGATGTGCGTTACCTCAATATCTGCGGGAAGCGAATCGGGGTCAACGGCGAATCCGTGGTTGTGCGAGGTTATCTCTACCTTTCCCGTCGCGAGGTTTTTGATCGGCTGGTTGCCGCCGCGGTGACCGAATTTCATCTTGAATGTCCGTCCGCCGAAGGCATGCCCGATCAATTGATGCCCGAGACAAATGCCGAACATCGGTTTTTGCGATGCGGCGAGTTTCCGTATCTCTTCGATAACTGCATTCATCGAAGCGGGATCCCCCGGGCCGTTCGAAAGAAAAATGCCGTCGGGCTTGAGTGCGAGCACTTCGTCGGCTGATGTTCCCGCTGGAACGACCGTTACACGACAGCCGAACTTCGCAAATTCGCGAAGGCTGTTGGTCTTCACACCAAAGTCGTAAGCGACGATATGGTACTTGGCATCGACGGCTGATGGATACTCGAAGCTCGCTTCGGCAGTGACTTCCGTTGCGAGCTCGCGGCCATTCATATCGGGCGAGGAACGCACCTTTTCTAGGAGGCTTGTCTCGTCGAGATCGGTCGTCGAGATTACTGCTCGCATCGCGCCCTTATCGCGAATGTGCCTGACAAGTGCACGCGTGTCGATCCCTTCGATCCCAACGATATTGTTACGTGCGAGATAGGATTGCAGTGACTCGGTCGATCGCCAGTTCGAGGCGATCCGCGACGCTTCTTTGACGACGAAACCTTCGGCCCAGGGCCGACGGGATTCAACGTCCGACGCATTAACGCCGTAGTTGCCGATCAGCGGATACGTCATGCAGACGATCTGCCCGGCATAGCTCGGGTCGGTCAGTATCTCCTGATAGCCCGTCATCGAGGTGTTGAAGACCATCTCACCAAAGGCCTCGCCCTCAGAGCCGAAAGCAGTGCCGCGAAAGGAGCGGCCATCTTCCAATACTATGATCGCCGGTTTCGATTTACTCATCTGCAGAGCAGTTTATCGCAACCGGGGTCGGCAGTTAAATTGATGCTAGTTGGAAAATAAAGGGGAGCGGAAATCATTGCTGGACGGCACGCGTATCCGAAAGGTCCTCGAGGCCGGAATCCTTGTAATCTCCGTGCTCGACGAAGCCGATCTTGTCCGGCTGCCAGTAGCGAAAGAACGCCTTGCCGTAGATGTACTTCTCAGGAACGAGGCCCCAATAACGCGAATCGGAAGAGTTATCACGGTTATCACCCATTACAAAGAAATGATGGGGATCGACCTTTTTCGCAGGCCAGGTCGGCAGGCTCTGGTTGTGCTCTGTGTCAAGATAATCTTCCTGAAGCTCGACGCCATTTATGTAAACCCTGCCGTTCCTGACCTCGACCGTCTCTCCCGGCAAGCCAATGATCCTTTTCACGTAGCTCTTATCCGGCTCACGCGGAAACCAGAAAACAACGATATCGCCGCGCTCTAAATGGCCCCAACTGACGCTCTTAATGTTGTAGTAAACCAGCTTGTTCACTAGGAGCCGTTCGCCATTGTGGAGATGCGGCAGCATCGATTCGCCTTCGACGACAACCGGCTGAACAGCGAAAACACCGAGCAGAACAAATACGACCAGTATCAAAAAGACATCGCGAACCAGCCGCATTCCCTCAGCCCAAAGAAAAGTTCGGGACTGCTTTCGGTACTGATGTACTGCAATGTCGAGATCGTCCGCCGGGTCATGCGGGCCAAAGGGTATCGTTCTTTTTTTCTTGCCGTTGAACACTATTAATGGGTTTGATTCCGAAATGCGGACGAAGGGTTGACCGCACGAATCAACTTCGATTTTCTGCCCCGAACAGAGATTTGTCAACGAGTTCTTTTCCGCGGTCGAGTTACATCGATTCCATCGTACGGCAATGGTTGTTATAGAATCTTCCACATGACACCCGAGATACGCTCGCTCTTTGCCGCGACCTCGCACTATGCCTACCTCAATTCTGCCGCCGTTTCACCGATGCCGAGGACGGCGATCGAGGCTGTCAATTGGCAGCTCAAAGACGTTGCTACGCACGGTTCCGGACACTATACCGAATGGGTCAAAACGAAAGGCCGTTGCCGCGAACTTTTGGCCGGGATGCTGAACGTCGGCCCTGAACACATCGCGTTCATGCGCAATACTTCGGACGGGTTCGCGGCGGTCGCTGCGGGGCTTGAGTGGAAGTCTGGTGACAACATTGTGACCTTTGGAAACGAATTTCCGGCAAATTTTTACCCGTGGCGTCGTGTTCGCGACCGTTTTGGCGTTGAACTGCGCATCTGCCCCGAACGCGACGGACGATATGAGATCGACGAACTCATTGACATGATCGACTCGAATACACGGGTCGTCGCCGTTAGTGCGGTTCAGTTCGCCTCCGGGTTTCGTGCCGACCTTGAGCGTATCGGAAAAGCGGCTCGTGCCGTCGACGCAATATTCGCCGTGGATGTGATCCAAGGCCTTGGGCAAATGGAGTTTGACCTTGAGGCGGGCAAGGTCGATGTCGCCGCCGGTGCGAGCCATAAATGGCTGTGTGCTCCTGAGGGCTGCGGCATTCTTTTCGTATCGGAACGCGCCCGCGAACGAATCGATCCGGTCTTTGTCGGCTGGATCAGTGTCGAAACCCCGTGGGACTTTGACGACCGCGAGCAACCGTTCAAACCGAACGCCCTCGCCTGGGAAAGCGGAACCGGACCGTCCTCTCTTTTCTATGGGCTTGAGCAAAGTCTGCTACTTCTCAGGCAGTCGGGGCTCGAAAACATCAGCCGCTACCTCACCGAACTTTCGGGTTATCTTTGTGAGCGGCTTGGCGGAAGCAATTACCGCATTATCAGCTCGCGTGAACCCTCGGAAGCGTCGGCGATCGTCTGTATTGAGCATCTCGGCGGGCTGCACTCTAATGAAGTGGCTCAAAGGCTTCGCGACGCGGGTGTGATCGTTTCGCCTCGCGGCGACCGGCTTCGGATCGCTCCGCATTTTTATAACAACAAGGAAGACATCGACCGGTTGATCGACGCATTGCCGGAGTGATCTGCTAATCCAGTTTGATAGGCTCTGAGAGGTCGTCGAGGTTCAGGCGTGTGAGCCCTCCCGCATCCGAGAACGCGACCATCTTCTCGCGTACGCCTTCGCGGTATTTGAAGTAGGTGTATCCGGCGATCCCACCGAGCAGGATGGCAACCGCGAAACCAATGAAGATCCACAAGATGATCGAGTAGATTATGTCTCGTGACGTTGTGACGAAGTACCGCTCGAGGTTCTGTAGAAGAAACGGGCTTTCCCCAAGCCACTGAATGTCTTTCTCGTATTTGACCTGGTCGATAAGCCCGGCGGCGGCTTCGGCATCGGGCGTATCGAATACGAAAACGGCGTAGTTGCCAACCCGCCGATAGACCGTCGGCGGCTCGGTCGGGTTTTGTGCCAAGATCCGCAGAAATTCGACATCGGCCGCAGAGGCGAACTGCGGCGTTGTGTACTCGACTATCAACAGTCGCCCTTCCGGATAAACCGCACTCGCAGCTTCGGTGCCGCCGACGAACTCGATCGCACTGTTCACCGGCCGCTCGCCCGCCGCACGCAAAAGCTCTTCCTTCGACGCGATGAAAACGGCACTTCCCCGAACGGCTTCCCAATTCGGCAGGTGTTTGAGGATCACCGGCACGCCGTCCTTTTCGTCAAATTCCTGAGTGCGAACATTCGGCTGAGGCTGTGCAGCGGCCGTTCCCGCGATCAAGATGGTAGTAAGCAAGGCGGTAAGCGATCGAACGCAAGTCAACCCGAGCCCGAGCGTTCTTAACCAGCGGAATAAACCGTAATTGGGATGGGATTTGTATGTGAGCGTCGCCACGGAATATGTATCAAAATCGTTCAAGAGACAACTATACCATATCGTGCGCAGGGCTACGTAAAGCCGACACGAGAACGAATTGAATCCTCTCTATGATGTTCGGCGAAATGAAAGGTATGCCTCGAAAATACAGTAAAATTAGGAGAAACACGGCCGGTATGGGAAGGTTTTCGGGGTTTGGCACGCTTTTTGATTCTTGGGATAGCGGGGGATACACGGAAATGACTACAGAAACCTTGAACTATCCTATCTGGCAGAGCGGCACGGCGGCCGCGGAGAACGAAACGGCCTCGGCCAAGTACATTTCTCCGCTCGCGGACACGAGCGACTTTGAACTCACTCAAGCGGCAGCGTCCGGTGACATGGCAGCGTTCGAAGAGATCTATCAGCGGCATCACCGCCGGGTCTATTCGATCTGTCTTCGAATGCTCCAGAATGCTTACGAAGCCGAGGACCTTACGCAGGATGTCTTCATCCAGCTCTATCGTAAGATCGGCAGCTTCCGCGGCGACTCGGCGTTCACCACGTGGCTCCACCGGATGACGGTCAATCAGGTCCTGATGCACTTCCGTAAACGAAACGTGAAGTACGAGAAGGTCACCGAAGAAGGCGAAACGCCGGACCAGGTGGTCACGGGCACGACCGACCCGGAGCGCATGCAGGTCGTTGACAAGATCGCCCTCGAGCACGCCATCGAGCAACTTCCGGACGGCTACAAGAACGTCTTCTTGCTCCACGACGTCGAAGGCTTCGAACACGAAGAGGTCGCACGCATCCTCGGATGCTCGGTCGGCACATCGAAGTCCCAGCTCCACAAAGCTCGGCTCAAGCTTCGCAAGCTTTTGCAGAAGAAGGCCAACCCGCGTCTCGTCGGTGTGAATATCTAAGTTTGATTTGCGTCTCCTGTCTTCTGAGAACGCAGGGCTCGCCGAAAGCGGCGGGCCTTTTCTATTTTTCCCTGCCGCATTTTTCGCACCGGCAGATAGGTGGTATATTTCTCGCATTCCCGAGAATCGTACTTCCCGTTCAATCAAAGTGCATTTATGAAGACCTCCATCCTTCTTTTCGCTACGCTCTTGTTCGCCGCCTTTTCGTCGCCGGTCGCCGTGCCACCGGATGACGAACCCTGGCAGCAGGTCGAGGTGATCCGAACCGATAAAGGCGTCCCGCACATCCGGGCGAAGGATCTCTATGCGGCCGGCTACGCACTTGCCTGGCTGCAGTCCGAGGACTACGGCAGCCAGACCGGAATGCGGCTGCTGGCGGCGAGCGGCAGATGGGCATCGGTTGCGGGATATGAGCGGATGGATTCCGACTTCGCCATACGCCGGCTGCGGGTGAAGGCCGAGCCAAAGTACGGTTCGCTCTCGAAGGACGTCCGCGATGTTTACGACGGCTTTGCCGCAGGAGTCAACCGATTCATAAAGCTCCATCCGGGCGAGTTCCCCGAGGGAATGCCGAGCGACTTCACGGGCTTCGACGTACTCTCGACGGAGCTCGCCCAGCCCTCGGCTCAGAAGATCCGCAACTTTCTCAACCAGCGTTCCGGCCGGAGCGAGGAAGACCCGACGACCATGGAGGAAGAGGGCGAAGGGCCGGACGATGGCTCGAACGCATGGGCTCTCGCCCCGAGCCGAACGAAGTCCGGCAAAGCGATCCTGCTCCGCAACCCACATCTCCGCTGGTCGGCCGGCTACTATGAAGCGCATATGACGGTGCCCGGTGTGGTCGATTTTTACGGCGACTTTCGGATCGGCGGACCGTTCGGAGTTATCGGCGGCTTTAACCGCTACCTCGGCTTCTCGACGACCAACAACTCGCAGGATCTCGATGAGATCTACGCCCTCGACGCCGACCCGGCCAAGCCCGACCATTATCTCTTCGACGGTGCCTCGGTGCCGCTCATTCGCGAATCGGTGACGGTTCCTTTCCGCAATGGCAATGCTCTTTCGACCGAGACCCGCGAGTTTTGGTCCACGCCGCTCGGGCCCGTTATCAAACGAGCCGACGGCAAGGTCTATGTTTTCAAATACGCCGGTGAGGGCGATGTCCGCGGTGGCGAGCAGTTCCTGCGGATGATGCGTGCCCGGTCGCTTGCCGAGTGGAAGGACGCGATGAAGATGCGTGCCCGCACCACTTCGAACTTCACATACGCCGACCGCGACGGCAACATCTATTATCTCTGGAATGCCGCATTGCCGCGGTTGCCGCATCCGCCGGTCGATGAGCTTACGGCCGTGCCGGCCAAAGGGATCAAGGACGTCTGGACCGAGTATGTTCCGTTCGAGTCGCTGCCTCAGGTGCTCAATCCGCCGGGCGGCTATGTTCGCAACGAGAACAGCTCGCACCATTACACCAACGTCCGTACTCCGATCGCGACCGCGAACGCCTTCCCGAACTTTGAGGAGCCGCGGCTCTCGCTCCGCAGCCAGCTCGGGCTTCAGCTCGCTGGCGGCGTTGAGAAGTTCAGCCTTGAGGATATCTGGAAGCTCAAACATAACTACCGAGCATTGCTTGCCGATCGCGTGAAGCCCGACCTCATCGCGGCGGTGCGGGCCGCAAAGCTCGAGGGTGATGTGGCTGCGGCGATCGAACTGCTCGAGAAATGGGACAACACCACTTCGCCCGAGAGCCGTGGCTCGGTGCTCTTTCAGGAGTGGTGGCGGCACTACTCGGGGCTTCGCGAGGGCCGCGGCCAAGCGCTGCCGGATGCGGAACGTTATGCAAAGCCCTGGAGCACTGAAGACCCACTTAATACGCCTCGCGGGCTTGCCGACCCGAAGCGTGCGGCCGAGTCTTTCGCCTGGGCTGTCGAGGACGTAAAGAAGCGACATGGCAGCTTTGACGTCGCCTGGGGCGGGGTGCATCGCGTTCGCCGCGGCTCGGTCGATGTGCCGGTCGGCGGCTGCGGCAACGACCTCGGGTGCTTTCGGATAATGACCTTCGAGCGTGCCTCCGATGGCAAAATGGCCGCGATCGGCGGCGACTGCTGGGTGCTCGCGGTCGAGTTCGGCGATGTGCCGCGGGCCTATTCCGTGCTCGCCTATGGCCAAAGCAACCGGCCCGACTCGCCCCACCACGCCGACCAGGCCGCGATGTTCGCCGCCGGCGAAGCAAAACGCGTCGCCTTTACCGAGGCCGACGTCGATAAGCGGGCGATCAAGCGATACCGCCCCGGCGAAAAGGCCGTTCGGTAACTCCAAGGCCGATGGCATTTTTGTTTCATTTTTTGCCAGGAGTGTATGCATCTGAAACGGTTGAAACGGATGAAAGAAATGAAACACCTGAAACACTTGAAACACGTGAAACGCATGAAACGCGATCGAGTTTTGAGTCGCGGCTTTCGAGAATGCCGGATTCCGAAAGCTCCCCTCCTTGATAAGGAGGGGTGGGAGCCGCTTCGGCGGACGGGGTGGTAGAAGGTTTCGCACTCCGAACTCGAAGATAAGCCCTTGCTGACGCGCGGGCCTCCGACACGACATTGGGATCTGAATTCCGCATTTCTTGGTGTTCTGTTTTTTTCGGGTATTGCGCGTTCGCGGAAACGCCGCGAACAACGGAAACACCGCGAACATTGGAAACATCGCGAACAACGGAAACGCCGCGAACATCTGGAGCAAATGCGACGAATGGGACAGATGGGACAGATGGAACAAGCGGCCGGGCCTGGCGATTTGTGATATTGGATTTGGGACTTTGGATCTGCATCTTCGCATTGTCAATTGTTAATTGGACCATCGTTAATTGGTTAGGAATGGACATTGGGCTTCGGTCTTGGATTTTTGGTGTTTGCGTTTTCACACTCGATCTTTCTGTTCCGATTAATTAGTAATTACTAATTTCTAATTATTAATTAGCAAGGATGAAGGACTTCGGTCTGCTTCCCGACAGCGCACTGCTCACTGCTCACCGCTCACTGCTCACCGGCCGCTGCGATCCCTGCGGCTTCTGCGTTAAGATCTTCTTTCCCGCAAAGCCGCAAAGACCCTGCAAAGTCTGTGCTCGGAGAACTATTGACGATTCACGATTCACGATTGATGAACCTCCGCAGTCCATTTTCCTAAGCCTTTGACCGAAAACGAACGGCGATCCGTGAGATATGGAAGATATGGATGATGTGGAAGTTCTGGATAGTTGCGAAGTTTCGAAAGTTGCGAAGTTTCGAAAGTTGCGAAGTTCAGAGTGCGGGCTTCAGCCCGTCGTTTCGAGTCCCGGCTTCAGCCGGCCCGCGGTATCGGATGTTGAGCCCTTGCTGACGCGCGGGCCTCGGACACGGAGATCCGAAATTCCGCATTCTGGTTATCCCGGCTTCAGCCGGCTCTTATTGGCACACGGGTATCCTGAACGCCCGAGGAAGGAACCACGAAAAAAGAAAAGAGGAAAACAAGGCTCGCGGCTCTGCCGCTATGATGTGCGGAAAGTTCCTCTTTTCGGTACGCAGCGGCGATAGGCGGGGTTTTTGAGTAAGCCGTTAGCTTTTAGCGGTAAGCTGTAAGCTTTTTGGGTGGCGGGAGAAAAAAGTGGTCTTTGGCAAAGATATTCGTTTATAATCCATTAGCTTTTCATACTGCGGGCGAGCCATTTAATGGGGAGGACGCGAGCGATGCCGGTTACTGATCCGAGAGTTGATGCATATATCGAGAGGTCGGCGGAGTTTGCCCGGCCGATATTGATGCGTATTCGGAAGCTGGTTCACAAAGCTTGTCCGGACATTGAAGAGAAGATCAAGTGGGGGATGCCGCACTTTGACTTCAAGGGGCCGGTCTGCAACATGGCGGCGTTCAAGCAGCACTGCGCGTTCGGCTTTTGGAAGCAGCAATTGCTTGAGCACGAGGCTATCGACGCCGAACGGAACACGCTGAGCAGCTTTGGCAAGATCGCCTCGCTCAAGGACTTGCCGAAGGACAAGGTCATCATCGAACTGGTCCACAAGGCGGTCGAGCTAAACGAAAAGGGAATCAAGCTGCCGCAGAAAAAGCCGTCCGAGCGCGCTGAGTTGGTCGTGCCGGAGATACTCGCCAAGGCACTCGCAAAGAACAAAAAGGCAAAGTCCGCTTTCGACAAATTCAGCTACAGCCACCGAAAGGAATACATCGAGTGGATAAACGAAGCCAAAACCGAACCGACCCGCGAAAAGCGCACCGCCACCGCTATCGAATGGCTAAGCGAAGGCAAAGGGAAGAACTGGAAATATGCAAAATGTTAAAAGGTGAAAAAGTGAAAGAGTGAAAAATGATGCGAGGGCTTTCGCGGCGACACTCCGGTTTCAGCTTCAAGTATCTTAACCTTTAAACCTTTTCACTTTCGCGCTTTTTCACAATTGAACCCTCCTCTCTTATACTCACGAAATATGCCTGAACCAATACTTTTAGCAAAACGCGATGCGGCTGAGTTCAACCTCCTTTTGGGGATGTCGAACCGGCACGGTGTGGTGACCGGAGCGACCGGAACGGGTAAGACCGTGACGCTGCAGAAGATGGCCGAGGGCTTCAGCCAACGCGGCGTTCCGGTCTTTGTGGCGGACATCAAAGGCGACCTGAGCGGCGTTAGCCAAACGGGCGGCAACCACCCGAAGATCTTGGCAAGGCTCGAGCAGCTTGGGCTGGCGGACACGAAGTTCGAGGGCAGCCCGGT
The DNA here is from genome assembly GCA_964526245.1 of uncultured Chloracidobacterium sp. Taxonomy (GTDB): domain Bacteria; phylum Acidobacteriota; class Blastocatellia; order Pyrinomonadales; family Pyrinomonadaceae; genus OLB17. The sequence goes on along the minus strand of CAZGLZ010000034.1, from coordinate 21,622 downwards.
GACGTTTTGGGACGTTTTTGGCAAAGAGGGGCATCCGCTGCGGGCTACGATCTCGGAGATGGGGCCGCTGCTGCTCTCGCGGATATTGCAGCTCAACGAGACGCAGGAGGGCGTGCTGACGCTCGCTTTCAAGATCGCCGATGAGGGCGGAATGCTCTTGCTCGACCTCAAGGACCTGCAGCAGCTTCTGATCTTTGTGGCCGAAAATGCTTCGGAGTTCACGACACAATACGGCAACGTCTCAAAGGCTTCGGTCGGAGCGATCCAACGCGGACTGCTGCAGCTTGAGCAGCAGGGCGGGCACAGCTTTTTTGGCGAGCCGGCCGTCCGGCTAGAGGATTTCATGCAGACGCTCGGCGGCAAAGGCGTTATAAATATCCTCGCCGCCGATGAGCTGATAAATTCGCCGAAGCTCTATTCGACGTTCCTGCTTTGGCTGCTTTCCGAGCTTTTCGAGATGCTGCCCGAGGCCGGCGACCTCGATAAGCCAAAGCTCGTCTTCTTTTTTGACGAGGCCCACCTGCTCTTTAGCGATGCGCCAAAGGCATTGGTCGAAAAGATCGAGCAGGTCGTCCGACTGATCCGCTCGAAAGGCGTGGGAGTCTATTTCGTGACGCAGAGCCCGGCGGACATCCCGGACAAGGTGCTCGCCCAACTCGGCAACCGCGTTCAGCACGCGCTTCGTGCCTATACGCCGAAGGAGCAGGAGGCGGTAAAGGTCGCGGCAAAGAGCTTCCGCGAAAATCCGGATGTCGATACGGTCAAGACGATCTCGGAACTCGGCGTCGGCGAGGTGCTGATCTCTCTGCTTGATGAAAAGGGCGTGCCGACGGTCGTCGATCGGGCCTTTGTAGTGCCGCCGGCGAGCCAGATCGGGCCGATCACGCCCGAGCAGCGTAAGCAATTGATCGATACGTCGATCGTGGCCGGCATCTATGAAAATGCCGTTGACCGAGAATCGGCGTTCGAGATGCTGACCAAACGTGCCGAAGAGAAAGCGGCGGCCGAAGAGGAGGCAAAGGCCCAGCTCGAGGCCCAAAAAGAAGCCGAACGCCAAGCAAAGGCCGAGCGGGCCGCGGCTCGCCAGCCGGATGGGATCGTCGAATCGGTCGTAAAGAGTGCCGCCCGTTCGGCCTCGACGTCGATCGGAAGGCAGATCGGAAATACCATAGTCCGCGGCATTCTCGGCGGCATCTTCGGCGGCTCGACATCAAAGAAAAAATCGAGCTGGTTCTAAGGAGGTACGGTTATGCCAAACGAAACGCTTCTCCTGGTCGGCACCGCAAAGGGGTTATTCATCCTCCGCGGCGGTGGTGGCAAGTGGTCGCTCGAGGGGCCGCACTTTCCGGGGCTGGCGGTTTACTCGGCATTTCTTGACCAACGGAAGGGCCGTAACGAGATGTGGGCGGCACCGGCAAGCTGGCACTTCGGCGCCGAACTCTGCAAGAGCACCGATATGGGCAAGACGTGGGACCAGCCGGAAAAGCGGCGGATCAAGATGCCCGCGACGACGAAAAAGCCGCTTGAGAATATCTGGCAGATAACCGCGGGCGGCGATAACGATTCGCTTTACGTTGGCGTAGCACCGGCTGCGCTTTTCGAATCGCACGACCGCGGCGAGACCTGGTCGCTCAACAAAGGGCTTTGGAAGCATCCGCACAGGAAGCAGTGGCAGCCGGGTTTCGGCGGGCTTTGCCTGCACACGATCGTGACGGACCCGAAGAACCCAAAGGACATCAAGATAGCGATCTCGACCGGCGGCGTTTATCAAACTGCCGATGGCGGCGAAACGTGGAAAGTGACGAACACCGGCGTTTCGGCCTATTTCATGCCGAATAAATATCCCGAGTTCGGGCAATGTGTTCACAAGATCGCCCGGCACCCATCGAAGAAGAAGCTCTTTTTCTTGCAGAATCACCACGGGGTTTACCGCAGCCGCGACGGTGCCATTACGTGGGAAGAGATCGAAAGCGGCCTGCCGTCAAATTTTGGTTTCGGCCTGACGGTGAGCGAGGCCGGTTCGGCTTTCATCGTTCCGCTTCAGAGGGACGCCGAGCGATTTACATGCGAGGGCAAACTGCGCGTTTACCGCACCCGAGACGAGGGCAAGAGCTGGCAGCCGCTGACGAAGGGCCTCCCGCAGAAGAACGCATACGAGGTGGTATTGCGCGACGCGGTCACCTCGACCGGCAACAACATTTTTTTCGGGACGAAGAACGGCAAGCTCTTCGCCTCTCACGACGACGGCGATTCGTGGAAGATGATCGAAGGCTCGCTGCCGGAGATCTGCTGCGTAAAGGCATACACGCTCTGATGAAGGTTTATCTAAGCGGGCATTTGAAGCAGTTTGCGGGCGGCGAAACGGAGGTCAGCCTGCCGGGTAGTTTTACGTCGGTCGGCGAGGCCCTCGGCGGCTTATGGTCGCTGCATCCGGGGCTTCGCGACCGCGTGCTCGACGAGCAAGGTAAGATCCGAACGCACGTCAACGTCTTTCTCGGTGAAAAAAGCGTCAAGCAAAGCGAGGGCCTTGCCACGCCGGTCGATGCCGACGAACTTCACATCTTTAACGCGGTGAGCGGCGGTTAATGCTGATCAAGAATGCAATTTTGGACCGTATCAAGGCGGGTGAGATCAGGCTGATCTTTCGCCGTTGGAAAAAGTGCGGCGTTAAGGCCGGCGGAAGGCAGATGACGCAGCGAGGCGTTTTGGCGGTCGACTCGGTCGAGGTTGTCACGGAGCGAAAGATCACGACGGCGGATGCGGCGGCCGCGGGGTTTGATTCAAAGAAGGACCTGCTGGCCTCGATGCCGCCGGCGAGCGACGACACGGAGATCTATCGCATCGTAGTTCGCTGGGCCGGCGAGGATCCGCGAAGGGCACTGCGGGACGAAGCAGATCTTTCAAAAGCCGAGCTCGACGACATCATCGCCAAACTCAAGAAGCTCGACGCCGGCAGCAAACGCGGCCCGTGGACAGAGAGCTATCTGCAGATGATACGCGACCAACCCAACACCCACGCCGCCATCCTCGCCGAACAGATCGGCCTCACCATCCCGACCTTCAAACCCTGGGTCCGCAAACTAAAAGCCCTCGGCCTGACCGAGTCACTCCGCCCCGGCTACCGCCTCGCACCGCGAGGCGAGAAGGTACTGAATGCTCTCCGACAGGATGGGAAACGCTGATCACTTCCTGCGAGTTTTGTTTTCCGACTTGGTGGTCGTGGCAGACTTGGGGACACGACAGGTCGCGATTTCGTCACGCTTAACGAGATAGACCGTGTCGCCCTTTAGAATGAAATCGATCTCCATTCCCGGTTCGAGTCCACAGGCTTTCCTGATTGCCACCGGTATCGTAACAACGCCTCTTGAATTAACGCGCATTCTCATACTAATAAAGCAGATAGGGTTCTCGAGCTTCGGCGAAGCCCTTTAGGCCGGCGGCCCAGGATGCCTCGATCTCTTTTAGTGAAGCTCCGGATTCGATCGCCTTGCGGATCTTGTCGGTGCCGCAGACGATGTCGAAGGGGTTGCGGCCGAATTCGTATTCGTAGTCGTTCTGCCGCCACTGGAAATCACCGGGGTACATCTCAAAGGCGGTCTTGACCATCGCGATGCCGACGATGACGGGCGTAAAGGCCTCGCGGTCGGTGACGTGGAGCTGGACGCCGCCGCAGGTCTGGCCGGCGAATTCCGAGAAGGTCGGCTGGAAATAGCACTCGCGGAAAGCGACGCCCGGGAAATCAAATTCGCGAAGCGCGGCGGCCCATGCGTATGGTTCGATGAAAGGTGCGCCATTAAGCTCAAAGGGCATCGTCGTGCCGCGGCCTTCGGAGAGCTCGGTGCCTTCGAGATGAACGGTCGCGGGGAAAACGGCGCAAGTATCGATGGTCGGGATATTCGGCGAGGGCAGAACCCAAGGCAGACCCGTTTCCTCATGCCACATCTCGCGGCTCCAGCCTTCCATTTCAACGACCTCAAGGTCGCAGCCGATGTTCCAATGGCTGTTGAACATCCGGGCCATTTCGCCGATGGTCATTCCCGGCCGCGTCGGGAGTTCGAATTGGCCGACGAACGATGTGAACTCCGTTTCGGTGACGTTGCCCTCGACCGTGACGCCATTTATCGGATTCGGCCGATCACAAACGACGACCCGCTTGCCGTACTTCGCGGCGGCCATCATGCAATAGGCCATCGTGTAGGTGTAGGTATAAATACGGCAGCCGACGTCTTGCAGATCGACGACAAAGGTATCGATCTCGCCGCACATCTCCTCGGTCGGGACGCGCGTCTCGCTGTAGAGCGAATAGATCATCTTGCCGGTGCGGGCGTCGCGCACGTGCGGCGTCTCGATCATGTTGTATTGAACATCGCCGCGGATGCCGTGCTGCGGCCCGAAGTAAGCGGTCACGTTTACCCCGTCGTGTGCCTCAAAGGCGTCCGCCGCATGGACGAACGTTTCCGGCAGGACCGACGCCGGATTACACACCAGCCCGACGCGCTGACCCGCAATCAGATCGATGCGGTCGCTTAACAAAACCTCAATACCGAGACGAGTTCTTTTGGTGTTCATCACTTAAAACAAATGAGGACGTCCGGATAGCAGGATTCGATCTGTGTCTTTCGGTTCCTGTTCTGTGCGTTCTGTGGTAATTGCTTGAGACTTTCAAACCTTTACCACAGAAACCACAGAACCAGGACACAGAACATTTCCATTCCAGAGATCCTCGTCTTGATCGAACCTATTTTTATCGCGAGTCGGCCAGCGGCACACTCCCTACCGGTCGTGTTTCTGCCTTATTTTGCGTCGACGATGGCGGCGTCGGGTGCGTTCTTTTTGACGGAAGCGATGCCGTTCTCCATGCCGCGTTTGGTCTTATACATCTCGCTCTTGCCGATCGGTTCGCCGTTCGCGGCCTTGAGCACAAAATAAGAAGAGCCGTCCTTGGCGGTCTTGCGTTCAAAGCGGCCGTCGTTCGCCGCATTTTTGCGGACAGAGGCGATCCCGCCCTCGCAAGCCTTTCGCGTTTCGTAGCTTTCGCTGCTGAGAATGATCTGGCTATTCGCCGCCTTCAAATTAAAGCGGAACTTTCCGTTCTTTCCCGTTTTGATCTCAAATTTTCCCGGCATCTATTGTTCTCCTTCTTGATCTGATTAATATCGGAAGTTGGGTACTAACATCGCATCGCTGACCGACTTGGCGAGAAGGATAGCACAAGCAAAACTAGCCAAACAAGAACCGCACCTACAATTAGCTTGCCGCATTTCATTTGTGGATTACCGCAGAAAAACCTTTCGGTCGCTCGCAGAATCGTTGTATAGTCTTTGGTCATGGCGAAGCTCCTTCTAGTACTCACCATGGTCCTCAGCTTCTGGTCGGTTAGCGCGGGTCAGGTCGAACCTAACGTCGGTTGCCCGGAGTTCATGATCGTCGGGCCCGCTGGTGTATGGATGCCTGAAGAAACCGTGTCGTTCCAAGCGAGCGTCTCGGGTTCGCTTCCTGATTCGGCCAAATTCGTTTGGACCGTCAACGGGGGGACCATCATCGCCGGGCAGGGGACGCTCGCGATCACAATGCTGATAGATAAGACAGCTGGAGATACGATAGTTGCCAGATTGAAGATCGAAGGGCTGCCAAGCAACTGTCCCTACGAAGCCACGGATTCGGTAACTATCTGTTATCCTCCACCCCCGATCCTCATCGATGAATTTTCAGCGCCAAACGGCGACATTGATGCGGCCCGACTAACCTCCGCAGCGAAGCAGCAACAAAACAACCCGACCAATCAGCTATACATAATCGAGTATTTTCCGCCAGGCACAGCCGAATCACAAAAAAGTGAAAAGATAAGGATGATCAAAGAACATCTCGCTAAAGTGCGTGGATTCGACCTTGCCGCGGTAACGATCATAACGGCCGAGGCGGATGTTTACGTAACTAAGATCTACAGGGTTCCGCCCGGTTCCGATAATCCGAGTCCGTAGAAAGGATGTATACCTTTTCCGCGCGGTTTCGCTCACAGTTTCTACCTTTTCGTTCAGAACGCGCGTTGGGTGGCATGGACTAGGTACTCGAATCTAGTAAAGTCAGTGAAGACTGCAATTGAATTTCAATTGTCTCGGGGCGGTAGTATGCCGATCCGACGAAGCTTTCCACCCTGAAATAAGAAGTCGATACCGGAATACTCGAGCCGCCGGAAAGAACCGTCATCTTCACCAAAGTCCTTAGAAGGCTTGCCGTAGGCCTTAATCACGTCGGCCGCCGTTGAATTCCAATCAATTCCTTTATCGGTCCGAACACTTGGCGTCACGAAATGCTCGTAACGAGTTTGATTGTTATACAGAAAAATTGCTCTTACGGAATCCATCCCGTTGACGTATGAAACTTGGACACCGGCTTTAGGATAATCGACGAAATAAACCTCCTCATAGGGGCTTTTAGCCTCGCCGCTTCCGATCAGCGCCTCGATCTCGCTTCTGGCAGTACCGAAAGTAAAGACACCCTGGCCGGGGACGATCAGAGGATTCGATGCCGGTATGCGTTGCTCCTTGGCTGTCGGAGCTTGCACTTTCGGGGAGATCCCGAACGCAGGTTGATCGCCAAGCGAAGAATTCTTCAGGACTTCGAGTTCTTTTCTAGCATTCTCATTCGGCGATGCGGGTACATTCTTTGTGTTATCAATGATCCTCGGACCCGTGACGACACCATTCGCAACCTGAAAGATCAAGTCGCGTTCGTAGACACTGCCGTAACCCATATGTACATACATTATCTGCTTACCATCCGGCACGCGCAGCTCACCCGAAAACCAGTCCGCGAGCACTCTTCCACTAATGACCTTGTCTGAAAAGAGATCAACGAGCTGGACCTGCTTACATTCATCTTCGGTCGTAGCCCCATCACAAAGCCACGACTCGACCTTGTTCAGATATAGTTTGTCGTCGGCGATCTCCCACGTGGCGATGTAGCCACGCCAGTTTGCCGAACTCATCGTAAGCGGCTTGATCATAAATTGTGGCCGTTCCTTTGACGCATCTTTATAATAGCTCTCAAGCGGATTCGTAAATAAATCGCGGTTGGCCGATAAATAAATCAATCTGTCCGGGTACTGGGCCGTTGCAAATGCGGTCCAAGAGCAAAACAGGAAGAGGAAGGCAACGAACGCTGATCTAATAAGTTGCTTGGTCATATTTAACTACTCAGTAGCCCGAGTAGGCAAGATGGTTGCATGGGGTCGTACATTTTTGGGGCGATCCTGTATCACACCAAGTCTAATTATTCAGAGTTGCAGTCCTTTTGGCGTTTTGTCTAAATATTCCCCGTAAAGATCTCCCAGAGAATTCCGTAGATGACGTATACGCTGACGAAGATCGAGCTGAGCAGAAGCAGGATCAGAAGGCCTATGATGATGAAGACAAAGGCGTAGTCGGAGCCGGAGCCTTTTTGGCCGGTCGCCCGGGTTCGGATGAGGTCCATGTTCTGTTTGTTCGATTTCCAAAAGAAATCGAAAGCATCGCCGAGAAAAGGGACCATCCCGACCACGTAATCGAGCCCGATATTGAACGCCATCCGGAGCAGGGTGATCTTCGGCACGCCGTATCTAACTCCCGCCAATAAAATATAGAACGACGCAAAGGACGTGATGGTGTCGCCGACATTCGGTACAAGACCGATAAGCGAATCAAGCCCGAACCGCCAGGTCGTGAAGGGAACGCGAAAGAGTCCGTCAAGATAATGCGCGAGATTGTCGAGGCCTTCTTCGATCTCGAGCTCGCGGCGTTTCTCTTTCGGAAGGTCGAGGCGTGTTCGCGGTGCAGGGTGGTCCATAGCTCCATTTTTAGCATATTCGCCCTAAATTGCGCCCGGCGAAAGAAAAATGTCGGAAAAAATGCAAAAATACCGCAAAAATACTTGAGAGCAAGCGTCTAAAACAAAACGGGTCTGTTCTGACCGTTCGTTTCCCGCAAAAAGACGAACAATTTTGCTATGTCCACGATAACTTTTTGCAAGTTTCATGGCTTCGGGAACGACTACATAGTCATCGAAAAAGCCCAGTTGCCGGCGGGAACCGACCCATCCGAGCTAGGAAAAGCGATTTGCGACCGCCACCGCGGAGCGGGTGCGGACGGCATCGCGATAGTTGAAAAATTGGACGGCGAAAATGCCGATTATTTTTGCGAGATCGTTAACCCCGACGGGAGCATCGCCGGATTTTCCGGCAACGGCACCCGATGCGCGGTCTCTTATCTGTATCACAAAGGCCTGTGGCCCTACCCGGAGCTTCGGCTTGAGACGCGCAGCGGCGTGAAGCGTTTCACGCTCGTCCAACGGGAGAACGACCACGAATTTTGGTTCGAGGCCGAGATCGGCGAGCCGAAATTTACGAGCAGGGAAATTCCATTCCATTCCGAGGAACCGATGAGCTCGGTGCGGGATGTGCCGGTACATCTTTCGGATGGCTTTTTTCTGGTCTCGTGCGTCAACGTTGGTAATCCCGTGGCGTGTTCGTTCGTTGACGATTTCAACTTCGATTGGCGCAAGTTCGGAGCGGAGATGGAATCCCATCCCATTTTTCCCGAACGGGCGAACATCGTTTTCGTCAAGGTGCTCGACCGCGAGAATATCGAGATCCGCATCTGGGAACGCGGTGCCCATGAGACCTCGGCTTCGGGAACGGCGGCGAGTGGCTCGGCGGTTCTGAGTGCCTTTACCGGAAGAACTGAACGGACGGTTTCGGTGATCAGCCCCGGCGGCACGACCGAGGTCCATTGGCGCGAGGACGGCGAGATGCTCCTAACTGGCAAGGCCGAATTCGTTTACTGCGGAAATTGGCCGGACAAATAAGTTTTTAGCCGCGAGCCGGACCCGCACGGGCTCGGGACTCAAGGCCTCTGACGGCGGCAAGGCGTTAATCGCCCTGCCGCCTTTTTTCGTTAGCCGAGTGCAAGAAGAGGCCGGCCGAAGAGTGCCTGAACGAAAACGGCCGTGAATGCCGCGGTATAGGCGGCGGCAAATGCAAAGGTAAAAGCAACAGAACCCGACCGCTGGATTCGGTCGATCGCAAGTCCGAATATCGGAATCGCCTGCAGCCCATGAAGCCCGAGGAAGTGAGCCACGCGAAGGTCGCCGCCCTCGGTTGACCA
>CAZGLZ010000034.1:0-12382 GCA_964526245.1 uncultured Chloracidobacterium sp. | reverse complement strand
AAGATCACGATCATCGCCCACGAAAGCCTTCGGAATGTACTCCGCCGTTCGGGCAGAGCGTCAAAGTAAACCGCTATCGTCCAAAGGAAGATCGCGATCGAGACAAAGAACTTCATCGGCTTGATCCAGCGGTTGATGCCGAGGATCTCCGTCGGGTCGATGAAGATGAGCACCGCCGTTACCAGAAACAGAACGAACGACACCACGCCCGCCCACATCAGCGGCGGCTGTTCGTTAAATAGCCGCTTCAGCATTCTTACCTCGCAGTTTCACAATGCCGCGGATCGCGACGTACATAAGATATCCGATCGGGCCGAGCATGAACGTAAAGAAAAGACATGGGATGACCAGTAGATGCGGAACGCCGTGCTTCTCGGCATCGCGGACCTCCCAAGCACCGACAAAGAGATCAAAGGCGAGGAAATGCAACCACCCGGCAAGCACCGCCCAGGGGTTAGTGAAGAGCTGAATCACGCCTGCCAGAGAACTGAAGCTGCCCTCTGCTGTTCCAAAGAACATAATGATGATGACCAAGTAAGCCGCCGAAAGCAGCAGCGGAACCGTGCCGGTGAGCACTACGGTCCGCGTCACCCGAAACCGCGGCAAGAACGCCAGTAGCAACCAACTCGCCAGTGCGAGCGTATTTGCGATCGAAAATATCGTCTCAGCCTGCATTTGTTTCTCCTGTTTCAATGAATGTATCGACCCGAAGCCCAAGCGGGAGCGTTTGGCCGGGATCGAGTTCGATCAGCACCTCAAGCACCCTCGTATCGACCTTCTCGGTTGGCCGCTCGGTATTGAAATTCTTTCGCCCGAGGATCTGTCCGACGGAGACCACACGCCCCGCGAATTTCGTGTCGCGGTAGGCGTCCGCGGTGACATATGCGCGCTGGCCGATGGCGATGCGGGCGACGTCCGTTTCGTCGAGATCGACGCGGACGCGAAGCGACGACCGGTCGGCCACGGTCACGATGCCGAGTTGAGACTCGGGCGAGACCGATTCGCCATCCTTGAGCCGCTTGCGGAGAACGAGCCCCGTGATCGGCGAGCGGACGATGGTCTTTGCAAGCCTTGCTTCGGCCTCGCGAATCCGAGCCTCGGCGGCGGCGATCCGCGGGCCGAATTCGAGAAGTTCGGTCTCGGCAAGGCGGACGGCGGCCTCGGCACGGGCGACATCGTCCGGGCGTGCCTCGGCGTTCACCAGGTTAAAGCGTTCGCGGGCGGTCGCGGAGATCTTCTTGGCGTTCTCATGGGCGGTCTGGGCGCGTTCGTATTCCTCGCGTGAGACGTCGCCGGTCCGAAAGAGCCGCCCGGCACGCTCCATTTCGCGGCGGGTGTTCTCGACGTTCGGCAGCGTCGCCTCGAATGCGGCCTCGGCCTCGAGCCTTTCCTCTCGACGCGAACCATTTACAACGCGGGCACGCTCGGCCTTGCGCTCGGCGATGCGTGCGGCGGCTGTCTGTTGTGCTGCGATCAATGTACTAACATCAGCCCGGGCCGTCGAAACGGCCGAAGCGAGATCTGCATTCTCAATAACGGCGACCGTCTGGCCGGCTGTCACGGCCGCGCCTTCTTCGACAAGCACACGGGCAAGTTTGCCCGGTATCTCGGCCCCGACCTCGATCTCTTCCGATGCCGGCTCGACCAGCCCCGGTGCCGCGACGACCGCCGGCCGCGGAGCATCCCCGCTCGGAGCTTCGTTCGTCGCTTTTCCATCACTTCGCGAGGCCGTGTACACCGCGGCCGAGACCGCCGAAAGTGCTAACACAATTATCAAAACCACCCATGTTCGTTTCATTGTCTTACTCCAATTGATCCAGATGTCGGTATCGGCAGCACGGGCATCGCCGCTTCTTCCCGGCCGATCCGGCCATCTTCAATGTGCACGGTCCGGTCGGCGTAATGCAGTATCCGGTTGTCGTGCGTTACGGCGATGACGGCCCGGTCATTTTCGTGGGCGAGTTCCTGGAGCAGGTCCATCACGACCACACCGCTTTCCGAGTCGAGAGCCGCCGTCGGCTCATCCGCGAGTATTATCCGCGGCTCGCCGGCCAATGCCCGGGCGATCGCCACACGCTGTTTTTGCCCGCCAGAGAGGTCTGCGGGATACGAGCCGAGCTTGCCGCCGAGCCCGACGCGCTCAAGCAGTTCGGCTGCCCGCCGTTTTGCCATCGAGCCGCGGACGCCCTTTAGGTCCAGTGCAATCTCGACGTTCTCGCGGGCCGTTAACGCCGGAAAAAGATTGAACGCCTGAAAGATGAATCCGATGTTCTCCAGCCGAATGGCCGGAAGCTCCTTTTGCGAAAGGCCGACCGTTTCCTTTCCGTAGATGCGGCAGCTTCCCGAGCTCGCCGAAAGGATGCAGCCCATTATCGAGACGAGCGTCGTCTTGCCCGAACCGCTCGCCCCCAACAGCATCATAAGCTCGCCGGCGTTGACGGTCAGGTCGATCTCGCGAAGCGCATGGACGGCCGTCTCGCCCGAGCCGTAGGTCTTTGAAAGTCCTTTTACTTCGATCGCAGGTTTCATAAAGCAATTTCCTCGGTTCAGCTCAGCCTCGCTCCCAGATCGCGAACCTTTGCGAGCCATTTTTCGCGTTTCGGTTCATCGGCAAATTTCACCTGGCCGAATGTCGTGATCCGAACCGGCTTGAAGCCGCAGAACTCGAGGACGGCTTTCTTGAGCGTCCGGCGGCCGCCTGCCCAATAGGCAAAGGTGTCGTAGAGCGTCGGGGCGTCCATCGTCACGATCATTCGGCCCGTGCGGCCCTTTAGCAGGCGGTCCCACCACGGCGAATTCGGATGATATTTGAAGGCAAAGCCCGGCAGGAAAACGCGATCAAGAAAGCCCTTCATCAGTGCCGGCATCGTACCCCACCAGGTCGGGTAAACCCAGACGATATGCTCGGCCCAAAGGATCGCTTGCTGAGCCTCGGCGAGGTCCGGTTCGAGCTCCTGAATCTCGCGATAGCCCTTATGAAGGATCGGGTCGAACTGCAGTTCCCCGAGCCGCATCTCGCGGACCTCCGCTCCCGCTTCGCGGGCACCGGCGGCATAGCTTTCGGCCAGTGCTCCGCAAAGGCTCTCGCTGTCCGGATGTCCAAGAATGACAAGTACCTTTTTGCTCATTTCTTCTCCTAGCCCCGGAACACCATTGCCGGGTCGATAGACGTTGCTTTCCTGATCGCCACGATCGATGCGGTGCAGCACATTAAGATCGTCAGTACGAAAAGTGCGGCCGCGAGTTGCCAGTTGACGATGATCGCCAGAGTTCCTTCCATACTCACCCGCGAGATGACCAGCGATGCCGCGATGCCGACGACGTAGGCAATGAGGCCGCTCAGGACAGCCTGCGTCAGGATAATTCGGTAAAGATAGCCGTTCGTCGCACCCATTGCCTTGAGCGTACCGTACTCGCGGATGTGATCGACCGTTGCGGCATAGATCGTCTGAGCGACGATGACCACGCCAACGATGATCGCGAGCACGGCGGCGACGATGACCGTGATCCCGGCACCTGTGCCGAAGACCCAATACATTCCCTGGCGGTAAACAAGCTGGCCTGTGGTCAATACCTCAACGTCCTTGAGTTCGCCGGCGAGCCGCGAGCGAAGTGCTTCGAGGTCCGCTCCCTCGCGGGCCCGCATCACCAGAAAGAAGCTTTGATCCTCATTCAGGCCGAGAAAGGATTGGGCGTTTTTGAACGAAGTGAAAACGGCCGGCTGCGAGGTAAAGATGCGGACCCCTCGCGTAAACCCGACAACGCGGGCACGACGTTTGTTGATCTCGATCACCTGGCCGACCTTCGTGACGCCGAGCTTGTTCTCGGCATAAAGCTCATCGACCATAACGGCGTCCGGTATCTCAAGATCGGCGACCGAGCCCTGCGTGATGTTCCAGGGGCCGCCCATGCCGCCATCAAGATCAAAGCCGACGAGCGTCACGCCCTCGTCCGAGCCATCGGGCTTTTTTGCCTGAGCCCCGAGCGAGACGATGTGATTCTTGGCCGCGGCTACGTCCGGATCGGCGAGTACTTTGTAGAGCTTGCTCTCATTGAACTCAACGCCCTGCTCAACGTGCGTTACCCCGCGGGAGACGACCCAGAGATCGGCCTTCGACTGGCCGACGATGCCGGTCGAAGCCTCGATAAAGCCGAGAAAGATGCCGAGCTGAACGGCCGTCAGGATGATCGAAAAGACGATGCCTGTAAGGGTAACGGCCAGCCGGACCTTTTCGTGAAACAGATTTTTTATCGCTATCGACGCCATTCTAGTGCTTATCGCTTAATATTTACTTAACATCGTTAACCCAAGACGCAAAAAAATTTACGGCACGAGCCCTCGGATCGTTGTATCGACCACGGAATTTATCAGCCTCTTTCTTTCCACAAAAGGGAAATCTTCGTGCATTATCAGCAAGGACGTTATGCCGTGAATACCGGCCCAAATGGTCTGAGCGGTCGTCGCAACGTCGCCCTTGCGGATATCGCCGGACGCCATGCACTCGGCAACCGATTCGCTCAAGAGGCTAAAGGCCTGCTGGCCGGCCGAACCCTCGAACTCGTAGTCGCCCTCGCCGAAGATCTTGTCCTTTGGCGAGATGAAAGCGACCTCGTAGTGGTGCGGATGTGCGAGGCCAAATTCGACGTAGCCGATGAGGCCCTTTCGCAGAACCTCGAGCGGTGTGCGGCCGGTCTTCTTCGCTTTCCGGATCGCGTCGCCGAGTTTATAGAACGCCTCATCGCAGACCTCGCGGAGCAATGCGGACTTATCTTCAAAATAAAGATAGATCGTCGTCGGCGAGTATTCGATCCGCTCGGCGACCTTCCGCATTGAGAGCTTGTCGTAGCCTTCGGAAACAAAGATCTCCCTCGCGGCGTCGATTATCTCTTGCCGGAGGTTCTCTTTTTCTCGTTCTCTGCGTTCGGCTATGCCCATTGCTTTACAGTGTTAAGTTACGGGACGTTGTTCAGTTTGTCAAGCGAAAAATTGCCTGATTCGGATATTTGGACGTGGAATCTGAATTAAGGTCGCTTGAGGAACTGCCTCCGCGATCTCCGGGAAAACAACTCCGCGGCCTCAGCGTTCCGATCATTTGAACGCAGTGGCCGCCGAGTTCTTCGCAGAGGTCAGAGAGATGAGCGACGAGAATGAGAGGTTACTCTCTAAAGAAAACCGACCGATGCCTTCACTTCAGATATTCTTTAGGGATCGGGTTTTCAGGGGTTTCGGCTTCCCAGAATATCGTAATCACCCACCAACGCTTGCCGTCGAAGAGCAGTTGGAAGCTATTGATGCCGCGCATGAAGGGTTCTTTGTCCGCCTTGCTGCGAAATGCGGCGTAGGTCGAAAAAACCTGGACAATATTCCCGTAGCGGTCAATCTTGCGGCTGATCTCGCGTTCGTGGAAACCCTGTTTGGCAAAGACGGGTGAGGCCCGTTCGATGTAGCCATCGGGCGTAAAAACCGTTGCCCCGGTTACGCCGGTTTGCGGATTCTTGCCGGTCGGAATGAGCCTTGCGTCCTTGTGAAAGAGCGAGCGGAAGCGGTCCCAATCGCGTTCGACGCCGGCATCGCCGGAGATGACGTCATAAACCGCCTTCATTATCGAATCGATCGACTCGACATCGGCCGGTTTTGCTTCTTTGCTTTGGGCAAACATAGCAATGCTCAGAATGAAAATTGCGCTAAAAATGAAGAATGAACGTTTCATTTCGAATCTTACGAACGCAAAGCCGGAAAGTTTCAAGGCTCAGGGATTCTTCATATCAACCCTCGATTCGAAAATTTCCTGCACATCACTGGGGAAGTTGTTGAGTATGTCGAGCCCCGTTCGCTGTTCGATATCGCGAATGGTGGTTCGGTACGTTTCCCATCGGACGTCTTCTATTCCATCGATGTTTGGCATATCGACGGCGATGACCTGCATTCGGCGATCGCGGTCGGCAATGCTTCGTCCGCTCGGGAGTGCAACGATGATCTTCCAGCAATTGGTCGGGACGGCCACCTTTCCATTCAGCCTTTCCTTTTCGCCGTAACAGCCGGCGATCTGTTGGACTGCGCCGAGCCGTCGTGCAAGTGCGCGGGCGTGCCGCTCGAGCTTCTCCCATGGGCCCTGATTCAGAGCTGCCGTCTTGGGGACGATGTTGGTCATCATGAAGGTTTCTTCGTTGAGCTGCGGGTTGGCGAAGCGATCAGCCGAGGGCACAAGGTGGCCGCGGTCGTAGCCGCTGCCGGAGTAGTCGCTGTATCCGATGCGGCGAAAGCCGGACGGCAAACGCGGGTCGGGGCGGAAGTCGGGCCGCGGTATCGAGGGGCCGAGGTCGTCGCGGGTCGTCCGCCAGGCGACCCAGTTCGCGGTTCCGCGGGTGTCGTTATAGGAAATGACCGAGCCTTCGCCGATGATCAGGAAGTTCTCGCGGTTTCGCTCATCGGCGGTGGCATTTGAAGGATTCCCAAAAGCTCCGTGCGGCCCGAGCGGGAGTGCCGGATCAGCGGGAGCGGTTTGCGGCGGCGGTTCTGGCGGGCCTTGTGTGATGGTGCGCAGCCGTTCGCAGGCCGCTGTAGCAACGGCCAGCAGTGCGATCAGAAATAATGCGGGTTTTCCAAAGCGAGCGAGAGACGGCATCGTGTTCAAGTTTACCAAACGCGGCGGGCGAGTTCGCCCCGTCGATGCGAACAAGTTTGCAAATGCGTTAGAATCAATGGTGTGGAAACTCGACCGCATCTTGTCGGACTTGGCCGCGATGAACTCACTGAGCTTTTTGCAGGGCTCGGCGAGCCGCGCTATCGTGCGGACCAGGTTTTCCGCGGGCTCTACGAACGCCGTCTCCGTTCCTTTGACGAAATGACCGATCTGCCCAAGGCTCTTCGGGAGCGGCTTGCGGCAGAGACGGAGGTTACGGTCGTGGAGGTCGAATCGAAGTTCGTATCGGTTGACGGCACCCGGCGTTACCTTATGCGGACCCGCGACGGCTATCCGGTCGAGACCGTCTTTATCCCGACCGAGAGCCGCGACACGATATGCTTTTCGTCGCAATCGGGCTGCCCGCTCAAGTGCGACTTTTGCCTGACGGCGAAGCTCGGCCTGCTCCGCAACCTGACCGCGGGCGAGATAATCGAGCAAATAATCGTCGTCCTAAATGACGTTTACGGCATCGGCGGCGAAACGCCTCACGGTACGAACCTCGTCGCGATGGGCGAGGGCGAGCCCTTCTTGAATTTTGAGAACTTGATCAAGGCGCTTGAGATAATGGCGGACGAAAAGGGGCTGCACATCGTCCCCGGCCGCGTGACGGTTTCGACCGCCGGGATCGTCCCGAAGATCTACGAATTTGCCAAGCTCGAACGCCGGCCGAATCTTGCGATCTCGCTTTCGGCGGCAAGCGATCCGCTGCGAGATCTGCTGATGCCGATAAATCGGAAATGGCCGATCGAGGAACTGATGGCGGCGGCTCGCGAATTTGAGAAAACGCTTAAACGCGGCGAAAGATTCACGTTCGAATATGTTCTGCTCGGTGGTGTGAATGATTCCGACCGGCAGGCCGAGGAGCTCGCCGACCTGATCGAACGGCACGGCCTGAGGAAAGTGAAGATCAACCTGATCCCGCATAATCCCGCCGAGCAGCTCGACTATCGGCCCTCGGACCCGGAGCAGGTCCGGCGGTTCAAGGAGCTACTCGAATCGCGGGGAATTTCTGCATATGTCAGGACGCCGCGGGGCCGCGATATCTATGCCGCCTGCGGGCAGCTAGCGGCGAAGCACGAGCCAAATCTCGTGCAGATCGGGGCCTGAGGGAATTTTTGTTCGCGTTTTTCGGATAAGAGAAATGGAGATACTGATCGTCGGTTCGATAATCGTTGCGTTGATGGTCTGGGCCTCGACCCGCATCAAGCGCGATGCCGCGGCCGCCTATAACGAAGAAGCGATCGAGGCCGATGGCTTCAGATTGACGAAGCCTGAGGGTTTCATCCATCTTTTGAATGACGATTCGGGCCTTGCTTTTAGGGCGAACAGCAAGGACTTTGGCCTCGGCGATGCGGCCGAGAAATACCAGGCGACGATCACGGTCGAACGCCACGCCGGAAAGGAACCGGATGCGGTCGCGGCGGCGATCAAAGAATCCGCTTCCGGGGCCGTCAACGAAGAGAAGTTCGTCGAGCAGGATCGAAAGAATATTCGAATCGATGTTTCGGTGGTTGAGGACGGCGTGAACATCCGCCGTTATGTGCGGCTCGTCGGAACGGACGCGGCGACATTCGAGCTGCGTGCCGATGTGCTTGACGACATGGCGGAGGGTTACTCAGAAAAGATCGAAAACCTTATCGCAAGTTTTGAAGTAAAATAAGAACATCCCGCTACGGGCGGGCGACATCATAGAAAAATTATGCTGAGAACGAAATTCATTGGATCTGCACTCGCAATAATGTTAGTGGCTTTCGCGGCTGCGGCAACAAACGCCCAAACGGTCAACGTCGGCGGCTCGATCGGCAATGGGACCGTTGCCCGCGGCGGTTCTGCCCGCGGCGTGGTCACGCTGAACATTCCCGGCGGCCTGCACGTGAACTCAAACCGGCCGAACAGCGAATACGCGATCCCGACCTCGGTGCGGCTGACCGCGACCGGCGGCCGCGTTTCGGCTCCGACGTATCCGCGAGGGAAGAACAAGCGTTTTCAGTTCTCGAACGGAACGATAAACATTTACGAAGGCCGCGTTACGATCCCGTTCACGGTTCGCGTCCCGGCGAATTTTCGCGGCAATACGGTGACGGTCCGTGCCGCCGTTCGCTATCAGGCATGCACCGACGAGGTCTGCTATCCGCCGCGGACGCAGAACATCACGCTGACCGCCCGGGTCCGTTGAATATTTTGAGACAATTTAGATCAATTGAACGCGGATATGGCAGATGAAGCGGATCCAACGGATATGAGTAATCAAGAAAATCTCTGATTCGAGTCATCCGCCCTATCTGTTTGATCCGCGTTCACTTTTCGATTCGCAACTATCAACTCTTCATTCACGGCCGATCACGGACATCAGGCGTCCGGTTCGGCCGTATTTGCTTTTCTCGACCCGATACGAAAAGAAGAGGTCTGTCATCTCCATCGTACAGAGCGATGAGACGAAAATGTGTCCGGGTGCGAGGCCGGCAGCGATGAGCTGGTCGCGATTTGCGTCGTGCAGGTCGATCAGGGCGTGGCCCGGCCGCGTTGCAGAAAAGTATTTATCGGCTTCGGGAAAGCTCTCGGTGAATTCCGCGATCACCTCTTCGCCGATCTCGTAGTTTCGACCGCAGGCAGCAGGCCCGATGGCGGCGATCATGTCCGCCGGAACTGCGCTGTAGTTCTCTACCATTTTCATTACGGCTTTTGCGACGATCGACCGCACCGTTCCTCGCCATCCGGCGTGAATGGCGGCAAAGCTTCCGGTCCGCGGGTCGCCGATAAGAACGGGGACGCAATCGGCGGTCTTTACGCCGAGCATTATTCCGGGCATGTCCGAAACGAGCGAATCGAAGCGTTCCTCGGTGGCCGCCGCGGCCTCGGGGCTGTCAACCATCTTCACGCCGTCGCCATGGACCTGCCAGGCGGTCGCAAGCCGCCGTTCGCCCGGAAAAAGCGAGAGAAACCGACGCCGATTTTCCTCGATGTTTTCGGTTTGGTCCTCGTCGTAGCCGGCAAGATTGAGGTCGCCGCCACTCCCGCTACCGCGCATATCCGAAACTCCACCGAGCCGCGTCGAGAAGCCATTGACGAAGCCGGCAGCCTCGAGCGGACGGCAGACGAGCAGCTTAAGTCCGTCGTGCTCTCGCCAATAGAAGTCGGAATCGGTTAGAATTCGGCGTTGGGCATCGGCCAAATCTACTGCGGCACTCGCAGGCGTTTCGGCCTCGCCGCGGCCATCGATGATAATCTCTACCGGGTTCGACATAGTTGAAGTCTATCGCATACGCGAAACGCTCGCCAGAACTCCGCGGTTTGGCGAACGCGTTTTCACGACCGCCGAACGCGAGTACTGCGATGCCCGCGGGAAGGCCGCTGCGGCTTCCTATGCGGCGAGATTTGCGGCCAAGGAAGCCTTCCTAAAGGCGCTGAAAACGGGCTGGCGGGGAAAGATCTCGTGGCATGATGTCGAAGTGGTGAACGACGAAAACGGAGCACCTTCGCTCGTCTTGAGCGGCGAGGCCGCTCGTTTATCGGCCGAAGCCGGTGCGGCCCGCATTCATCTTTCGCTTTCGCACACGGCCGATTACGCCATCGCCCAAGTCATCCTCGAAGGCGATCCCGCTACTGGTCAAGCGTGAAATAAGCGACCGCGACGTCGTGGTCCGAAAAGCCTTCGATCCGCTCGCCATCCGCCCGAAATGCCTTTGGAAAATCGGCATTGACCCTCAAATACCCAAAGCCATTCAGGTGCTTTCGCATCGGTTCGTTGATGATGATGTGGTCAAGCGATTGCGCGCTTCCGTCAAAAACGTACGAGTATCTCTGCGCCGCCTGAATGAGATCGACAAGGTTGATCAGGTCGCGTTCGACAAGGTCCGGCGATGAAGCGAGAACAGCATCCTTCGGCGTCGGCTTACCTGTCAGCGTGCCGATGATATCGACCAGCCCGTCGTTGAATTGAAACGCATTCAGGTCGCCGGCGATGACGATCCGCTCGTTCGGGTCGGCCTTTTGCCGTTCATTGACCCATTTCGCGATGTACTCCGCCTGAAGTGCCCGCTTTGCCCTGACCCGCGGGCCTTCGCGTTCGTCGGTTATTCCGCGGAGCGATTTCAGGTGATTGCTCATCACCGTTACGCGAAACGGCGTCCCGGTCTTTTCATCACGGATCTCGGCTTCGATGACGAACGGCGGCCGGTCGTGGAGGATCGCGTCGCTCCTTCCGCCGGGTTCGCTGAAACGCTCGTTCTTCCCAAGTTGCTTTGCCGAGCGGACCGTTACGCGGCTGCCCTTGACGAGAAAACCGACATCGATGCTGCGGCCATCGTTTCCTTCTTCAAGATATGCCTCGTACTTAGGGTCCGGCTGGCCGGCGGCAACGGCACCTCCATTCACCGCCTTTGCGAGCTGGCGGAGCACGTTCAGGTTTTCGGCCTCAACAACAGCGATGATGTCCGGGCGGCTGGCAAGTTCATTTATCGCCCGCGAAACCTTTTTGACACGTTTCTCAAACGCCTCTTTCGTCGCAACGTCCTCGCGGATCTTCGGGTCGTCATCGTCATCGACGAACGTTTCCACATTCATCGCGGCAATCGAGAACTGGCGTTCCGTCGGCGGCGGCAACACCACCGGGCGAATGCCGCCTGAAACGGCGGGTGGTGCGGCCGCATCGGTCAGGATAGTGTATCGGCCAAAGCCGTAATACATCACGCCGACAACATCTTTGAGTTCCTGCCCGGCCATTACGTTCAGCAAAGGGGACGAAGCTTGCGAGCGGGTATCGACGCGGATCAATTCCAGATTGCCGTCGAATAGCGGGATCTTCGGAAACTCCGTCTTCCACTTATCTCGGTCGGGCGAGGTCAGGAAGAAAAGCGGTTCAAGCCCGGGCTCGCGAAAAGGCCGCGGATATCCCTTCAGGACGCCGAAGAACGTTCCGTCCGATTCGACCGTTTCGGTCTTGGCATCAACCCTACCGCCCGTCGCGGCAACGACCGACATCGACGTAACGGCGACCCGCATTCCTTCATATTTTTCGAGCTGATCGACAGAGTTCGGCTTGAAGTCGTCCGGCGAGAGCACGACCGGCTTTGGCAGCGGAATGCCTTTGGCCGTTACGCCAAAGAAGTCGCTGCCCTGGGTAAATGTGATCTGCGTGATCGTAAGGCTCGCGGCCTGATTGCCGGGGCGAAATTCCATAACGCGGCCCGAGACGGTAACGGCATGTCCCGGAACTGCGTCCGCCGGCGGCTCGGCCCGCGTGAACACGTGAATTCCTTCCGAGGTGGCCGGATCGTTATCAGCTTGCCCGTCGGGGGTTTGCAGAAAGAAACCGTTTCGCATACGGGCGGTAACGATGCCGCTTACCCGAACGGTCTGATTCTCGAGCGGCGATATATTGCGGTTGCCCTGGACCGCCGAGATCGGATATTCGCGTTGGGCGGCGGCGGGTAGGCAAAGAAAGCCCGCAACAAAAAGGATGCGGGCGGCTCGGAAAATGCCTTTCGGCAAAACGTGTCTTTTCATTACTGTCGGTCTCTTCGTCGTTCGATGATCTCCTGCGTATTCCGCGGGATAGCACTAAAGAAATCGTGTCCGGTCATCACCTCGACCGCATCCACTGTCACGCGGAAATTCCGCCAGGGCGAACCCTGATTAAGCGGGGGGAAGTTCGGGACTATGATGCCGAATGCCCGCGTCGCTTTGCTTACCCGCTG
>CAZGLZ010000033.1:16688-34572 GCA_964526245.1 uncultured Chloracidobacterium sp. | reverse complement strand
GGCCGCTGCCCGCCGGTCCGGATCTGGCTGATATGATCCAGGGCGAACACCACACGCTCGGTAATCCGCCCCGAGATTTTGCGACTGACCCGCCGCGGCCTTATTCATGGATGGATGATGATCCATTGCCGCCGCAGTGAGACGGATTGGCGGCTATCTCAGCCGTTCTCGCATCGGCGAGTACTACCCTACGCGCAAAGGCATTTCAGATAACAGAGGGCGTTTATTCGCCTCGGCCAATGGGAACGGCCGCCTGGTGTCACCTAGAGCGGCCTTAGCCACGGATCTCGCAAACATCGTAATCCTATCATAGCTGTTGCTGTTCACGCTTCTTTTTCCGGTATGCTCGCTTGGCTTCGCGCCACTTGATCGACTGCGGATCTGATTTCAATCTCCGCTTTCCCTTCGATGCGGCCCCGCCTTTCGCCCGGGCCAGCAAGATCTCCGCCACGAAATTGGCGGCTTCGGACGCGAACTCGACCGTGACCTCGATCGTCGTCGCCTTTCGGTCCTTGGCCTTTGCCGAGATCACTTCGGCCACGAATTGATGCAGCCGGGCAACTCGTTCCTGGCGCCGGGAAGATGATCGCGAGGCGGCAGGGGAATTTCGCTTTGCGTTTTTTGGCATTACGTTTCCCCCCTGGCCTGCATATCTCCGGCCGCTTGCGCCGAGTGAATCCACTCGGCCAGATCATTCACCGCTTCCAGGTCGATCAAGGATGTTAACACGCCGGCCATGAATCCGGCCTTGTATGACGTGTAGGCTCCGGGCTGGATGCCTCGGGCCTTGCATTCATCCTCAAACCGGAACCACCGAGGATCGCAGGACCGGACGAGGGTTCGGTAGTCATTGATCGGGGATGCGGCCACGGCTGCCTCGTGGGCCTGCCGGAACTCGGGGAATGTGGCAATCACCTGCCCGACTATCCGGAGTTCGTAGCAGTCCGCCGCCATGATCACTTCGACCAGGCCGTCTGCTGATCGGAAAATTGGGTTGGGCTCGGGTTCAGCGTCGAGTGTGTTGTTTCTCATTTCGCCTCCTGCTTGTTGAGCGCTTCGATAAGGGCGTCTGCCATTTGCACGCTGAAATCTGCAGTGGTCTTGGCGAGATAAGTTTCGTGGCGATTAAGCGAGTTCCAGACGTCCTCTCCTATACCGAAACCCAGACTTGTCCATTCCGTCTTGGGGTCGGAAGGTGCGTGGGATTGCGATAAAAAACCCTGCATCGCCATCGCCGCGAAGTATTCGCGTTTTGTGAGCGGGTTGTTTGCAGATTCGTAACGGGTTTCTTTGCCGTCTCGCTCAATAATCCGCACGCTAGTAGCGTTGAATGCTCCATCATTTCCGTTTGTCATGATTTTAACTCCTTGTCTATCTCTTTCCTTGCCCGGGCCTTTGCGGATCTGGCCGGGACGCCTTCTTTTCTCAGGGCCTTCGCCCGCTTCTCGATCCGCGAGACGTGAAGCTGCACCGCCAGGTTGTAAACACTGTTCACACCGACGCGATACGTCTGCCTGGTGCCCTTGACCCGGACACCGATAACGGCACCATCGCGGCCCGCCGGCTCGATCGAGACGATCAGGTTCCGAGACTGCGACCGCTCGAATACGGTCGCCGGAGTCTCGCGCTTAATTGGTTTGGTCAGTTCGGTCATGTCACCCCCTCAGATCCACGTAAGCGAGATAGATAATCTCCGCCATGTGCGTCCAGAATTCGTGCGATACGCCCAGGTTGTACTGAGCCCCTTGGAGCCAGCCCGCGTCGAGCCAGCCATCAAGCAGGACCCGCTCCTCATCGTTGACGCGTCGCTGATCGATATACCGGTCATTAATCAGGCAGTGCGAGACGTAAGGCATCAGGCGGAGTTCGAGCACGGTGATTTCGCGGCCGAGTAGTTCGACGGCCTTCGCCTGGACGCGTTTAGTTAGTTCGCCTCTTTTTTGTGTTTCATTATTTCTTGCCATTAGTACCTCCTCAAGCTATTCGCGATGTCGCGGTTGTAGTTTCGTTCCTGCTCGGCAAGAACATCGACCGGATCGTCGTCGCCGTCCTCGCCATCAGGCCCGAGGTCGATGATTTCGAACACAATGTCCTTTCGAAGCCGGGCCAGAGGCTCGCCCTCATCCGTGACGGTATGCCAATCCGGCACACCATCGCCAAGTCCAATGTCAACGTAGATCTGTCCGTTTTGGACGTTCCTCAGCATCGGACGGCTCCATTCATCGGCGCCAAGTGCTGTTACTTGAATTATCATTATCGTTTCTCCTTTTGGGCTTGTCTTGCCCCTCGAATGTTGATCCGGTCATGAACCCCGGCACGAATCTCGCGAAGAATGTCCTCGCCCGTATTACTGTGCCAATTCCACGCATCGCTTCGATACCATGCCCTTTGCTCGGGCGTCATGGCCCTCAGCGTCTTCCACGCATGAACGTAGGTTGTTCCGGTCACTTTCCGGCCGCTTGGTAGTGTAATGATCTGCGTCATCGTTTCTCTCTCCTTGCCTGCTAATTAGGCCAATTCCTTCGCTCTCGGAGCGGGCTCGATCCAAACCTTGACCGCATCTTGCCCGCGGACCTTTCGTGTCCGAATCCGGTCCTCGGCCGCAGCCTTTCGCCATTTTGCGTCAGCAGCCTCAGAGGCCAACTTCTCCCCGGCGCTGTGAGCCTGATAGACCATCATCAGCGTCCAGTAGGCCGCATCGTCGTCCATCGATTCCAAGGCATCAAGAGCCCCGCCTTTATAGGCCGACAAGCGAATCCGGTGGCGGCCGGCTCCATTCCCGACCAGGAGCATCGGAAAGCTGCCACTCCTTACAAGCCGCAGATCGTGGCAGTGAGAGTCGATCGCTCCGCACCGACCGGGAAGGTCGCGAAGCAGCACGTCGCCCTCGTCAAGTTCCGGCAGATACGGCTTGCGAATTCCCGAATCTTTGCCATTCCATGAGTAGCCTTCCTGTCCGTTGATGTTTGGTTCGTTACAGCAGCACATGTGTTTGTTCTCCCTGCCGGAGTATCCGCCCCGGCTCGGCTCGTGCGTGTGGTTAGTAAATGCCCGCATAGAAATTGATCATCCGAACACGCGAGCGAGCGTCGTTGAACCATCCCCAATGCCACTCAGGTATGCCCCACTCTTTGAAAAGGTCGGTCATCTTAGCCCCGTGGTCGCATTTATAATTTGCGTAGACCAACAGAAGCACGTCCCATTCGTCAAAGGTCTTTTGGTTCTTTAGTTCGGGAGCGATGCGTAGCCGCCCTTCGGATAGCAAGAGACCCAGATCGCCATAATCAATGCCTTTTGCCCCCGCTCCGTCATATTCCTCGCCTGTCAGCATCTGTTTCATCATCCTCTCCTCTCGCCTGTCTCATCAGCGGCCGGCGGCGATCCCGACCGGACGGCCCGTAGGCCGTTTCGACTAGCTCTCACACACCAGCAGACATGCCGGATTTTCCCACTCCGCATGGAGCCCGAGCGGCTCAAGGACTTCCCGCACCTTGGCGTTGACGCCGAAGTCGGGGAATCGGTTGAACTCGTTGTAGTAGTCGGCCCACTCCCAACTGTTCTCCTCCTCGGCCGAGATCAGGAACTCGCCAGGCCGGTCGATTCGTTCGAAGACCGGGCATCCGAGGGCTTTCAGTGCGTTGAATGCTTTTCTGTAATTTCGTGTCATGGTGTTTTCTCCTTAGTGCTCGTTGATCACGTTCCGGGCGAGCTTCCGAGCTTTCCGCAGCGACTCGATGGCCGCCCGCAATTCCTCGGCGATCAAAGTTCCCGTATAACCGGCACCTTCGTTATTGAGGGTGCTGGTTGTCAGGTAGTCGAGGCCGCCCATCATTTCGCTTACTCGCTCGGTGAGGAATTCCAGGTTAACTTCTTGTGTCTTGGTCAATCGCTGCTTCTGCGGAGCGGCAACCGTGGCCGCTCGTTCGAAGTCTGTCACTTCATCATCGGCAGCGGCTTCGGTCGCTTCCGGGGCGGTGACCGTGACCGGGCTCTCGAAGTCGATGATGTCCGCATCGGCCTTCACAACAACGGCCAAGGCTCCGCAGTCTCGGCAGTAGTTGAAGTTGAAGTATCCATCCGCCGGAATCGCGGCCTGTGCCGGCATCATTGCGTGGTAGTGTCGGCATCGCGGACAGCTCGCGTAGTCCGGGGCGTTTTGGTTCTTGATCCGCGGCAGTGCTGCTCGCTCGCTGTTTGTCATGGCCGCGATCTTGTCTCTCATTGCGTATTCGTTGATCATTGGTGTTTTCTCCTTGCAGTGTCCTCGGTCGGGGCTGTTGTTTTGTCCTTTGTTTGTCGGTGTTTCATTGCCTTACACACTGACATTACACTAAGCGTGTCCTACGTGTCAAGACAAAAATGCATTGGACACAACTTTTTTTTCAAGTATCATTTTCAGGCAAGGTTTTTCCTATGCCGAAACGCAAAAACCCAAAGCCAGATCAGGAACCGGAGAACTCGACACAGGCGTTACAGGTGACAAAAAAAACCGATTGGATCGAGGGGGAATCCGTCAAGGACGACGAGGAACGCTTTGTTCATGGTATGTGGGGAGGAGTCCGGCAGAGGATGAACCGCTTCCTACGCAACTATGAACGGTTCGGCGGCAACGTGGCCCTGGCAGCGAGGGCAACGGGCATTACACGCAGGGCGTACTACCGATGGACCGCGGGCAATATGCCTGCCCATCGGCAATTTCGGCGCAAGCTCGCGCGGATCAAGCCTAAAGAGATCGTGCTGGACGCGGCCGAGGCTACGGTTTTCGCCGAGGTCAACACGGGCAACCTGACGGCGGCCATGTTCACGATCAACAAGCTTGGGCACCTACGTGGCTGGCAAGAGCCCGGACGGGATGGTAAGACCCAAGAGTCCGCGGAGTCCGCAACCCAAAAGGCTATTTCGGCTTACCGGCTTTGGCTGGCGGAGAATCCGGCGGCGGATCAGGACGAGAAAGAGGAGTGGCTGGAGCTGTTTGCTACGCGGCTTGGCGTGCCCGAAAGCGAGGTCCGGCGAGAAATGGCATTGCAGGAGTACACGGAGAAGGCAGAGAAATGAGCAAAACACAACAACCGGGCTTTAACACCGATTTGGCAGATAAGTTGTTAGGTGATCTAATGGATCGCCTCGACACCATGAGCGATCGCGAGATAGAGCAGATGCTAATCAATCAGGCGGCAATCAATGCAATGTCTGGGCTTGTGTGCCCCGACTGCGGCCGATCGGTCGTCTATCTCTGGGACAAGGAAAAAATGGGCGAGAGGCACCTTTGGTGTCGCCCCACAGATAAGGCAATCGCCGAATTCAAACGTAAGCAGCTCACGCGGCGTGAAAGCGCTACTATGATCCCCGGTCGATGGTACGAGGTCCGAACATCGCCGGATGGCCAAATACGGGAGATCGTGCTGCTTCCTGATGATTACAACGAGCCGATGCCCCCTGGGGCGTATCGCGTGCAACGCAGCATCTACCCCGGCCTTCGCAGTCGCCAATAACGAGAATGCCACGGAAGAAGAAGCTCGACATTCCGCCCGAGAAGCTTGACACGCTTGATTACTTCATCAGGCGAGTAGGTGTCGAGCCCGACGAGACATTCCGCAAGCGAAAGGTCAAGTACCTTGAGACGGTGCCGCAGCCGGTCGAGAAGATCATCGACTTGGTGGAATTCTTTGAGCGCGTGAAGCGGCATAAGGCGGACGCCTGGCAGATCGACTTTTGCGCGAGAATTCAGGATGCGTTCCTGAATCGTCACGAGCGAACGGCCCGGGCACTGGTCCACGCGGAGGCGCAGCTCGGAAAGAGCGTGATCCTCGCACAGTGCTATCCGGCATGGATCCTTGGCCATGACCCGATGCACCGCGTAGCCCTCGCGACCTACAACGTAACGCGGTCGCAGGCTCACTCGAAGGCAGTGATCGGCATCATGAACCTGCCGGTGTATCGCGAGATGTTTCCTGATCCCGACTGCCACATTGGCCCCAAGACAAGCAAAGAGAAATGGCAGACGGCCGCAAGAGCAGCGGGCGGCACTGAGGCCCAAGACAGCTTCAATCCGGTCGGCTTGCAATCGGGTTTGACCGGCAGCGGATTCGATTGTTTTCCTGCTGAGACATTGGTCGAGACGGAAGGCGGAAAGGTCGCGATCGGCGATCTATTTGTGTTAAAATATCTACCTAAAGTCTATGCCTTTAACCATTTAACGAACCAAGTGGAGCTTCGGAAGATCGAAGCTTTACGGGAGATGCCCGCGAATGAGCTTATCGAGATCACGACCAGATCAGGCAGACGATTCAGATGCACCCCAAACCATCGAATCTATGTTAACGGGAGGTACGCCACGGCGGACACGATTGCCGAAGGGGACGCACTCCAAAGTCTGCCCAAAGTGTTCCGGCTACAAGCGAGCGGAAAGCACGATTTGCCAGGCGTGTCACTTTGCGGCAAAACGCAAGATGGTGGATCGGACGTGCACTCATTGCCAAAAGCCTTACCAAGTACATCAGTACGTCGAAAACAAACACCGGAAAGCCAACGGGCAGATGACATTCTGTTCGGCGGACTGCCAGCAGTTGTGGACATCAACCAAAGCCCGCAGGCCAGACCGTCCGTGCCAGACCTGCGGGAGCACAATGGTACATCCCTCGACGTATCAAAAGTTCTGTTCACCGCGATGCTGGCCGAAACCGGCGAAGGCGTATCTGACCGAGAAGAATTGCCCGGAGTGCTGCCGGCCCTTTCAACCCAAAAGCCATCGAACAGTTTATTGTGGCCGAACCTGTGCGAACAAGTCTCATTCCCGCCGGATGACTGGAAAAGGCAACTCGCGGTTCAAGACGGGGAAGAGTTACGCCAAGTGGTTTCGGGAGATGAAGCCGATCATCCTCGAACGCGATGGGCGAAAGTGCGTTGCGTGCGACACTCCCGAGACCTTCAAAACGTGCCCGTGGCGAAACCAGCTAATACAGCGGAGCCTCTTACACATCCATCATATCGACCACGACCCCGTAAACAATTCAGCGGAAAACCTAGTGAGTCTCTGCGAGGCCTGCCATCACCTTCACCACATGTCACCAACGACACCGTTGCCGTGGTTAAGCGAATACGCGATTGCAGCGTCACGGTCTATGACCTCCAAGTTGAAGGATGCGGCAACTTCTTTGCAGAAGAAATACTCGTCCACAACAGCCTGATAATCGACGATCCTTACGCTGATCAGAAAGAAGCTTTCTCCGAGACGGTTCGCCGCAATCTACAAGACTTTTGGGAATTCACGGTCGAATCACGCTTGAGCGAGTATGCGAACGTCTTCGGGATGTTTCACCGCTACCACGTGCAAGATCTCGCCGGCTATCTGCTGGACAAAGGCACGTTCGAGTATTGGCGCTATTGCTCCGAGTTCGATGGCCCGTATATTCACGACGAGACGGGCCAGCGTTTTGACGATCCGCTCGGCCGCGAGATCGGCGAACTGATCAGCCCGGACCGAAGGCCCGCGAGCTACTACGAAACGAAGCGAAGGGAACCGCGCGTATGGAACGCAATGTTCCAGGGGCGGCCGTCAAGCGAGGAAGGCGACTTCTTCAACATCGGTAAGATCAAAACGATAAACCCGGATGCTGCCTTGCAGCGGCGTCAGGAGTGTTCGCACTTGATGCGGGCTTGGGATAACGCAGCGACGGACGACGGCGGCGATTGGACGGCCGGAGCATTGCTTGGGATTCGACCCGATGGCCGAGTGACGATATTCCACGCGGAAATGGTCCAGGAATCGACCGAGCAGCGGTTAGCGACGCAGAAGCGGATAGCCGCGATCGATGGACCGGAGATACCGATTGGCATTCCGCAAGACCCGGGCTCGGCGGGAAAGGACGTGGTGTTCTACACGCAGCGAGAACTTGCCGGATATACCGTGGTCGCCCGGTCAACGTCAGGATCGAAAGAGGAGCGGGCCAGGACGTTCGCGGATGCGGTGAACTCGGGCATGGTCGAGATCGTGGAAGGCGAGTGGAATAAGCAGTTCCTACGGGCACTGCGAGACTTCCCGCTTTCGGACTTTGACGATCCGGTTGATGCGGCCTCGGACGCGTACAATCACATCTACTCGATGTATCGCCGGGGATTGGTGGTCAAGAACTTTCGACCGTGGAACCTGCTGCCCTGGCTCAGTTTCTCGCACCGGTTCGGCGACTGCCGGAAGATCCCTGCGAACTTCAACATCTTCGCCGCAGCGAAGATCACACCGGACGCATCGCAGGCCAACTCCGGCGTTATCGTCGTCCGAGCCCCGGAAAATGCCCGAATGGGCGATGTTTTGTTCGTAGCAGCGGCCTATAAGGCATGGACCGACGACTATCACGAGCTGTTCGAATGGATGGACGCGGCAATGCAGGCGTTCTGCGAGAACTCCGAGCAAGCGATCATCTGGCTGCACCCGGATTCAGAGGAATACAAGCCCGTTTTGAGCCAGAAGCTTGGGCGAATGGTTGCGATGTTCGATGGCGACGCATCGGCCGGCACCGCGGAGCTTGATTGGTATTGGAAGGTCCGCCCTGGTACGGTGAACCCGTTCGACCCCGAGCTGCCGGGCGTCGGGATGTATGCCTTGATCACAGATCTTGCCCAAATGACGGCGGCCACGGACGAATTCGGGATGTATTCGCTGCGGCAAGAGGCCCGCACCTGGTCATTCAACGATCGCGGCGAACCCAACGCGATCGGCGGCGTGATGGACTGTTTGCGGATGGTGACGGCGCGGTTCAGGACCGCCGCCCAGCCGCTTTCGGTGGTCGAGGCGATTGAGGCTTCGTTGGACGAGAATTTGAGGCTTGAGACGTTGAACGAAATGCCGAACTCCGCGACGAAGGACTCCCTGATCCAGCGTCGGAATATCGAATTGAGCAAGGCACAGCAGACGGTCGGGCGGCCGGTTCGGCCTCCGCATGTGAGCCGGTTTGGCCGGCGGTGATCCGCACTTTTTTTCATCGACAATTTGATCAACAGCTGGTCGAGAATCGGCCTCGGATTCGTGCGTTTTCAGGTCGGATCGAGAGTGAGATTTGATAGGGTATGGATAGGGTATCTATAGGGTATCGAGCGGTATAGATACTAAAAACGGCACTTCTGAGGGGGTATCGGAATGGAAAAACCTGTTAATGCGGCTTAAACCGCGTTAATCAGCAAAACATTGGTTTGTGGTGTTTAACCCGTGGGATTGCATCAAATACGATACCCGTCAGATACCCTATTGATAGGGTATAGATACCCTATATGTACAGTATCGCACTCTAACTCTAACTTAAACTCTAACTCTAACCTTAACCCCCTTACCCCCTTTCGGGGGACGGGGCGGCCCGAGGAGGTTGCCGCTTCGCGGCCGGATCGTGGTCGAACGGATCTCGTTGAATCTCAGACGCGGACGGTTCACCGGAGCGACGAACGCAAGACGCATGAGACACGAACACGGGCAGAAAAGACTTGCAATCGGATTTTGGTTTGTGTATCATCGCCCTCGAATAGCCGTTCGGTGTTTCTCATTGGCTGTTCTCCTTGCCCGGAACCGGGCGGCTTGGCCTGTCCCTGGCTGCCCGGTTCCAAGCGAAAATTGCAGAATGGACTCAGCCGAAAACGCCCAATCGCCAGCGAAACCTCCGACGCGGACCGACCGCGTTTTCGGCTATTTGTCCGGGCTGTACGCACCAACCGTCACAAAAACCCCGATACCAACGATCACGGCACTGTTTTCGCCCGTTTACGAACGCCAGGCGGAGCGAGCCTACACCCGAGCGATTTCGAGGAGCATCGTGCCATGGAAGCAGCCATCCTAACGCTGATAGCCGTGAATCTGCTGACCTTCGGCATGTTCGGTGCCGCGATCTTTTTCGCGATCAAGGCCGAGCGATCCCGGTCGAGCAAGGCAATGCGAAACGTGATCCGCCAGGCGAAGCGAACGGTCGAACGCGTGGAGAGTTCCAACGCGGAATACAAGGCCGAGGTTGCGAAATTCAGGGCGGAATTGAGCCATGTGCTGCAAAAGCCGATACCGCCGGTCAGCAATCCCTACACGCGGATGCAGGACCGAGGCGAGATCGAGGCTTCGCGAGTGGTCAAGATCGGAAATGAGGAGGTCTCGATCGGTTGATGCTGGACTTGATGCCACAGGTCAATTCGGTCGGTAAACCGGCGCTGATGCAGGTCGGCAGTGACGCGCATCAAGGCCCGAAGCGGAAGCTTTCGGAGCGGCCGCTGGAACAATTTCTCAAGGATTGGCACGACCATATCCGGCAAGAGCAGGAACTACTCCGCAAGCTGATCGAGATGAGCGTGACGCTGCATCGTCGCTTTCGCGGATTGACGTTAAACGACCAGGTTGGCCGATACGGCGTCCGGCGAAACACGGACGGCAAGTGGCTTGATTACGACCCCGACCTCGACGGCGAGATCCACCCAATAAACATCATCCAGCCTGCGATACGAGCGAACACGAACGCGTGTTTACAGTCGATGCCGCAGGTTGAGGTCGCGTCCGCGAACGCCAACGCTCGTCACCGGCAGATCGCGATGCGATGGCAGCGTGTGGCGGATTATTTCGGCCGCATCCATTGGACCGAGGACGTGCGCGGGCTGATCTTCGACGCGGTGCAGAAGGACGGCACGGTGTTGATCCACAGCTACGTCCGCCCGATAGGTTCGGAGACGGTCGAGGGCATCGTTGAGAGCGTCGCCGGGCTCGCCGGCGTGAATTGTCGGCAATGCGGATTCCAGGGGATCGTTGAGACGGACGGCGAACAGGTTGGCATGACCGAGATACCGTGCCCGCAATGCGGAGCCCCAGCCCCGGCCCTTGGCAAACAGGTGCCCGGCTTTCAAACCGAGGAGGGCGAGGTTACGGTCTTCGACATCAAGCAGGAGATCGTCCCGTTGTTCAATTTCGTGGTCGATCGCTACGGAGCCCGTTTGAGCGGCCTGAAAGGTGCGAAGTGGCTGCAAATCTCGAAGCTGATGGACCGGTCCGAACTCGAATACGAATGGCCGGACAAAAGCCCCGGATCATCCGGGCAGTGGACCTTCCCGACGCAGGTGGCATACGCCCTGGCAACGCTTGATTGGCGATACCTGAACTACATCCAGAGCCAAGATCAAAGCCGCGGGCTCGACTTCCAGAAGTTCGAAACGAAGTATATTTATTTGCACGAGGACGCATACCGCGGCTACGTCGCCCCGTCAGACGCGAAGATCCTCGACGGCAAAGGCCGCCCGACGTTCGTTATCAAGCGAAACCAGACCATCGGCGAAGCGTACGAGGCGATGTACGGATTCAACCCCGAGGGCGTCAAGTTCATTTGGCTGGATGATCAGTTGCTCGGCATTTGCCCGCCGGACGAGGATCAGGTGAATCTTCGCGAGGTCTTTTCCGACGTCCATTGGCTGCGTGATTCATCGTCGTATCTTTCAAGCCCATACCACTCCATCGTCCA
The DNA here is from genome assembly GCA_964526245.1 of uncultured Chloracidobacterium sp. Classification (GTDB taxonomy): domain Bacteria; phylum Acidobacteriota; class Blastocatellia; order Pyrinomonadales; family Pyrinomonadaceae; genus OLB17. Next base: position 23,101 of record CAZGLZ010000033.1, on the reverse strand, counting down.
GGTTCAGGACGACATTACGCTTCTCAACACGATGCACCACAACATCGCGGCCCGCAATGCCGTCGAGCAGGTGTACTACGACTCGCTGGTGTTCGAGAAGTCCGACTTTTCGCAGGAATACGTGGGCACGAAGAACGCAGCACTACTGCCGGACCACGACCTTTCGAAAGCGATCGTAAAACTTCCGGTGCCGGAACCGACGCCATATCTGACGCAGCAATTGCAGTTCTTGTGGCAGATCAAGGACTCAATAACCCAGGTCCAGCCGGCGATGCGAGGCGATGCCCAAAAAGGCGAGACGTTTTCGGCCCAACGCCAGCAACTCGAGCAATCCTACGGCCTGCTAACGTCCGTGCTGAAATCATACGCGCAGTGCCTTACGAACTCATTCAAGCAAAAGGCGAAGCTCGCAGCGAAACATTGGACGCTGGAACAGTTCCAGCGGATCGGTTCGATGTGGGGCGAGACGTGGAGCCAGGAAGAAGTGGATGAGATGGCTCAGATCGACTTCGAGCGGGATCTGATCGTTTCGTACAAGAACGGCAGCGAAATGCCGCAGTCGAACCTGGATCGCGAAATGCGGTTCATGAACGGCCTCGCGCAACTGCTGCAGTTCGGCCCGGATGTGCTATTCCAAATGCTCGGACCTGAGAAGATCAACAAGCTTCTTGGAAAGATCGACGAGTTCGCTAACTTCGACTTTGACCTTACCGGCCTGGAAATCAACGAGCTTATCGCCCAAAAGCGTATCAAGGAGCTTGATGAGATCACGCTGCAATTCGGCGACGTGCCGTTCGAGGCGGTCGAACAAGCCCGGCAGACCGTCCAGGCGATCGATGAAATGGGCCAGCCGATAACGGCCCTGGATCTCCTGATCGAGCAGATATTCGCAAACTCGACCATTCGCTTCAGCCCGTACGAGAACCTGGCACAGCAAAAGGAATTCTTTGCCGAGCAGTACCGGGCGGAGGTCGGAAAGACCAAGCCGAACTATCTGCTGATGGAAGCGATCACGGTCATGCTCGGGATGATCGAACAGGCCGAACAGCAAATGCAGATGGAGGCGATGCTGGCCGATCCGCAGGTGCAGATGGAAATGGCCGCCCAGGAAGACGCAGCGGCCGCCGAAAAAGAGCAGGCCAACCGCGAAGATGCCCAGCGAGCCCAAGACCGGCAGGCACAGGTCGAAGATTCAGAAAGACAATTTCAGCAACAAATGGCCTCGCAGGCAATGAGCGCGGGCGTAGATCTCGAAAAGGCGGAAATGCAGGCGAAGGCGGCCGAGAAGAAGGCCGCTCAGTCGGCAAAAAAGTGATCGATGCGAGACACAGAGCTGCTTAGACAACTCACGCCGGAAGCCCGTCTCGGGGTTATGCAGGCGTCGGCGACCCTGTTCTTTCTTGCATCATTGCCGCTTTCGAACAACGAGGCGGAGATAGTCCGCAACCTCGTCGAACGTCCGCTCGGCGTGATCCGGTCCCGGCAAAAAACGACCGACGACCGAAAACCTGTTGACAAACACATCAGGTAGGCACTAATATTCTCGCAATCGAGACGCATACGTGCGTAGTCGATAAATCCAAGACTCGGGTTACGACCCATCGCGATACTTTGACCGGAATCGCGAACGTCGTAACCCGTTTTTGTTTGTGACAGACGGACTCTCTAACGGCCATTTGGTACGTTCCACATCGCCGGATAGCGACTTCGAGACGCACACGAAAACTTTATGCCAGATGAAAACGCCAGCGCCGCATCACCGGCCCTCGCGGACACCACTATCGACGCACCGGCAGCGGTTGACAATGTATCTGATCTTGGCGCGGATGCCAGCGACCCGTTCGCAGCACTCGACGCATTTCTTGAATCAGAGCAAGCAGCGGAAACCGACGATGCCGGGCAAGACACGGATTCAGTAACAGACGCGGCCCCAGCGGAAACGCCGGAGGCCGACGACGGCCAAACCGAGGACGAACCGACGAACGAGGGCGACCAGCCCGCCAATAATCCGGCTTCCGGCGACCAGCCGCAACCCGAGGCGGACTTTGAAGCACTCGACCGAAAGGTTGACTTCCTCGACGAAGCGGGGCTTAAAGCCAAATTCCCGCGCAATTCCAGCAAGGAACTGATCCAGCAGGCGGCTCAATACTCCGAGATCGCCAAAAAGGGTCAGGAAGTGATCGAAAAGATCGGCGGCGACCATTTCGTCGAACCAACGGTCAAGATCGCGTCCGGCATCCGCGATGACAACCCGCAGCAGCTTTTCGAAGGTGTTGTAGAAGCGTCAGGAGCGGAAGGGCTTATTTCGATGGTTGGGGCGGTCATGGACCTTGCTTTGATGCGGGCAGACCACTTCAAGAGCCAGGAAGGATCTGAAACATTCGGTGCAGCTCTCGCGGCCTTGGCCGACAAAGCGATCGAGACGCGTTTCGGAGCCGGGCTTACCACGGAAAAGGTCGAAAAACTTGCGGAACTCGCGGAGCTAGGCTGGCTTGAGAAGATAGAGAAATGGCAGCAGGACGAATGGGTGAACCGGGACGAACTCGAACAACTCATTGCCGCCGCCAACGATCCCAAACTCAGGACCGCGCTTCAAGAAAAGGCCCAACTGAAATCCGAGCTTGCGAAGAAAACCCAGGAGGCTCAGGCAGCCGCTACCGCGGCCGAAGCCGAGATCGAACGAGAATTTACGTCCGATGTAGCCGAAAAGGTGACGCAAACGCTCACCGAGATAGTTTGGGCACGAAGTCCGTTACGCGACCTCGAAACCGATTCGGCGGAGGTGAAGGCAGAAAAGGCCCTACTCCGTAAAACGCTTGAGATACAGGCCATTGAGTCGTTCCAAGCAGACCCGAAACTGCCCGAATACAAGCAGGCTTACAAGAACGGACTCGCAGAAACGGCCAAATTCCGGTCGGCACTTGCGACAGCGATCAATTCCGCGATCCTAGCGACGCGTGAAAACACCGCGATAGCGGAACGGCTTGTCGCCAAGGTCCACGGAAAAGGACGCAACCAGCAACTTCTCGCTCAACAACAGCAACGGCAAAGCGCGGCCCAGCGACTCAGCACTGAGCAGGTGGCACCGTCTCAACCGGCCCAACAAAACCGGGGAGACCAGATCACGGAGGATCAGGTTTGGGAAGACCTCGACCGAGCGTTACCCGCCCTGCTTCCGTAAGCGAGGAATAAAAGCTCATGCGTATTACAGCAGCAAATAACGGCTCACTTCGCGAGATCATGGACAACACGCTCCATAATCTGCGAAACGCCACCCAGGACAAGTATTTGTCCGCCCGCGTCGCGTCCGGCTCTAAAGGGCTGAAGGTCGTGGACGCCAACAAGCGCGGCTTCGTCGTCGCTCTCGACTATTCGACCAATCCGACGGGCGGTTATATGCGCCCGAACACGAACGGCGGCACCGGTAACCTGGTGACCACGTACAGCCCGCAGCTCGACCGAATGACCGCGAACTATCAGTATGTTCAGTTTGGTCACGAGGTTGACAACGAGGAGCTTGCCAACTCGAAGGCCGGTATGCACGTTGGTGCAGGTGCCCGGTCGCTCGCGATCAAGAAGGAACTCGAGCGCCGAATGGAGTTCGAGGAGTGGTTCTTCTGCCGCGGCGACGGTACGCAGATCATCGGTGACATCACGGCCGGCGTCTCGATCGCCGCCGCCGCATCGGGAACGCTTACGCTTTCCGGTGCCCGTGACGGTGCCGGTGCGTGGATGCTCCGCGTCGGACAGCGTATCCGCATTTACGATGTGACGCTGGCAACACTGCGGTCGTATGCGACCGTCACAGCCAAGACCTCGAATACGTCGGTTACGATCGTCCCGGATTCGAACCTGACCGCCGGTAACGCCGTCGTCGATACGGACGTTGTGCTGCCGGAATCCGACACAGCAACGCCGACAACGACCGGAATCAAGGGCTTGCCCTATCTGGTCAAGGCATCGGGTGCCTACTTCGACAAGACGCTTTCGGCCGTTCCGGCCTTGCAGGCGATCGTTGACTCGTCAACGACGAACTTCACGCGGACGACGATGGAATATCTCTATCGCCGTCACAAGTCGATCCGAAACAACGGATCGGTGAACTGCATGGCAGTAGCCTCGCCCGCCCAGGTGTCGAACTACTACACGCAGTTCTACGCTCAGAACACGGCTCAGGTCCACATCGTCGGCGGGCAGCGGCCCGGCATCGACGTTGGTGGGGCTGACCATCAGTACACGTTCTGGGGCCAGCCAATTCACGAATACAAGTTTCTTCATCCGAAGTATTGGTACAATCTCGACCCGTCGAGCTTCTACCGGCTGACGCTGAAAGAGGCTGGCAAAATGCTGACGATGCCGACCGAGTATCTGATGAAGATCGCGGGCGGAGCATACGTCAACGCACAGCAGCGATGGACTGACGACTACCTCGAGTATCTCAGCCCGAATCCGGCGAAGAACTCGGCCTTTACGGCCCTGACCTTCTCGGGACTGCCGCTGCTCAAGGACGACCCGTTCGTCGGCTAGTAGCCAAACTACTGACCGTGCCGTACTCGCGGTTAGCAGCAGTGATGCGGATGTGTTTTATAGCTCGGCACATCCGCATCACAAACCCAAGTTTATGAACGAAAGCATTGCCGCATACGAGAGAACGCTGAAATATGAACGGCCGCCGGACGTGGTACGGGAATATATTGACCGCGAACTCGGGAAGATCGCCGGGATCAATGAGCAGACCGGCAAGCCTTATCTCAGATTCGTTTGGGGCATGGACCGCCTGGAATGGTGTAACGGCGAGCAGATCCGCCGTTACCCGGACCCTGAAGGTAAGTACGTCGGGATGCCGTTCTGGATACTTGAAGGATGGCAGAGCCCGAGCGTATTCGACCGGCTTGAATGGGCGGCAAACGAATCAACGCTCGGCCCGTTTCCGGAACAGGGCGAGTGGGATTTCGTGGACGTGATCCGCACCTCGGACGGCAAGTTTCTAAACCTCGGGCCGAGAGCCCTTGAAATCGCCCGGAATTGGAGATATTGGCGGCAACAGCCGCGCAAAGTCGCGATCGAGCACCTGATGGAGGGACGCCGGCGGCTTTCAAGTTTGCGGGAAATGCGTGCCCGCGAGGCGATGGATAAGATCTTCGCCGAAATGACGGAAGAAGTGGGCCGGGCGATGTCAAAACCGCAAAACTCAGCGTATTCGCTGCCGTCCAAACCGAAGAAAGAGGAAAATCGGACACCTAGCGGTCTGATCATTTTACCAAGCTTATGACACCTTCAAGCGCTACCGCACTCGTTTCTGATGCCGTTGCATTGGACCTGCCGCCGCAGATCGACACCGACGCACTCGTGCCGCGATGGGCGATCAATACCGCTGCCCGCGATAAGCCCCTAAATGCTCGCGAGACGCGGTACGCTCGGGCCCCGTACGGCTTGTTCTTCCCGGTTAGCTCCTTCCAGACACCGAAAGAGCGCCATTCGATCGATTGGACGCAGCCGACCGAGGAGATTGCTCTGGTCACGGCCGCGGACGTGCAGGAGGCCCTCAACATTGCCCTTGGCGATGGGGACGTTCAATCTTCGACCAATTGGGGCATACAGTTCGGCTTCGTTGGAGAGCGTGATAGTGCCAAAATGACGGTCATTTCGCGTACGGTGCTGCCGACGCTGCATCGTATTCGCGAGATCTGCCAGCAGTTGGGCGTACCGACGCCGATCTCGCACGTTTGCGAGGGATCGGACGAACTCGACTTTGAAACGCGTGAATCGTGCCCGACGTGCTGGCTCAAGTGGATCACGTCCGAATCGTGCCGGGCCTACATCGGATCAGTGGCGGCCTCCGGGGTAAACGTCACGGTGCGTGAACTCGACGGCAGTACGACCGAACGCGTCATTCGCCCGACGAGCGAGGAACTTGAGAACGCCCGGCGTCTCACCGAGTCGTCGCTACGCATCGGCATCAAGACGCTTGAAACACAGTGGCGGGCCATCGCAGAGGAATACGAGCGAGAGAACAGCGGACGCCGGGACATCACCGACCACCAGCACGGCTATCGCAAGGATCTTCACCTTGCACGGCCGCAGGATCGTCAAATGATCCTCGCCCGCGAGGTCGCGAAGGCTTCGGCCGGCGGCGGAGTCAATTCCGACGTTATCGCGATGCTGGCCGAGCAATCGGCGAAGCAGACGCAGCTTCTCGAACTGCTTATGACCCAGGGCGTTTCGACGCCAAAAACGGTTACGGCCCCGGTCGCCAGCGAGCCCGAGATCATCGAACCGCCCGTTATTGAGGAGGCCGGCCACGACCAGACAGAACAGGTCGCTTCACCGGCCCAGGAGCTTCTCAGCAAACTAAACACCAAGGAGTAGAACACTATGAAGATCACCATACCGGCGAACACAAAGGTACTCAT
>CAZGLZ010000033.1:14522-16588 GCA_964526245.1 uncultured Chloracidobacterium sp. | reverse complement strand
CGTCAATCGCACAACTCAACGGTCGGGTGTTCGAGGAGATGGATGATCTCGCGGACTACCTGACCGTTGTTGATATTCACCGGGCAGTCGTCCAAACGCTGAATGTTTTGACGCGGACGGCGGCTCTCGGTTCAAGTGGCGTAATGCTTGCAGTGTCGGACCCGATCACTGTCACAGACAAGCAAATGGTCGTCACGTCCGACATTGGCATCGGAACGCCGGTCGGGCTTGAGATCTACAACCCAAGCAATCCGAACGGGCTGTATTATCCGGTTCGGATCGTCAATCGCCAAGTGTTGCCACGCTACGAAATGGCGTCGATCCTGGCGGTCGCATTTTGGGCACTCGACGAGGGGAACCCGCTGAACCCCTTGACGCAATATATGGAGTTTTCGATCCTGCCCAACGCCCAGGTCCGCATCCTGTTCGACCGCGACACAATTCGGACGGACACCGGAGCTGCCTCACCGCTGCCAGACCACCTTGACGACCTTGTGGTCAAAAAGGCGTGCAATCTTCTGCTGCCGCGCGTGAAACTCCGCATCAACAAAGATTATCGCCGCGACGAGGAATCCCGCGAGATCTATCGCGACATGCTCAAGGCGATAGATGATGTATTTGTCTCAAACCGTGAGCAGATCAAAGAATATCATCCTTTGTATATGGTTTGGTGGACCCGCGACCGGGCCGCCGAGGACGGTTACGATCTGCCGACCCCGAATTCACGCTCGCTTTATAGCGACGAAATCATTTACTGATGGCACTAGCACTGATCGCAAATGTGAAAAGCCGCGTTATTGCGATACTGAACGCCAATCCGGGCGTGTGGTCGTCAACTGTGTCCGGCACGGTCGGAGCGTTTCCGTCGGATTCGGAGATCGACCTGGCCGCCTTGCAGGCGGACGAATGGGTGGCCACGCAATGCTACTTTCAGAGCGTCAACGCGAGCCTCAGCCGGCCATTCAAAACCACAACGGCCATATCGAATGGCGATTCAGTACCATTTCACCATGGAAACGTCTCGCAGGTTGAGCTTTCGCCGAACAACAGCACTTGGGACCAAGGCGTAATGGCCCAAAGCCGCGATGATATTGTGCAGGCCGCGGCCCTCGAAACCTATTTCGGAACCGGAGCGGCGGATTTTCTGTATTACCTCGATCCGACGGACGGCCATTTCTACACGACATCGCCCTTTGCCCGCATCACCTACCCGATATACACGCGAACGGCGGCCTTGCAGTGTGACGCGAACGAGGAAGCACTGATTGCCGATAAGGCCGTGTCGCTGCTAATGAAGCACGCGTCACCGGCCTTGTTCGCCGAGTACGATCAAAAGGCCGAGCGCGGACGACAGCACATTATTCAAGACGGCGTATATACGGAGGGAACTGACTAATGGCCTTGACCGAGCGAATAGTAGCAGAGGATCTTCGCCAGCGTCTCGGGCTGCCGGACGCTTCGCAGGCGATGCGGTTCCTAATCGGAATTCCCGAGGTACTGAAAGAAACCGGCCGCAAGGTCGCACAAAACCCTTTTCTCCGGCCAACGCTGCTGACACCTCGATCCTTAACTACCGCGGCACTCACGGCCGGAGCGGCAAATCTCGGCCAACTATACTCGACAAATAAGATTCTGATCGAATACATCGACCGCGGACAGATCTATCACTTGAGTTCGACGCAGCCGCTGCGCCGCATCCCGATCGAGGCGGCAAACCTGCCGTTTCAGTTCGATCAATACGCGTATTACTACGTTCAGGGTGACTCCCTGTTCTGCCGGGACTACCAAGCGAACGTACTGACCGGATCGATCAACCTTTCGGTGCCGTTTTATCCGGCGACGCTCGCCAACCTCCCAGCCACGGAGGAAATCGAACGGCTATTCCTCGACAAAATGTATGAATGGGCCTTGAGCAATCAGGACCCAAATAACGACGCCGCAGCGGACGGTGCCAAGTAAGCCATGCCAGACCCCGGACACAGCGTAAGCGACTTTGTTGCCGGCATCAATGAGGCCATCGACGCAAAGATCGCCGAGGCCGAACTAGGCGGCAGCGCGGATTGGGG
>CAZGLZ010000033.1:0-14422 GCA_964526245.1 uncultured Chloracidobacterium sp. | reverse complement strand
GGTAACAGGCGGAAGCGGACTCACCGAAGCTCAGGTCAGGACAAGGGCTTTTATGCGATGCTGATAATCGACAACGGACAACTCCTCAGGCTCGCACTTGGCGAAGCGATCGCCACGTCTCAGTGCAGCGTGTATGCGGGCTTTCGCACGGTCACAAGTGCGGTCTTTACTCCGGGGAATAATTTCACCTTATCGAACGGCACATCGAACGTCATCGTCGTCAGCGACCCCGGGGCGGCGGGAACGTCAAAGATCATCGACTACATCAGTATCCATAATGCCGATACGATCCCTCACACGATAGTCCTGCAAGAAGGCTCTTCCGGCGTGTTCGTCTTTCGCGGCACTATCGGGGCAGGCGAGCGGCTTGAATATACGAGCGAACGGGGCTTTCAGGCGTTCGATGCGTTCGGTCGGGCGAAGGTGTTGCAGACAACGCAAAGCTCGCTCACGGGCGATACGCAGGTTCTAATTCTGGGCTCGAACGTAACCAATAACAACGGAGTTGCCAACACGATACAGGATGTAACGGGCTTGAGCTTCGCGGTCAATGCAGGTGAGATGTATTGGTTCAAGTTCGATATTCTCTACACCGCAGCCGCAACAACGACAGGCTCACGGTGGTCGATCAGCGGCCCTGCGTCACCGACCCGGCTGGTCTATATGTCGGAGTATTCGCTGACAGCAACAACAAGCACCCGCAATGCCAATCTACTTGCTTACGACAACCCTGTGGCTTCAAATGCCACGTCGGGGGCGACGGGCAGTAACCGGGCAGAGATCGAAGGCGTTATTCAGCCATCCGCAAGCGGGACGGTCATAGCGAGATTCGCGTCCGAGGTAGCAGGTTCAGCTATTGTCGCCCTTGCGGGTTCGCGTGTGCAGTGGATGAGGACGGTTTAATAAATGCAGCACGACGATGAAAAATGGGAACTGCCGGAGCCGTTCAACGTGGCGAAGCGGCCAGAATTGCTTGCCCTGAATGACGAGGAGCAAAAGGACCGAATCAGTCGATTTAAGGACGGTAACCCGGTGTTCACGCGTTCTCCGCGCGACCGGATGCGGCAGATCGCCGCGTTTGAGATCGAGGCACTGCGAAACACGGCCGACGTTCGCGAATTGACCGCGGACGAGGTGCGTAGGCTGGCAGAGCACTATGCGATGCTCGGCGATTATGAAAAAGCGGCCACGCTCGACGAGGAGCGGGCGGAACTGTATCAGAAGTACATTTCGGCACTCGAGATGCCCGATGATGAATGGTGCCAGCACCCGGACCGCCACAAGTACATCAAGGAATATATTTGGGACGCCCGGCACGAGCAGGAGACGACACTGATCGCCTGTAACGTGTGCGGGACGTGGAACGCAACGGACGTGCCCAGCCACGTCTCGGCGGCGGAGGCCCGCAGGGCACAGATCCGCCACGAAACGGCCGGAATGACGCATCTAGAAGCCCGGGCTCACATGGCCAACAATTACCGAATCAACGATGTATGAACCGATAGCATCCTTAGACCTTCAAAGCAGGGGCATCAACGCATCGGCCCCGAGGCTCAGTCCGCGCTCGCAGGCGGCTCTCTCGGACGGCAGTTGGAATACGATCATCGCCGGTGACGGTTACGTGCGTCCGGTTCGCAAACCTACGGCCCAAGGGGCGAATTCCGGATCTCGGAAGATGCTCACCATTGGCCGGACCTGGGGCGGCATCAAGGACAACGGTATGACGCAGGCCGCGGGGTCGTTCTTTGAGGACATCGGCCGCAGCCGCTGGGGTATCGGTGCAGGGCTGCCTCACATCGAGGGCGTCAATTTGAGTGGATGGACGCTAACAACCAACCTCAAACTGCAAATCGCAGCCGGCGGCGTGTACGGCTCGGTCCTAACCGCAGGCATTGGACAGCCATCGGCTCCCGAGGTTGGCGTGATCCAGACCACCGGCGACATTTCGAACTCGGTGAGTGTCAAGATCGAAGGAACGCGCCCAGCAACCGGCGGGCGAAGCCTTGCCTCGCCGACATCGGCGGTAGTAGTGCCGCAGGCGAACCGGCTGCGTGTCACATTCCCGGCCATTCCGACCGGGGCGACGCATTGGCGCGTCTATATCACATTTCAGGGATTTGGCGGCACCGGCGTTCACTACCTCGCCTTGTATTCGGGCCTTAGCGACATTCCCGAAGCGACAGTCGCCGCAGGCACGGTGGGCGGCGTCGCCCGCAGCCTCGAATTCAATTACAAGGACGGCGACCTGGTGCCGATCGAGGCAAGCTATGACGACTATCCGCCGCCCGCGGCGACACATGCTTTGCGGCTGCAGTCGGTACTGAACCTGATCGGATGTTATGCGGACTCGACAGCGGCGCCGACCTCGACCAGCACAGGTGTCGGTATCGCGGTTTCGAAGCAGAACAACTATGAATCCTACATCCCGACGCACCTGCTATTTCTACCCGAGCCCGTGGTCGATGTTCTCTCTCGCCCGATCGACGATTACGGGTATATCGCATGTGAGAACTCCATTCACGCGTTGCAGTACATCGGCGATCGCGGCGACGAGCTGCCGCCTTGCACCATCACAACCATTTTGCCCGACATCGGCATCAAGTATCAGCATAACTGGTGCCATTTCCGCGGGCGGCTTTTGATCTACACGGTTCAGGGAAACCTGCTGTTGATGGACGAGAACGGCAATTTCGACACCGAGTTTGCCGGGCCGGTAACGAAGATCCTGCAGGCGTTCGACGCTCAAAATACGGCCGTCGGCTATGATCCGACGAACGACGCGATCGTTGTCGGCAACGGCAATCGCCTACTGACCTATTCGCTCCAGGCGGGTGAGTGGCGACAGGTATGGCTGAACGACCTGGGAGCGGCAGGAAGCATCCTTTCGGCGGTGCAGGCGAAGCGGGAATTGTTCTTTTCGATGAATAGCGGCGGATCTGATACCGCGTACCTTTGGGACGATGATGCGACGTTCGAGACGCCGTTTTCGGTGGCGACGAACTTTCTGAACTCTCCGGGCGGGAATTCCACGACCAAGGATATTTACGAACTTGCAGTGTCGGCCGAGAGCGGTGCCGCATCACCGCGATTTGCGATCGCGGTAAGCAGAAACATGATGAGGTCCGTATTTCGGCGGATAACTATCACGATGGGCTCGGACACGATCACCGATGTTGAATCGGGATTTGACGTGGGTATGGCGGGCAAGCGGGTACTGATCTTCTCGGACGACATCGAAAACCCCGGAGACGTGCTGTTTCATGGGCTTGTGGGTGTCGTCAATAGCTCGGCATCGGTGGACATCCGGCGACTCGACAACATCACACCGTTCAATCCGATCAAGAACGCCACGGACGTGTTGGTGTTCATTGGCGATTGGTCGGTCGAACAAGCGTTCAACAAGGAGCACATCCCGAACTTCTTTCCGAACCTCGCGGATCTTCGATCTTACCGGGTGGCAATGTGGATGAAAGGCTCCGACGACATCGGCAACGTGCTTTCGACGGATATTATCGGGGCGGCTTATAGCGCCGGCCGTTCAAGGTAAATGAACCGCAACAACCAGGCGACAACTCCGGATATACGCGAACTGATCCTGCAAATGTCGCAGGCCAAGCGAGACATCGCCGGCGTGCAGCAATACGCCCAGCAGATCGATACGAACGTCCGCAGCTTGCTTGTGACACGATCGAACACGCCGGCGGCCCCGGTGGCAAACATCCTTTGGAACGGCGAGGTCGGGCATTCGGTCAACTCTTGGCACGACACGGCCTACACAACCGATGACAAGTCGAAGGAGGCGGCCTGGTGGTTCTCACACAACAAGCCCGCGGGACCGAAAACCTTTACAACTATTTCGGTGGCGAATCAGATCCCGATCACCGGCCACGGATTCACAACGGGATCGACGGTTGACCTTTTGACGACCGGCACACTACCGACCGGACTTTCGACCGGTACGGTCTATTACGTCATCAGGATCGACGACGACATCATTAGCCTTGCCAGCACCAAGGCCAACGCGTTTGCGGGCACCGCTTTGCCGATAACGATAGCAACCGGCAGCGGAACGCATACGATTCAGGAGCAGTTGATCGCAACCGATGCCCGAACAAGTTCGACCAATTACACGCTCAAAAAGGCGGATCACACGACATACGACGCGAGGTATTCGCGTTGGAATTCCCTTAATGGCTGGGCCGAACTAACCGGGACCATGACGGTCGATCAATTGCTCCCGTCCAATGCTATTGACGCAACGACGCCGCTTGCCCGCGTAAGCCTTATCGCGGCCCGAAAAAACCGGAACATCGAGATCCCGGACGGCTGCCTGATCGCGGCCGGGATTTGGGATAACACCGACGGGCAGCGAAAGTTTCTCGAAGGCGACATTGGGTTTGCGGCGACACTTGTCGGAACTCCGGGCACGGTCGAGCGGCGATACAGAATTCTGATCACGAGCGACCGCGGATTCGAACTACTTTCACCGGAAATCACCATCGCGAACGGCCCGTCGGACGCCCAATTCTCGACGTCACGCAATATCGCGATGAGCTGGCAGCAGCAAGCCGGACAACTGCAGGTAGATATTTACGAATACCTGCCCGCAGGCGGCGACGGTGTTTCGGCACCGGAATATCGTATCTTGACGCAAATCTCGGCGGCGACATCTTATATTCACCTCGGGACGTTCCTGCCGAAAACGATCTCGGGCTATCCGACCGCCACGGGGACGGTCCGTAATGCCACATTCTTCACCGCAGACGGTGAAATTGAGAATTTGCCGGTTAATGCGGTTTCGCCCTCGTGGGCAACGATCAACTTTCCGATCGGCGTTCCCAACAACTACAACAAGGGCAATACGACCGAACGGCAGTGGCTGCGAATTTGGCTGACCAAGGCACCGAACTTGTTCGTAACGGGCTGCACCACGGACGGATCGACCACTATCACCGCGGCATCGGCGGCGTTCGACTCGGAGTATGATGCCGAGTTTGACGCCGGTAATCTGGTCGCCGAGGTTTACGACTCGGACGATGTGCTGCTCGCGACAACCACGGTCGCATCCCGCACGGACGACACAAATTTAGTTCTTGGGACGACGATCCCGGCTGGCACAAACCGCAAGATCCGCATTGTCGGGGCCGGATTCCACGGCGTTTATCTCGACAAGATCCATCTCGGCTTTCAACTGAACACGTCTTACGCCCCGAACGCCCTGGATAGTCGCTTCTTGCAGCCGGTGGCCGCTCCATCGTCGGGCTCGCAGGGTGGCGTCGGCACCGGAGGCACCGGAGGCGGCGTTTCAACGTGCGTCGTCACTAATACACCGATAAGGCAAGCGGATGGATCATGGAAAACGATCATCGACGCGGAACCGTTCGATGTTTGGGCCGCTGGGGGCGTGAAAAACAACATCCTTGCCCAACTACGGTGGGGCTTCGACTACGTTCGCCGAGTTCGGACCGCGAACGGATGCGAGGTTACCTGTACCGACACCGAGCGGTTCACCGCCGGACGCGACGACGAGCACGGTACACCTCTGTATCTGCTGCGAGTCGGCGATACGGTGCTTACCGAGATCGACGGAAGGATCGAGGAGTCGGCGATCACCGAAATTGGCGCGAAATCGAGGGCGAAGTTTCAGGTGGTAACGCCGAGCCTGACGGGAAGCCATCATTTCATTGCCGGACACCGCAGGCCATCGTACCTGGAGTTCATTTGGAGCCTGTTAACGCGTCGGAATTGGAAGCGCGGCGGTTTCGTGCTGCACAATAACAAGCCGCTCGATGATCCGGGCGGAGGGTCACTACCGGAGCCGCCACCGGAGTCATAAAACCCTATTGTGTTTTTCGGCCGTTTCGCGTAATATTCTCTTGTCTTACGAGGCCCTTAGCCGCACTCACGAGTGCTTGTTGAAAATCTTTCGACAGGCACTCGTTTCTCTTTTGCCCGAACCAATGCAAATCAGACTCGTTGCCACGCAGATATGCAATGGGAAACAAGACAAAAGCACTCTACCAGCAATTGCTGAACGCCATCACGAAGATGCAAAACCCCGAGTCGAACCCGGCGCAGAACTTCCTCACCACGGAGGCGATTTCCGGGGCGAATTGGCTGAAATCGGGCGATTACTCGCAAATGCCCAAGGGCATGTTTTTCAATTTCGAGGGACCGGCCGCACAGATGGATCGCTACCAGCGCATGACGGACGTGTCGCCTACGGGCACCTTTGCGCTTGCAGACGGGGCCGGACGAGGCAAATCGATGGGCCTCGCCACACAGTATCTCAAGGATAAGTTCGCTCGAGACGCGTCCAACAATTACCAAAACAACATCGCCGGAGCGGCCGGGAATATTCAAGGGGCACTTGGGCAGGCGGCCGGAGCCAAGGCCGGGAATGACCAGGCGGTGATCGGGGCCCTGCAGGGGCTGTATCGCACGATGGCCAACAAGCCGAACATGGGCGGAGCCCTGCTGGGAGCAATCGGCGGGCTTGGTGCATCGGCAATCACGAAATGGTAGCACCAGGAGATTAACCAAATGATCGCAAGAGCAGTAAGACGGGTTACGGTCGGCACGACGGGTACGAACATCCGCGAAACGAACGCCCGCCCGGTGACAAAAAGCGTTCTCTACTATCCGACGGGCGGCGGCACGATCGAGATCGGCCCCGACCCGGATATGGCATTTGGTGAGGGGCTGGCACTGACAGCCGGCGAACACTTTACGCTGGAAGACCAGGCTCTGCAGTTCTACGCGGTCGCGTCCGCGGGCACGGTCGAACTTCAAGTATTGGACTACGAGGCATAAACACATGAGTAAACAAACAGACAGAACCGTTCGCGTGACGACGGCAAACAACGCCTGGGAAAACCTCGGCACGCTGATCAAGAACATTGCTGGGTTCGACAGCGAATCCACGCTTTGGGCCGATGTGGTCGCAGAGGTGCCGTCTGGTGCCGGCTCGACCGTGCTTGTTGCGGCGACCGACAACGCTCAGTCGGCGCCAACGGCCGACGCAGCGGCCGTGCAGATCACGGCGGGCGATATTCGAGCCTTTGGGTTGCTTGAACTCACAAAAACGTGGGTGAAGTCGCCAACCGCCGCATCCGTGATCGAGCTTATTGGATCTCCGCAATAGGAAAAACATGCTGATCAAAAAATATGACAATGACGCCAATCGCAGAGCGTGGCAGGAGTTCCTGAACACGCAGGGCGAACGGCTCACCGTGGACGGCAAGTTCGGCCCGATGACGAAGGCTGCGACCGGCCGGTTTCAGATGAAACGGAGCTTAACGCCGGACGGCATTGTCGGTGAGGACACTTTATCGGCGGCGGCGCAGATGGGATTTCAGGGGTTTGGTGTGGGAGTCGGACTTTCTGAAATTGGGCAAATACTCATCTGCGTCTCTGCCGGCCATACCAACACGCCGGGACGCGACCAGGGCGTCGCCGCCAACGGAGTGATCGAAGGCGTCGAGGCGGTAAAGATCCGCGACCGGGTCGCCGAGCATCTGCGCAAGAAAGGTTATTCGGTCATCGAGGACGGAGCAGACGGAGTGAACGATCCGCTTTCAAAAGCTTTGGTCCTTGCCGGTAAGGCGGACTTTGCGATCGAGTTCCACTTCAACGCATCCGAGGCCGCGACCGCGACCGGTATCGAGGTTTTGTCGCTGCCCGCCAAGCGGCAACCTGCCCAGCGTATTGCCTCCGCGATAAACGAAGCCCTAAGCCTCGTGGTTCGCGGCGACAAGGGCTGGAAATCGGACGCTTCGGGTCAGCACAGCCGCCTGGCCTTCGCCCGGGCGGGCGGGCTCGTGGTCGAAACGTGTTTTGCCACGAACGCAAAGGACGTGGCGAGCTATCGGGATAACTTCGACGCCTTGTGCGTCAATTTGGCTGACGCGATCGAGCTCAGTCTTTGAAAGACAAGGTCCGGCGTTCGGTGCAGGGCAATCAAGTCGGAGATCTACCATACTCCTTCGAAAAGCCTTACCACGACGCCGATCACGCGGTTGGGGATGGCCCGATAACCAACTGCCAAATCGGCCCCACAGAGCCGGACGCCGGGCATATTGAGGGAATGAGTGAAGATCGTTTTCAAGAGGTGCTGGCATGGATCGCTGGATTGGTGATCGCCTGGCTGTTCTTGTCGGCGATCGCTCTGATCGTTATCGGGCTCGTCCGAACTGATGGCGGCCCGGCACGTCCACCTAGTGCGTGGAACGGGAGGTAAATATGGATCACAACTATCAACCATTACTAATTCTTTTGGGGTCGGTCGTTCGGTATCTGCTGGCCGCGGTTGCCGGAGTGCTGCTTGCTTATGGGGCAACCCAAGAGCAGATCGATGCAGCGGTAGATGCGACCGTCGCGATCGTGATCTCGATCGTCATCACTCTGGCAACCCTCGGCTGGTCGTACCTATCGAAGAAGGCGGCCTTTGAGACGCCACCAACGGAGGATAAATGAAGCAATTTCTGATCGCACTTATAGTGCTCGGCAGTCTGATACTCACCGGCTGCCCGAAGGCTAAAAAGACCGTCCGGGAGTTCAAGGAGAAATCTGCGGAAGTCACCATCTACGCCCGCAATCTCAACCAGGCGTTCAATAAGGCGTTCATCGATGGGGTAATAACCCGAGACGAGCTTCGTCTTTACGGCACAGTCGATACCGCGTTCGGCAAGGCCCTGGCTGCGTATAGGGCGGGCATCGAGGCTGCGGAGAAGGTCGTTAACGAGACCGGAGAACTGCCAAAGGACACCATCCTGAAGGTCGATCGCCTGCTGGACAGCGTGGTGACCGCGTTCCTTGACCTGACCGTCAAGCTCGGGGTGATGTCGTTCGCCCAAAGCGAGACCGTTCGGACTATATTGCGGGGCATCCAGATGCTCTTGCTCTCGCTCAAGGCGTTCGTCGCCGATGCTCGCGGAGCCTACGGATTGGAGGTGAACTATGTCTGATATTTTCCGAGGATTCGAGATCGCCCGCCGGGTGGCGGAAGCGATAGCGGCGGGAAGGATCGAGGCGGCCGCCGTTGGTGATATGACCGACGAGCAGCTCGCCGAGTTCGACAAGGATGTTTACGCCGAGTATCTGGCGAGCCAGAAGGAACGTGAAGATCTTCTTGCGGAACCGACACCGCCTGAGAAGCCGGAGGAGTAATTGAACCTCGCTTTATTAAAAAAGCAGATAGCCAGGCTCAAGGCCGGTGGGACCCCTGGGATCCGAGGGCTCGACCGGCACTTGTCGTTCAACGCCGTTGGGCTGACGACGAGCCACCGTGCGGGGTTTACGCTCTATCCGGGGCCTAACAAGACGCAGCCGTTCGTTGTAGCGGAGAACCCGTCAACGCATGCGATTACGCCAACGCTTGCGATCGATCATTACCTCGACTTCACCGGCATACCTTCCAGCCGGTACATGGTCGGTCAGATGATCAGGCAGTACGTGGCGTGCAGCGACGTACCGGCGGGCGCCATGGAGATCATCGGTAGTTGGGTCATTCAAGCGAACAACATCGACGACAGCGGCAAGCTGAGAATGACGGCCGGTCAGTTTCATTGTGAGGTCGAGCATCCGGTACTAGGCGCCGTAGGGGCCCGCGGCTCCGCGGCGATCGGCAGCGGCTGGGCGTACACGGAAGCTAACACCAATGTCGTGACCGGGGTATTCGCCTACGCAGGTGTAGGTCACCAATGGTCGAACTGCAAGACCGGGGCGGCTGTTGTTGCCGAGGTCAGCAACACCGGCTCAGCCCACGGCACCGCCGATGAGGTGATGGGCCTGGAGGTTAGGACCAACTTCCGAGGCAGCAACGATGTTGTCAACGGTGCGATCAGCGTCGGGCGTTACCGCGGCATCGCGTTCACGCAGCCGTCGCAATTCGGCACGGAGGCCCCGGAGTTTGGCACCTTCATTGGCATACACTTCGAGGACTCCTGGGACCATTTAGCCATGGGGGCGGTAGATGAGGCGTGGCTGTTTAAGTCGGACAGCTACCTACCCTCGTACTTCCGCGGCAAATTCAGTTTCGACAACACAGTGGTCGCTCCGGCCCAAGCGTCGTGGTGGTCGGCAACAAACACATGGACCTACGGAAGCGTCACGCTCCCGTCCGGATGTGACTCCGAGGGCACCCTGACCGTTCACGTGTACGACCCTGCATCGAACCTGGTGGCCACGGCCACGGTCAACTCATTCGGCAACTACACATCATCTCCGTTTTATCTTAACGGGGTTTGGAACGACGCCGATACGTTTTTAATAGGGAAAAAGGTGAGCGGCGCTATACGGCACATCGATATTATCGGTGGCACGGGCTGGGAGTTTAACTTTACCCCGCAAAACATCTATTGCTACTAACGAGGTCTCTATGAGCTTGCTTCAAAAACAATTAGCGTGGCTGCGGTCGGTGTCCCGCAGGAAGCTCGGAAATCGTGACGTGCTCGGCATAATCTCGGGGGCCGGTCTTGTGGGCGCCCAGCCTAAAGGCGGACGTGTAATCGGCGTTAATGGCACCTCCGACCTTTATACGGTGCCACCTGGGAAGGTCGCTGTCGGCGTGGCGTGGTTCCGAAACAATCCAACGGGCGGACCTATCACGACCGGACTCAACATTATCACCGGCGCGAACTCGATCAGGGTAAACGCTTCACCAGCCGCCATTGGTGCGGGGGTGGCCAACAACATCAGCATGGCGATCGGCACACTAATGTCGGCCGGCGATATACTGCGTGTCACCGATGACGCGGCTGGGCTGGCCCATACCTGGTCTGTGGTCGAAGGTCCGGCCGACCTGAACTCCTTTTTTAAGCTCGCCAGGTCATTTGAGATCACGACGGTGGCAGAAAAAATATACGAAGCCCCGGCCGGCAAGATCGGAATACTGACAACTACCCCGATCGGCGGATCAAACGCATTGACATTCTTCAACAACTCCGGCACAGGAGCCAAGACGTGCTCCTTGTATCTCGTGCCTCCGGGGCAGTCTGTTGCCGCGGAATATCTGATCGGCACAACCTCGCCGGCCGATAACGGAAATGGTGGAGCGGTTAGCGGTGTTCCTCACATCCCTACCGGCTACAGCTTGTGGGTTACGTCCTCCAGCAACGATGCCGGCGTGAAGTGCAGGGCGCTCATTGCGGAGTACGACGCATAATGAATTTACTCTGGAAGATCGTTACGAACCTACGTTCCCGCGTTAAAGCCTTAGAAGCTGGCGGCGGGGGCGGGGTCCCGTACCTGACCTATGTCGCGGAGATCGACCAGAGCGGGACATCAAACCCGACAGCTTTGGTCAGGGAGAACACGCTTGGCGTCGATGTGACGTGGACGCGCGCCGGTGCGGGTTTTTTTCAAGGCACGTTCTCCGTTGCCTTCGATCCCGGAGTGAAGATCTGGCCGAGGGTGATCGACGCTAATCCATACCCGTCAGGAGTCGAGATATACGCCGAAGCGAATCAGAGCGGCATAAACATCTACGCGGCCGACAGCACGCTCTACCGGTATCCGATCGAGATAAGGATCTACCCATGAACAGAAAGCTATTAACAGTATCACTGCTTTTCGCGGCCCTATTGCTTGCGGCCTGCCCGTTCAAGAAGGACTCGATGCCGGACATCATCAAGGCGGCGGCGAAGTTCCCGCCTGGATCGGTGCCGATCTCAAGCGAGATCCAGCAGCGCTCGCCTGAGGGCATCGCCCACCACGGCTACAAGCCAATGACCGATGCCCATCTCGCATTAGCCGACCAGGGTGTGACGGATCTCAACAAAGCGGCGATCGAGGATGGGTTCAAACCGGAGGCCAACAAACCGCACGGCGGGTTCCTGCTTTCAACGCCCCCACTGCCCTGCACACCGTCGCCGGTCTCGAGAACGCCGAGCTTCGTCGTCAATGGCGGAGTGTTCTATGACGGGACGATATACGATCAGTACAACACCAAAGGCAAGTACCCGACACCGGTCCGCCGTGAAAGCGACGGAGAAATGCTTTATTTCAAGCCGGACAACGTCTCGGTGATATTTGCCGCTGAAATGGTCTTGGGCTACGGCAACGATCCGCCGCGAGATGCGTTCGTCTGGCTCTACGTCTGCCCGGACAACTCGGTTATCGCTAACGCGGTCAAGCACGGCGGTGAGCACTCTTTCTTGGCGACATTTCCCTATATCGAAAAGTACCGCGAGCGCGGTCCTTACGACGGCTATGCGTGGTTCAACGCAACCGTGTATCACGGGCCAGGGCATCCGCTTCTGCCGCGGCCGGTATCGGTTCTGGAACTAAAGAGCGCCGAGAAGCCCAAGCTGCCAGAGTTCGGTGAGGCCGAAAGCACACCGGAGCTGGACTCTCTCGCAGGTGACCTTGGTGTTCCAGACGTCAAATGGATGAAGGGCCAATTCCGGCCAGTGAGATGAACAAGTAACTAGACACCCACACATGGGGAATAAATGAAAACAATGGCTCTCGAAACACAGACTCCCGAACTGCAAGGACTAGCCGCACTCATTGCGGAGTATTGGGCCTACTTGGCCGCGATCGGCGCGGCGGTCGGTTCGATATTTACTCTGTGGCGACGGTATGTGAAAAAACGAGTCGCTTCAACCCGGACATGGTGGAAGGATGCGGTCAACCTGCCTACGACTCTGATCGAGATCAAGAACGAGTTGCAGTTCGAGAACGGTATATCGTTGCGGCAAAAGCTTCTCGCTATCGGACAAGACCTGTTCGAGTTGAAGCGAGTGATCGTCAGTGAGACGGCAGCTCGTCGCGCGATGCTTCAAGCCGTCGAGGCACCGATATTTGAGTGCAACGAAAGCGGTGCGTTACTTTGGGCTAATGCCGAATTCTTGAAGGTGACGCAAAAGGGCATCCAGCAGATACTCGGCTCCAATTGGCGAAACATCATCGCTTTGCCCGACCGCGAGGAATTCGTTGACGGTTGGCAGCGGGCAATAACAGAAGGCACTGACTTCAACGCGAAGTTTCGCCTCGCCCGGGCGGACGATGAGGTCTGGATGAACTTCGAGGCTGTCTGTGTCAAGGACGACCTCGGCAACGTCGTCAGCTACCTGGGCGGACTCAAACCGACGCGGGACCCGCGCCTGCATACCACGGAGTCATAATGACACCAGGAGCCAAGCAACGTAAGA
This sequence comes from uncultured Chloracidobacterium sp., assembly GCA_964526245.1. Taxonomy (GTDB): domain Bacteria; phylum Acidobacteriota; class Blastocatellia; order Pyrinomonadales; family Pyrinomonadaceae; genus OLB17. The sequence goes on along the minus strand of CAZGLZ010000033.1, from coordinate 1,268 downwards.
GGCCCGAGTCTTGGTCGGAACGGATAGCCAAATTGAAAATCAGGACGTGCAGATGCGGGGCAAAGCTTCGAGGGAAGGAGGTCGAGTGCCGCGATTGCAGATCGGCCTGTTCAGAATGAGACGGATATGTCAGTAAAGTACAACATATATGCCAAGCTGTTCCCGGAAGCGGCGAAGAAGGCGGCGGCGATGCAGGGGCCGTCGCAGCCCGCAGGCCAGCCCGTCACGCCGACCGCTCCGGTGCCGCAGACCGTAAGCCAACCGTCGCCGCGGACGCCGTTTGCCGGTGCCACGCCGAAAAACCCGCTTGACCATTTGTTTTATCCGCAGGCCGAACGTCCGGCACCGGAAGCAAACGCGTTACCGCCGGGCGGGCAGGGGCAGTTCCCGCCGTTACCGATGGATACCGCTCTTGGCGGAGGCGGAGGGAATCCGACCGACTATTATCCGACACGGGCGACGGGCATCATCCAGGGTGGCGGCGGAACGGGATCTCCACAAATGCAGCAACTCGCTCCGCAGATGCAAACGCCAACCGCGATCCAGCCGATGGCCGGCTATCAGTCGCCGTCCGAGATACGCCCGGCAGACCCAAAGGCGATCGCACGAAACGTGCCGCCCGAGGACGCCCAAGAGGCATTGAAGTATTGGTACGACGAATATAATAACCCGACCAATAAGGATAAGGGATGGAAAGGCCTTGTTCGGGAGTTGGCTGAAAACTTTCTTTATGGAATGAGCAAGGCCCAGCCGGGAATGAGCATGACCGATGCCTTACTCCTCGGCGGAACCGGAGCAGGTGCGGGATTCTTCAATAAAGGATGGAACGAGCGGCGATATGCCGAGCAGATGATCCCTGTGGCCCAACAACGCGTCGAGTTTGAGACTCAGCAGCAGGGCCGCGAGGCTCAGATAGCCAACCAGCAGAACCAGATCATGAATCGTGACCGGCAAACCGCTCTCGACATGGAAAAGGGGATTCAGGACCGTCTTACAAAAGAGCAGGATCAGCTTATCGGAATCTGGAAGGACGTTGACGACTTTGACCCGGAGACGAACCCGCAGCACAAGCAGATCCAGGCTCAGGCGGCCCAAATGGGCATCGCTCTGCCGGCGAAACGTAAAGGCGAACGGTTTTCGACGCAGATCGCACCAGACGGCCGTATCGTTATCACGAACACGGCGACCGGACAGTATGAGATCGGCGGCGAAAGCCTGGCGAAGCCACGTATCTATAAAGACGAGGACATCCCGGACAGCCTATTTGG
>CAZGLZ010000032.1:0-34673 GCA_964526245.1 uncultured Chloracidobacterium sp. | reverse complement strand
TGATGCCCATCGTTTCGGGCGAGCGGCATTTTCAGCGGATCGTGGTCGATCGCGTACCGCGTGTTGCTGTTACCGGCAGAACGATCGGGGTTCCCGAGCAGCCGGTGAAAAATGAAGGGCATATCGTTATTCGGCTGAACCGCAAGGTGATGACCGAGCGGATGTTTCCGGAGCTTGCGGCAAAACATTTCTCCTCCGGCGAATATCGGCTTTCAGTCGCGGGCAAAGGCGGGTCTATCGTTTACGGAGAGAATGGCGGCGAGCCGGACGGTTCGGCGGGGCTCTACGACCTGCGGCCGAACACGATGATCTTTTTCGCCAACCGCGAGATGGATCTTCCCCGGCGGACGGCCGCACCGGCAAACGTCATCGTCGATCAGCGGATCGAGAGCACAACGGTGACGACCTCGCCCTCGCCTGCACGCGAACGCGACAACACATTTACATTCGAGATGCGGAGCACGGATGGAACGAGGCAGCGAAGTGCGGTGATCGCCACGCCGGCCGACGAACAGCCGTGGACGCTAAACGTCACGCATGCATCCGGCTCGATCGGCGATTACATCCGCGGCGAGGAGCGAAAGAATCTTGCGATCGGTGCAGGCATCTATTTACTGCTCGTAGGAAGCATTCTTGCCATCACGATCTCGGCAAATCGGGCACGTACCTTTGCACAGAAGCAGGTCGATTTTGTCTCGAGCGTTTCGCATGAGTTCCGCACTCCTCTGGCCGTTATCTATTCCGCGGGCGAGAACCTTGCCGATGGTGTCGCCCGGAGTGAAGATCAAGTAGCCCGTTACGGCGAGCTGATCAAGGGCGAGGGGCGGAAGCTTTCCGGAATGGTCGAGCAGATACTCGAATTTGCCGGTGCACGGTCGGGCAGGCGTCGCTACAATTTTGCCGAATTAGAAGCGGGAGCGGTCATTCGGAGTGCGGTCGAGGAATGCCGCGGTGTCATCGACGCCTCGTCGGCGGAGGTCGCGGTCGATGTTGCACCGAGCCTGCCGATCATAAACGCAGATAGTGCCGCTTTGAGCCTTGCGATCCAGAATCTCATAAACAACGCGGTCAAGTATTCGAGCGGGACTCCGCGGCTTGAGATCCGTGCGGCGAACGGCAACGGGCGAGTGAGTATCGCAGTCAAGGATCACGGCATCGGCATCGCGGAAAAGGATCGCACGAAGATATTCGAGCCATTCTTCCGCTCGCGTGAGGTCGTCGATTCACAGATTAGCGGGAACGGACTCGGGCTTCCGCTCGTAAAGGAGATCGTGGCGGCGCACGGCGGTTCGGTCGAGGTCGAGAGCGTGCCCGGGAAGGGCAGCACGTTCACCATCTCACTGCCGGCCGCAGCTCGGAAGCAATGAAGATCCTGCTTGTCGAAGATGAAAAGGGACTGATCCTGACGTTGACCGACCGGTTAACGGCCGAAGGCTATGAGGTCGTTTCGGCGGCAGATGGCGAGGCCGGGTTCCGCTCGGCTACGTCGGATAACTTCGACCTGATCATCCTCGACATAATGCTCCCGAAAAAGAACGGCTACGACGTTTGCCGCGACCTTCGCCGCCGCGGGGTCGAAACGCCGGTGCTGATGCTTACGGCAAAGGGCGAAACGATCGACAAGGTGCTCGGGCTCAAGCTCGGGGCCGACGATTACCTGACAAAACCGTTTGAGGTGGCAGAGCTGCTGGCGCGGATCGAGGCATTGATGAGGCGGTCGCGAAGCGTGAAGGATCCGATCAACGGTGCGGCGGCGTTCGGAAATGTGACGATCGATCTAGCTCGTGCCGAGGTCCGGCGAAGCGGCGAACCGGTCGAGCTTTCGGCGATGGAGTTCAAGCTTTTGCGTTTTTTGGTCGAGAACCGAGGTGTGGTCCATTCGCGGGATGAACTGCTCGACCACGTTTGGGGCTACGACGCGATGCCCTCGACGCGGACGGTCGATGTTCATATTGCCTGGCTTCGGCAAAAGCTCGAGGAAAATCCGAAACGGCCTGCACATATACAGACCGTTCACGGGATGGGATATAAGTTTTGCGAATGAAGAGCGGGTGGGAGCCCGCCTTTTTATTTCTCGTCCGCCTTAAGCATCATTGCCGGCAGAAAATCAAGATCCGATATGTCGTTCGCGGGTGTAACGACCTGCGGAGTGTACGACGCGGCCTTGCTGTTGACAGAGACCGTGTACTCGGTTCCGGCCGTCAACCCTTCAAAGCTGTAATACCCGAAACTATTGGTGATGAAGTACCGGGTTTCGTTGCCGTCCGTGACCGAGACAAGTGCGAGCGGGAGTGCAACACCCACACTAGAAAATACTCGTCCGCCAACGCTGACCGGAACAGCGGACGCAACCTCGACCGAGCCGATATCAACGTTCCCGTTTGTTGTCCTGGAAACGCCACGTTGATCCTCAGTTACGGCAGCCGGCGGATTGTTGGCGGAACAGGTCAGATCGCGGACGCAGTTTTGCCCGGCGTCGATCGCCGGTGAGCCTGCCTGCGGGAGGAAAGTTTGTCCAAATCCGCCGTTATCGGCAAGCGGGCCAAGCACGGGTGCGGTGTTCAAAAGATCCGAAGCCACCCAACCGGTACTTGTGCCTACGTTCCCAATAATGTTGTTTCCTTCGGACTGGAGGCCTCCGGTCGAGTTCGTTACATCGGGCGAGGCCGCTGTGCCGTTGTTTCCAGCGACGATGGAGTTGCGAATGAAGAAATTGACGTTCGTAGAGCCACGATGAATGCCGCCACCGTTGTTTGGCGAAGTGTTTCCGCTGATGGTCACGTTCGTGATCACGATCGAACTACCGTTTACGTTCAGAGCACCGCCTCCGCCCGTCGTGTTGCTTGTATTTCCCGAGAAGGTCGAGTTGGTGATACGCGCCGTTCCGTTAACCTGCATCGCGCCGCCGCCGACCGAACCGCCGCCGCTCAAATTACCAGTAAAAGTCGAATTATTCACGATCAATGTGCTGGTACTGAAGTTTTGGACACCGCCGGCCGAACTACCGGTCGAGGTGTTGTTCGAAATGATACAGCCGTTGATGGTTAGCTGGCTGCCCGTACTGCTGTTCCTTATCCCGCCGGCCGAACCGGAGGTCGTGTTTCCGGTGATTATCATCGCGGTAAGGGTCATGGTTCCGGAATTCTGTATCGCACCGCCGCTATTGTTGTTGAAAGTGCTGACCCCGTTGCCGCCGGTCAAGGTCATGCCGCTCATTGAAGTTACTGCCCCGACCGTATTCTGAAAAATGCGGCTCGTGTTGTTGCCGCTGACCGTAAGTAGGTTCGCTCCCGGTCCTGTGATCGTCAGAGCACCGGCATTGTTGATCACGATCTCGGTACCGGAAAGTGTAATGATCTGCGGTGAGTCAAAAAGGCTCGAAAAGACGATCGAGTCGTCCGAACCTGCCGCATTCGCGGCCGCCACCGCTTCGCGGAGCGAGCAGTCGGCATCACATGTGCCGTCATTGGTGTCCGCAGTTTTGGTTACGGTAAAGGTGGCTGCAAAGGCCGAGACGCTCAGGAAAGTGAGCAAAAGAAAAGCGGATAAACCGGTCTTGATAGATCTCATTTGTGTCCTCCAATTGAAAAGCCAAGGATCGTTTTGCGGCGGTTGTGAGATGCCGCGAACGATCCGGTGAAAAAAGCCCGATGATCTACAGGCTATCAGGTCCGAGTTAAAGAAAAGTAGAGGAATATTAGCCCAAAAACGCTTGGGACACAAAATCGGCGATCGCCGCTCAGATCAGCGTACGACAAAAAGCACGATGGCGAGGTAATGAAGAATGCTGCCGCCGAGGACGAAACCATGCCAAATTGCATGATGGTGGCGGAGGCTGTGCCAGCCGAAGAATATGACGCCAAGCGAATAGCTTGCACCGCCGCCAAGGACGAGTGCGAGCGGTTCCCAGCCGAGCATCAGATAGAGCGGATGGATCGCGATGATGCCGATCCAGCCCATCGCGAGATACGAAACCACACCCGCGGCGTTGAACCGTCCACGGAAAATGACCTTCATCGCGATGCCGAAAAGTGCGAACGCCCAAACGAAGGCAAGCAGCCCGAAGCCCAGCGTGTCCCGCATCAAAACCAAAAGAAAAGGAGTGTAGCTTCCGGCGATCAGCAGATAAATGCAGCAATGATCGACGAGTTGGAGAACGTGCTTGCGGCCGGGTTCGACCTCAGAGTGGTAAAGCGTCGAGGCTGCGTAAAGAATCACCAGCGAGAGTCCGTAAACAACCGCACTGGCGATGTGCCAGACGTCGCCTTTAGTTATTGCCAGTGCGAGGAGAAAGACGAAACCTGCAATGCTGAGAAGCAGCCCAAAGCCGTGGGTCAGAGAATTTGCCACTTCCTCGACGGATAAAGATCTCAGGCGTTCCGGTGTCATCATTCGATCAACAAACAAACGAATGCAGGGCGAACAACTGCAATATACACAAAAACGGCCCCGAAGCGTAAGCCCGGAGCCGATTTGAGGTTGTAATAATTTTGTCGCCGCTCAAGGTCAGAACTCGGTCTCCGCCGTTGAACGGCTCCGGCGAGCAACGCCCGAAGCATACGCTGCCTCTTCGACCTCGGCGGCTACGGCCTCGCCGACGCGCCGGTCGAATACCGACGGGATGATGTAATCCGGATGCAGCTCATCATCGCCGATAATGCCCGCGATAGCGTTCGCGGCGGCAAGTTTCATCTGTTCATTTATCCGCGAGGCACGGCAATTCAATGCTCCCCGAAAGATACCGGGAAAGCAAAGAACATTGTTGATCTGATTCGGGTAGTCCGATCGCCCGGTCGCCATTACGGCCACATGGCCCTCGGCCTCTTCGGGCATTATCTCAGGAACCGGGTTCGCCATCGCGAAAACGATCGGATCGGAGTTCATCTTTTTAAGGTCTTCGACTGTGATCGTTCCGGGTGCTGAGAGGCCGAAGAATACGTCCGCACCGGCGATCACATCGTGGACAGTGCCTTTCTCTTTGTTCGGATTCGTATTGCGGGCGTACCAATCCTTGACCCAGTTCATATGCTCCTTGCGGCCGTCATAGATCGAGCCGACGGTGTCGCAGCCGACGATGTTCTTTACTCCGGCCGCCATTACGATCTTCGAGCAGGCGACGCCGGCAGCACCGATGCCGTTGACCACGACCTTGATATCCTCCATCCGCTTGCCGACGATCTTCAGAGCGTTGATCAAAGCCGCCAGCACGACAACGGCGGTGCCATGCTGATCATCGTGAAAGACCGGGATGTCGAGTTCTTCCTTGAGCCGTTCCTCGATCTCAAAGCAACGCGGTGCGGAGATATCCTCAAGATTGATGCCGCCGAAGGCGACCGAAATGTTCTTTATTGTCTGGACGATCTCGTGCGGGTCTTTGGTGTTAAGGCAGATCGGGAAGGCATCGACACCGCCGAATTCCTTGAAGAGCTGAGCCTTGCCTTCCATCACCGGCATTGCCGCCGCCGGGCCGATGTCGCCAAGCCCGAGAACGGCCGTACCGTCGGAGACGACCGCGACGGTATTCTTCTTGATGGTCAGGTTGAAGACCTTTTCGGGGTCTTTGTGAATGGCCTGGCAGACGCGGGCGACGCCGGGCGTATATGCCATTGAAAGATCGGACCGGGTTTTGAGCGGAGCTTTCGAGACCATTTCGATCTTTCCGCCGAGGTGCATGAGGAACGTCCGGTCGCTGACGTGGATGACCTCAACGCCGTCGATATCCCGGAGCGATTCGATGATCTCTTTGTCATGTGTTTCGCTCGAGGCATTAACGGTGATATCGCGGACCAGGAAATCACGGCCGACGCTAGCGATGTCGATACCCTCGATGTCGCCGCCGGTCCGGCCGATGGCGGTGGTGATCTCGCCGAGCTTCCCGGGTTTGTTTTGGATCTTTACGCGAAGGGTGACGCTGTAGCTCGCGTTCGGTGATAAGTTGCTGGACATTTGTGTAAAAGGAAATTATCGCGAATTGAAAACCGCTAATCAAACCGGTCGCGGCCTGCGAAGCCCAAGGTGAGCATTCCGTTATCTGTTATAATACTTATTCGGAGGTAGCGATATCAGTACTGTCCACGGCTTCGTCAAGGGGCTTAAGCACAATCAGCTAAAGCGGATCGAAAAGCTCGCGTCGCGGCGGGTTCCGCAGGACTCCATCATCTCAAATGAATTAGCCCGCCAGATGTCGGAGATCTCGAACGAGACCGGCCGGCAGGTTGGCGTGCTGATCAACCGCAAGGGGCAGGTCGAATATGTGATGGTCGGCGATGCGAAGAGCATCGAGATGCCGGACTTCGGCCGTTCGCGTGCGGGCTCGGGACGTTTCCGCGGCTTGCGGTGCGTTCACACTCATCTGCAGAATGAAAAGCTGACGCAGGACGACCTGACCGACCTTGCCTTGCTTCGGCTCGACCTGATGGCGATCATCCAGGTTGATCGCGGCACGGGGCTTCCGGGCCTTGTTCACGCTGCCCATCTCCTGCCGGGCAATGCAGAAGCGATAGCGAGCAATGGCGACTCTGAACCGTTCGCATTTTTGCCGCCGGCGATACCGGCAAATCTTGAAACCGATTTTATCGAGCTCATCACTTCGCTTGAGAGCGAGATGGTTCGCGTTCGCAAGACCGCACGCAGCGGCCAGGGCTCCCGCGAGCGAGCGATCCTTGTCGGAATCTCGACCGGAGCGGCGATGGACGCTGAAGAATCGATGGCCGAGCTTCGCGAGCTTGCTCTTTCGGCGGATGTGATGGTCGTTGACACAATAATTCAGCGGCGGCCGCAGGTCGATCCAAAGACAGTGCTTGGCCGAGGCAAATTACAGGACCTGCTTATCCGCTCGATGCAGCTCGGTGCTGACCTGATAGTTTTTGATCAGGAGCTTTCGCCGGCGCAGGTCCGCGAGATCTCAAAGGCGACTGACCTCAAGGTGATCGACCGGCCTCAGCTTATTCTTGATATTTTTGCCCAGCGGGCACAGTCGCGGGAAGGTAAGCTCCAGGTAGAGCTGGCCCAACTCCGATATATGCTCCCGCGTTTGATCGCGGGCCAGGATTCAGCGTTTTCGCGGCTGGCAGGCGGCATCGGCGGCCGAGGCCCGGGTGAAACCAAGCTCGAAACCGACCGCCGGCGTGTCCGCGACCGGATCTCTCAGTTAGAGAAGCAGGTCGAAGGGTTAGCCCGTCAGCGACAGGAGCGGCGAAAAGCCCGCGTTCAGCGCGACCTTCCGGTCATCTCGCTGGTCGGCTATACGAACGCAGGGAAGTCGACGCTGCTTAACATCCTGACGCGTTCCGAGGTTTATGCCGAGCGAAAGATGTTCGCGACGCTCGACCCGACTTCGCGGCGGCTGCGGCTGCCCGAAGAGCGGGAAGTGATCATCAACGACACGGTCGGGTTCATCCGCGACCTGCCGAAGGACCTGGTCGCCGCATTCCGTGCTACGCTCGAAGAAATACAGGAAAGCGATCTGCTGCTTCATGTGGTCGATGCGGCAAACCCGCGGGCACTTCAGCAGATCGATTCGGTTGAGAAGATCATCGGCGAATTGGGCTACGGCAAGTTTCGCGAGATCGTCGTCCTGAACAAAGCAGACGCCGCATCGCCGGAGGCGTTGGACGAACTTCGCCGGCAGGTAACGCTTGACAGCAACCGCGATTGCGTGGCAATTTCAGCTATTCGCGGCGAAGGTCTCGGTGAGATGCTTTCAAAGATCGGGATCGCGATCGGTTCCTCGGAACTCGCAGCAACGCAATCGGTCTAGAACGGGAGCGGAACTATGAAGCAGAAGATGGAGGACCTCAGATCTCCCGCCGGCCGCTACCTGACAAAAGCGGCCGAGGCCATCCGTGGGCCTTTCCTTAAACTCACGTCCGCCCAGCGATTCTGGATCGGTTTTGCCATTCTCGCCCTTTCGACCACTTTTCTGATCGAGAATCCGTTCTCGCGTTCGATCGGCGGGTCCGGCTATAAGGCCGGGGACGTGGCCCGCGAGACCATACTCTCGCCCGCAGATATTTACTTCGTTGACGAAGCCGAAACCGAACGGATAAGGCAGGTTGCCCGCGACGCCGAGCGGCCGATATTCGTTTATGAACCGCGCCGTGCCGAGGAAGCGGTGCAGAGCTTCCGTTCCGCATGGGAAGACCTTCAAAGAAAGACGGAAACTGCTCCGGCTGCCAACCGGGCAAATGCGAATGCCGCCCCGGCGAGTGTTGAGTGGAGCGGAGCGGGCGGAAGGGAACTCGGCAATGTGTTTGCCCAGCGACGCTTCACATCGAATGAGATCGAGGCCATCACGCGCCTTCTTCGCGAGAACTCGGGCGGAGATATCTTTGGCGACCAGGACAGGCAGTTTCTACAAGGCGAGATAATCATCGTAGATCGGCAGCGGCCGACCGAGATGCGTCAAGCAACACGGCCGATGACAACGATGACCGCTCTTTCCGAAGCGCGGGCAAAGCTCAAGGAGGGCATCGGGCAGATCCGAAGCCTTTCCGAACAGGAAGCTGAGGCATTTTATGCCGCGACGGCTCCGCTCATTCAGCCGAGTGTTGTTTACGATAGTTCGGCGACGGAAGCCGCCCGCCAAGCCGTAGCGGAAAGCGTCGAGCCTGTTGCCGTCTCGCTAAAACGCGGCGACCGGATCGTGACACAGGGCGAAACGATCTCGCCGGCCGCACTTTCACAGATATCAGCGGTCGAGAATTATTACGCGAACACTCGTGTCTGGAATAGGTTCTTCGGCCTTTTGCTTCTAATTTCAGCGCTCTATTGGATCGCCTGGAAGTTCATCGAGCACCGCGGAATCGTGCCGCGGCTTGCGCTGTCTGAGTCAAAGACGTTTGCACTTTTCGGTTCGATCACGCTGACGCAGGTGCTATTGATGGCGATGTTCTTTAGGCTTGCTGAATTCACGGCGACCCAGAATATCCGGGCGCCAATGAACGACCCGAGCATCTGGGGATTCGCGATACCGTTCGCATTCGGCAGCCTAGTTATGACGCTGCTTGCCGATCGGAGAACGGCACTTTTCACGGGACTCTTCTCGGCGGTTCTGGCAGGTTTTTTGGCACCCCGCGGATTCGAATTCACGGTCTATGCGATCATCGCTTCGTCGGTCGCAACGTACGGCATCGGCCGTTACCGCAGCCGGCAGACCGTGACCTTGGCCGGAGCGATGGTCGGCGGAGCAAGCGCCGGAGTTGCCGTCGCTTTGATCGCCTTTACCCAGCAGCCGTTCATTCTTAACACGATCCTGCTCTCGATCGCCTGCGGGCTTGCGAGCGGCGTTTTGACCGCGGCCTTCACTGCTGTTCTTCTCCCGGTCTTCGAGAATGTTTTCGGAATTCTTACGGACGTTAAGCTGCTCGAGCTTTCGAACGCAGACCTTCCGGCACTTGGCCAACTTGCACTGCGTGCACCGGGCACGAATCAGCACTCGCATGCGGTCGGCCAGCTTGCCGAAGAGGCCTGCCGCGTCGTCGGCGGCAATGCACTTCTCTCGCGGATCGGAGCTCTTTATCACGACATCGGGAAGTCTGCGGCCCCGGAACACTTCGTTGAAAATCAACTCGGCAAAAACCCGCACGACCGGCTCAAGCCGGCCCAAAGTGCGAAGATCATCATCAGCCACGTCACCTACGGCATAAAGCTGGCGAAGGAAATGGGCTTGCCGCAGCGGATCATCGACTTTATTCCGCAGCACCACGGAACGCGGACACTCCATTATTTTCTCAAGAAAGCGCAGGCCGAAGCCCGCGATGAGAATGAGATAAGCGAGAATGACTTTCGCTATCCGGGGCCGAAGCCGCAGTTTCGCGAGGCGGCGATAATGATGATCGCCGATAGCTGCGAAGCCGCTGCCCGCTCGCTTGCCGAGCCGACACCCGAGAACATTAGGTTCATCGTCACCAAGATCATCGATGCGATCGTCAGCGACGACCAGCTTGACGAATGCGACCTGACGCTCCGCGAGCTGACGCAGATCCGCGAAGCGATGATCCGGTCGCTCGTCGCGATCTACCATTCGCGGGTCGATTATCCGGGCTACACACCGCCGCAGTCGGGGCAATACAAAATAACGCCCGATGAGCTCGACAGCGAAGAGCGGGGAATGAAGTATATTAACCCGGCCGACATTCCGGTCTCACCGGGCGGCGAGATCGAGGACGAAGCGATCGACCGTTCACTAAAGCCCGATCGCACCGAGCCGAAAAAGGCCGAGAGTTCGTCGGCGTAGCTTTTTTCTGGATCGAGTTAGGGGGAGGAGAATATGAAACGCTGGCTCAGGTTCCTCGTTAAGCTCTTGGCCGGAGCGGTCCTTCTGGCACTGGTTGTTATTGCGGTTCTTTGGTGGGTGACGAAGCCTGCTCGACCCGATGACTTTTACCTGCGCTCTTCGGAGTTCCCAGCCTCTCCCGGCAAGCTCGTAAAGATAGAACCCTTTACCCGCATGGTGCCGGCAAACGCGAATGGTTGGCGGTTGCTTTACTCTACGACCCGTTTTGACGGTACCACCGCACCGGCGAGTGCGATCGTCCTCGCACCAAAAGAGCGAAAGGCGGAACCGGCGGGGATCATTGCCTGGACTCACGGAACGACCGGCTTCGACCCTGCTTGCGCCCCCTCGGTTCTCGATGAGCCCTTTGCGAATGTTCCGGCACTTGAGGAAGCTCTTAACGAGGGCTGGGTCATCGTCGCGACGGATTATATCGGGCTTGGGACCGAAGGCCCGCATCCGTATCTGATCGGCGAAGGGCAAGCTCGCTCGGCACTTGATTCCATCCGGGCGCTCAAGCAGATCGAAAATATCAATGTTTCTGACAACGTGGTTGTTTGGGGGCATTCGCAGGGTGGGAATGCGGCACTCTGGACCGGCATTCTCGCCCCGAGCTACGCGCCGGACGTGAAGATAAACGGCGTTGCGGCTCTCGCTCCGGCGACAGATCTGCCCGGGCTTGTCAAAGCAGCAGAGAAGACGCATGTCGGAAAGATCCTTTCGTCCTACATTATTTCTGCATACAGCGGGACTTACCCTAACGTAAAATTTGAGGAGTACATCAAGCCGTTGGCCCGTCCCGTCGTCTGCGATATGTCCTCGCGGTGTTTGGCCGGGACCGAAGCTCTTTTTCTCGTTGCCGAGACGTTCATTACAGGCGAAACGATCTTCGCGAAAGACCCGACGAGCGGCCCGCTCGGCGAAAGGCTAAAGGAGAATACGCCCAACCGGCCGATACCGGCACCGGTGATGATCGCACAGGGGTTGACCGATGAACTTGTTCTGCCCGAACTTCAGCAGGTCTTCGTTGACGAGCGTTGCAAAGCGGGGCAGGCGGTCGAATACCTTAGATATTACGAACGCGACCATCTGACATTGGTCGCGAAAGATTCGCCGCTTACGGCTGACCTTATAGGCTGGACAAGGGACAGGCAAAAAGAAAAGGCCGCCGCGGCGACCTGTTCATTTTCTGATCGGTGAGCCTTTAGCTCTCGTTGTTTATAAGTTCCTTAAGTTCTTTGCCCGGTTTGAAATAGGCGACGCGTTTTGCCGGGATGTCCACTGCCGCACCGGTCTTCGGGTTGCGGCCTTTTCGTGAATTTCGTTCGCGAATGCGGAAGCTCCCAAACCCGCGAAGTTCTATCTTTTCACCCTCGTTGAGCGAGTGGATGATGCTGTCGAGCACGATCTCCACCAGTTGCTCGGCATCCTTTTTTGTTAGTTCCGCTTCAACCGCGACACGCTCGACCAGGTCTGCTTTTGTCATTGCAAAGTCTCCCGTTCTGTTTGAAAGCGACCGGAACTACGCAGTCGTTTCCTCTGCTTCTTCGTTCGATGATTCAGCTTCGCTGGGAGTTTCAGTTTCGGCAGCCGGTTCTTCGGCGGCCGCTTCCGGAGCGTCAGCAGCTTCTTCGGCCGCTGCCTCTGCCGTCTCTTCTGCCGGAGCCTCCGCGGCCGGGGCTTCTTCAGCCTCCGCCGCGGGTTCCTCGGCCTTTTCCTCTACTGCAGGCTCAACCTTTTTCTCGGCCTTCGGCTCTGCCTTCTTCTCCTCGGCCGGCTGTGCAGCCGAACCAAACTTCAGATTGGCGAGTTCGCCAAGCGAAGCCATACCGCCCTTTGCCACACTCGTGTACTGGCGGGTATCGACGATCGGCTCGTCGTCCTTGCCGACAGCACGATGCGAGAGGCCGATCTTCTGCTCTTCGTTCTCGATGCGGAGGATCTTGAAGTCCATCTCCTGTCCGACCTGAACGACGTCCTCGGCCTTCTCGACACGCTCGTCCGAGAGTTCCGAGATGTGGCAGAGCCCTTCGAGCCCTTCACCGAGTTCGACGAAGACGCCGAAATTCGTGAACCTCGAGACCTTGCCGCGAACCGTATCACCCGGCTTGTGGGTCGCGATGAACGACTCCCATGCACTCGGCGTCAGGTCTTTCATCGAGAGCGAAAGCCGCTGGCCATGAATGTCGATATTCGTGACGATGGCGTCAACTTCCTGATCTTTCTTGAGCAGTTCTTTCGGATGCTTGAGCTTGCGGCCCCAGGTGATATCCGAAATGTGAACAAGGCCGTCGATTCCGTCCTCGACCTCAACGAAGGCTCCGAAATCGGTTAGATTGCGGACCTTTCCGCGGATCTTCGTTCCGACCGGGAAGCGAGCGGCGACCGAATCCCATGGATTCTCCTGCAGCTGCTTCATTCCGAGGCTGATCCGGCGTTCTTCGGTATCGACACCTAGAACTTGGACCTCGACCTCATCGCCGCGGCGATAATGCTTCTTCGGGCTGCCCGGACGCTTGGACCAGGAGATCTCCGAAACGTGAACAAGCCCCTCAACTCCCGGCTGCAGTTCGACGAAGATGCCGTAATCGGCAACCGACGAGACCTTGCCCGTCAGCTTGGTGTTGACCGGATAGAACTCAACCACCGTTGACCACGGGTCGGGATGAAGCTGCTTGTAGCCCAGCGAGATCTTTTCTTTCTCGCGGTCGAGCTTGATGACCTTTACCTGAACATTGTCACCGGGCTTGAACATTTCACCCGGGTTCTGGACCCGGCCCCACGACATATCAGTAACGTGAAGCAGGCCGTCGATGCCGCCGATATCGACAAAAGCACCGTATTCGGTAAGATTTTTGACCGTTCCTTCGACAACGTGGCCGACCTCGATCTGGCCGAGCGTTTCGGCCTTCTGCTCATTGATCACCTGATCGGTGATGACCTTTCGCGAAAGAACGATGTTGTTACGCTTGCGGCTGAACTTGATGATCTGGGCCTCGATGTCCTGGCCGATGTAAGAATCAAGATTGCCTACCGGCCGCGAATCGATCTGCGAACCGGGAAGGAACGCCTCCACACCGCCGAGGTCAACGTTAAGGCCGCCTTTGGTCTTGCTGACGATCTTGCCGACGATCGGCTGCTCGTTCTTGTATGCCTCTTCGATGTCTGCCCAAACCTTGCGGTTAACAGCGTCATTGCGAGAGAGTGCAGGCGGGGCATCGCCCGTCGAGATGTTCTTGATCATCACCTCGACCATGTCGCCGACCTTCACCGACGACTCTGCACCTTCCGGAAACTCGTCGCCCGGAATCAGCCCTTCGCTTTTGTAGCCGAAATCGACAAGGACGCCGCGGTCGGAAACCCCGACCACTTTTCCTTCGACGATATCACCGGAGTGATACGTCACCTGGTCCTGCTCGAACTGCTCGAGGATCGCGCCAAAGTCGATCTCGGTGGAGCCCGTTGCCTCCTCGGCGGCCTCGAGAGCCGCTTCTGCCTTTGCCGTTTCCGCTACTTCTTTCGCCGCGGCGGTACCGTTCTCGGTCTCGTCCACTGCTTTGTTAACCTCAGTTGCCATTAAATGTGTTTAAACGTTCCTGTAAATAGTGTTTGCCGCGTCAAATTTACCCGAATCCGGTTTTGCCAGCGGCGGGGCAATGCCGGTTAACTGCCAGTGATCGATTGAGTTACCGGAAAGAGCACTGGCTCAGTACCAAGCTGCCCCGGTCCAGTTCTAAACAAGGCTTCGAACAGGCGATGTGCAGGCTTGTTCAGGTAAAACTAAAATTTACACGCGGGCAGCCCTAAGTGTCAAGGTTTATAACCCGAAAACTATTAAAAAATCGGCACTTCCGGCATTTTTCGTCCGCCGCCCGGCAACCCAAAAAGCCCGAAATGGCCGGTGGTTCCGGCCATCTCTGATCAGATCTGGGCGACTATCACCGTATGATTAGGTCCTGGATCGTCGCGACGCCGCTGGCTTTCTCCATTGATTCTTTTGCCATGGCCGTCGTGTTCTGGATCCCAGCGAGCCGCAGCCGGAATTCGTCCGGATTGGTCGAACCGCGAAGCGCCTCTTCGAGTGTGATGAGCCCGGAGGAATAGAGATAGAAGAGCGACTGGTCGAAGGTCTGCATACCGTATTGCGAGGTTCCGGCCGCGATGGCGTCTCGGATCGACGACGTCTTGTCCTCGTGAAGGATGTAGTCGCGGATGAGCGGAGTCGAGATCAGGACCTCGACCGCCGGGATTCGCCCGCTGCCTTCGGCAGTTTTCATCAAACGCTGAGAAATAACGGACTTCAAAAGCCCTGCAAGCTGAATCCGGATCGACTTTTGCTGATATGGCGGAAATGCCGAGATTATTCGCGTGAGCGTCTCCTGGGCATCGAGCGTATGGAGCGTTGAGAGCACGAGATGGCCTGTTTCGGCGGCGACAAGGGCCGTTTCGATGGTCTCAAGGTCGCGCATTTCGCCGACGAGGATGACGTCCGGGTCCTGACGCAGGCTTCCGCGAAGGGCTTCGGCAAAGCTGCGGGTATCAACATCGACCTCGCGTTGGGTTATGTAAGACTTTTTGTCTTTGTGAAGGAATTCGATCGGGTCCTCAATGGTCACGATGTGGCAATTGCGGACCTCGTTTATGTGATCGACGATGGCGGCAAGGGTCGTGGATTTACCCGAACCGGTGGTTCCTGTTACGAGTATCAGGCCGCGCATCTCCTCCGAGACCTTGTTGAGAATGGGCGGCAGGCCGAGTTCGGCAAAGTTCGAGATCTTGTCCGAAATAACACGGGCAACGATGCCGATCGAGTTTCGCTGCTGGAAGATATTGACGCGGAAACGGCCAAGGCCCTTTACGCCGTAACCGATATCGACCTCAAAAACGTCCTTGAAATGCTGCTTCTGGCGGTTCGACATCATCGAGAAAGCCATCTCGAGCGTTTCTTCCTGGGTCAGCTTCGCAGCTCCGCCGAGCAGTTTCAGTTCGCCATTGACGCGAATGACCGGCACCGCACCGGCCCGCAAATGCAGGTCGGAAGCACCGAAGCTCATCGCCATCCGAAGGAGATCGTCAATTCTATTGAGCATAATTCTGCGGGAAATGGCGGGGCGAACATCAAGCCGCGACGGGCCGCATTTTCCCAATTATCTACTGCGAGTTCCGGCAGTTCGTGGCCGGCGTTGTGGACAGGGGTGGGCCGCAGAGCATTTTTAGCATCCTACGGCTAAACATAGTTTAAACTGTTTTAGCGTCCGCGGTCAATGCTTTTTTGCCCGTTTTGCTTTAATTCGGGGTCGGGTTCGACACTTTGCGGCGAGCATCGTAGAATTTGGCAAGAAGCTATGACCTTTGGCCCGCGAATCGAACGAATCGAACCGCAATTTGCGGCTGCGAACGGCTATGTGCATATATACCCGGCCGGCGTTGTGATCGAGCCGCGTCTGCTGAATGTAACGGTCGGGGGGCAAGAGGCCGTTATCAAGGCCGCCGGGCCGAAGCGGATCATCGCCCAGCTTCCCGAGGCTTTCTCGGGCGAGCCGGAATGCATCGTTGAATCGGGCATCGACATTACGCCACCTTTCGGCCACGGCTTTGCGAATGCCAGGGCAGAGGGGCTTCACAACGTCAGCTCTCCGGCGGTCGATCCGGAAACGGGGGCGATCTACGCAATGCGCTCGGGCGGCCGCGGGATGCAGCTTACGAACACGCTTTACCGACTTGAGCCCGACGGATATCTCGACGAGCTGCCGGTTCAGGTGATGAACCCGAGCGGGCTCGCATTTGGGCCGGACGGCAAGCTTTACGTAACGAACCGGGCGCTCGGCGAGCTTTATGTCATTGATAATGACCTTGAGGCGATGCGGATATCGAGCGGACTCGGCATCGCGACGGGGATAGCCTTTGACAAGGACGGCCTGATCTACGTCGGCGACCGCTCGGGGACGATCTTTCGCTCGGAGCCGGGCGGAATTCCCGAGCAATTCGCGATGATCGAGCCCTCGGTCGCGGCATTTCATTTAGCGTTCGGGCCGGACGATCGGCTTTATGTTACCGCGCCGGGGCTTGCCAGCCGCGATGCCATTTACGCCGTTGACGGGCAAGGGCGGGTTGAAACGTTTCTCAGAGCGTTCGGCCGGCCGCAGGGGCTGGCTTTCGACCGCGACGGCAATATCTATCTGGCCGCGAACCATCAGGGACGGCAGGGCATTTTCCGGGTTTCGCCGGCAAAAGAGGTCGAATGGATCGCATCGGCCCACGCCCCGGTCGGGCTTTGCTTTTCGGCGAAGGGCGAGATGGTCATCGCGACGCACCACGAGCTTTACTCTTTCGATGCCGGCATCTTCGGCACACTCGTTTAAGCAATGAGACAATTTGGTTTTACATTGATCGCTTTCAGCGTTTTGTTTTTGATCTCGTGCTCCGCGGAGCCTGCGGCGAATACCGCAACGCCGCCCTCGCCGACGCCCGTTCCGGCAGCGAAACGCGACGCCGACCTTGAGCGTGCGTTTGCCGAGATCGCGAAGGACTCGCAGGGCAGGGTCGGCGTGTATGCTCGCGTAATCGAAACGGGCGAATCGGCCGAGCTCAATGCGGACGAGCGGTTCGCGATGCAGAGCGTCGTCAAGGTGCCGATCTCGATGGCGGTTTTGAAGCAGGTCGAAGATGGTAGGCTTTCGTTAGATCAGACGATCACAATTGAAAAAGATGAGTTTGTCCGACGCGGGATGCACTCGCCGATTCGCGATAAGGCCGAGCACTCCGACGGATACTTACTTTCATCGAGACACGAACTCAGGGATCTAATCGCATTCGCAGTTTCCGAAAGCGACGGGACGGCGGCGGATGTTTTGCAGCGGGTTGCGGGCGGTGCCGAGGGCGTGAATGCATATCTCGCGTCGGTTGGCGTCGAGGCGATGAATGTCACCTACACGCACAAGGAATTTTCGAACAACATCGAGCGGCAGGCCGCGAACTGGACGACGCCGAAGGGGGCCGCCGCATTGCTTGAAAAGCTGCACGAAGCTTCCGTGGCGGATTCGCCCGCAGGCCGCGCATTGACCAAACCGCACGCAGATCTTCTGCTTCGATTTATGACCGAGACATGGACGGGAGCGAACAGGCTAAAGGGAATGCTTCCGCCCGGAACCGTCGTTGCCCACAAGACGGGAAGCTCCGGCACTTTCGATGGCGTGACGCCGACGGCGAACGACGTTGGTATAATCACAACGCCTTCGGGGCGACGCATCCTGATCGCGGTTCTGGTCGGCGACTCGCGGGCGGACGAAAAGACCCGAGACGCGGTCATCGCCCGCATCGCAAAAGCCGCCTGGGACAAATGGGCCGTCGGGAGCTAGCCGAGAATATCGCTGACGGAAAGATTGAGGGCGGGTAGGGTTTCGGAAACGGCATTCTCGCCGCGGAGAAAGATCTTGACGAAGCCGTAATCCGTTTCATTCGGCGAGATATGAAGCTCGACGTGTTCCGATTCAAGGTCGATCAGCCACGTTTCCGAAACGCCATGCCTAATCTAATCCTTCCAGTTCATCCGACCCGACCAATTTGTTTGATATAAAGCGAAGCAGGCCTATCAAAAAGAAAACGAGAATGCCAAAAAGGGGTACCAAGAAAGCAGAGACCCGAAGGAAAACAAGCAAGTGCCGTTCGAGAAAGATCGAGAGATCCGACGAGTCTACGTGACCATCTGTAGTGTAATTTTGGAGGCCTTTGTAGCTGACCCAGATGAAAGAGCCTAAGAAAGCGATGAAAGCGGCCGACGATACAGGGCGAGAGGCGATTTTCGACTGCGTGGTGACCAAGATCAAACCAGAGAACACCAGAACGCCGACGAGCCAGTCCCGAAAGATCATCGAATAGTCAACGGTTCCATCGAGTCGTACATAGACCATCAGAAACGCAATGATCGAGACCGAAACGACCGCTGCGATCAGATTGGGCAAAGGCTTGTATTTCCGTGTGCTCATAAAGACTTCACCGTGACGTGCCGTTCGAAGTATTGAAACCTAGTTCTGAAATTCGTAGACAAGCGCGCTTCTCGTTTTCCGAGCAGTATCTATCAGCCTTACTTCTGCGGTACGGGGCCAAACGTTGACCGCTGCCATTTTGCACCGATCAGCACGTTTCCCTTCGCAGCATCGTCATCAATCCCGGAACGCTCGCGATATTCGCTTCTGTTGTGACCTACTCGCTTAAATCCTGATGTAAGCCCGCCTCCCGTTTGGTAGAAAGCAATGTCCTTCCAACCGTTGGCCGATGACTCAAGCACGATGATCGGTGACCAGGTCATTGATGTCTCGAAAAGTCGCCGAAAGCCCATCGCATTATGGCTCAGTATCCACAGGGCTCCGCCGCTCGTACCTGCCCAGCTAGATTCCCATGCAACGAACTCGTCTTTCCCGTCGTCGTTAAGATCTACTTCGCCGAATATTACTTCGAGCGGGAAAGGACTATCGGCCAATTTATCATCAAATGGAGATACGGCCTCACAAAGTTGCCTTTCCACGGGAGCCAAAAGCTCTCTCGTCTGTTTGCTGTAACCACACTTAACGGTCCTACCTTTGAATCCCTGAACCGAGTTGTTCGTAGCGACCTCATCCACGATTGGCCGATACGGGGCAGGTAAGGGGATCCCACCCGTTGTTTCCGTTTCGACACCGCTCGACGCGAGAGCGAGGGAAGATATGAGAATCAGTACCGCGATTATTGCTCTTGATGCTACGAGAACGAAACGTTCGCGCCAATCCGCGAGCTGTTCAGATCTGGATTGAAATAACACACGCATAGCTTTAAACGTCAAGGATGCACACGCGTCAACGGAGGTTGGCTTGTTGGGAAGATTGTATCAGCGGTGTCAAGGGGAAATGGTGAATGGTCAATTTCGGATTCCAGATTCCAAATTCCATATTAGCTTCTCTTCACTCGTCACTTGTCACTCGCCACTAAGGCGAGCCCTCCCTTACGGTCGGGCTACTGACACAGGCGGCGGAGCCGCTGACCGGCTGAAGCCGGGACTCAAAGCGACGGGCTTGCGCAAAAAAAGGCGTGGCCGGGTTTCGGTCACGCCTTTTACTTTTTAACGCGGCGGGTTGGGCCGCGATGATTCCGCAGATCGTTAGATCATAAAACCGAGGTTGTTCTGCGGGAAGGTGCCGATGTTCGGGAAGACGGAGCCGAGTTCGTTTTCCGGCAGGCCGAACCAGCGGGCGATGGTCGCGCAGTATTGCTCGACCGAGGTTGTCGGTATCCATCGGCCGCGGGCACCGGTTCCGCTGTTAGTGTCGTCCGGGCCGGCGGTGCCGATGACGAGCGTCGGGAACGGCGTCCCGTTGGTCGTGTTCATTCCGTAGAAATCACCGCCTGCTACCGAGCCGCCGAGCACCATCATATGATTGCCCCAGGCGTGGTCGCTGCCGACCGTTGCTCCAGAACCGGCCGGGTTCATTGTCCGGTTGAAATCTGAGAGCGTGAAAAGTGTTACGTCGTTCGAAACACCCTGGACTACCATTTCGTCATAAAAGGCACGGGCCGCCTGGCTGAACTGCGAGAGCAGATTCGTATGCGTATTGACCTGATTGTTATGGGTGTCAAAGCTACCGATCTGGCAATAGAACACCTGGCGGTTGACGTTGAGGTCGGTCCGCTTTTTGATCAGCCGGGCGATCTGGCGAAGCTGGCGGCCGATGCTGGTATTCGGGAAGGTCACGGTCACTTCCTGAAAGGTCTGCAGGGCGTCATTCGCTTGCATCGCAAGGTCTGTAACGTGGCTCGCCGCGGCGAGGTAGTTGTTATCGAGGTCGATGGTGCGAAGCTGGTTCATCGCATTCCGGCGTGCGACCGAGGCCGCGGTCGTATTAAAGCCCGCGGGGTTGAGCACGTTGGCAAGCGATGTGTTCGCATCGGCAATCGCCATCGGCAGCGTCGTCTGTCCGGCGGTGAAAAGCTGTGCACCGGCGATCGAGGTGATCATCGGGATAAGGCCGTTCGGGTTGTTCGGCTGGTTCATCCGGTCGGCAACGCGCCCGCCCCAGCCGGTAAAGGCCTGAGTGCTTGAAACGCTCGTCTGGCTCTGTGCAACCTGGTCGCTGTGCGAGAAGAGCTGATAGGGCTTCGGCACTGAGTTGTTCTGATACTGTGCTTTGGTCATCGGGGCGACGAGCGTCCCGACGTTGGTCACCATCGCCAGTTTCTGCTGTGCCCAGAGCTCGTGGATACCGTTGTTGATACCGCCGGTCACCGGGCCGAGAGCCGGGTGAAGCCCGTAGGTCAAACCGCCGATCCGCGGAACGCTGATCGGGAGCAGATCGCCCTGCGGAATGGCGAGGCCCTGAGTTTGGCGGGTCGCGGCGTAAGCTGCGTAATTGCTTACCGAGGCGTCATTATGTGCCGGGATGACCATGTTGTTGCCATCGTTGCCACCGGCCATATAGAGCAGGACGATCGCCTTGTAGCTCTCGCCGCCTTGAGCGGGCTGCTCCTTTTCTTCCATCTTCTGGGCAAGGGTGCTCATCATGCCCATATGGTGCATCTGGGTCGCGAGGGCCGTCATGCTAAGTGCGCATGTGGACTTTTTCAAAAATTCGCGTCGTGATTCTTTCATCGTTCTTACCTCTGTACCTGGAATTGCGACGAGGTCGCGACCAAATAGATTGCTGCCTGCACTCGAGCTCGGGGAGTCGCTGCCGAGACCGCCGTCACGGCCGGAAGAATTGCGGCCCGCATCTGCGGCGACATTGTATAATGGAGCAGCCGCTTGTTGAGTTCATCGAGCAGCAGGTTGCCGGTCGGATCAGCGGTCGAGTATGCGTCCATCTCCGTAAGGTCAAGCGATGTTCCCTGCGGGACGTTCTCGGTGCCGCCATTGATGCGGTTATAGACCATCGCATTGGCGAAATTGAGCCGTCCGATCGCGGTGCCGGTGGTCATTATCCCGAACTCGGGGCCGATCAAAGCCGTTCCGGGAATCGTGTAATCCGGCGGGTAGTAGTTGAACACCGTCGGCGAATAGAAGACGTTCTGACCGAGCGGGTTCGTCAGGCCGTTGATGACGCCGTCCGACTGTTGGGTCAGGTTGGCCGACTTCGCATCGAACGCCTTGAGCACATTGGTCACAAGCTGAACCGGCTCGCGGAGTTTGCCGAAGTTCGGGTCGGTCTTGACGTCGCCGCGTGCTTCGGGGTCGAGAAGAATGGCCTTGACGACAGCTTTCAGGTCGCCGCGGACGCCGAATCCATTGTTGTTGAAAACGGCGGCAACGCGTCCGACGTAGGCCGGCGTCGGGTCGCTCGTGACCATATGCTGGATCAGGAGCTTGCTGACGAATGGGCCAACATTCGGGTGATAGAAAATGTTGTCGAGTGCGAGTTCGAGCTCGGTGTTTCCGTTAAGCCCGGCCGGAATGTTCTGGTTAACGGCATTCGGATAGGCAAGCAGCGTCTTTGCCGTCACGTCGTGGTTCGTCTGGTTAAGGATCATCGGATCCTTGTAGTTGACGATGCTCGGAGCCGAATTCGGGCAGCCGACGTTGCAGAAGGTCCAGCCCGTCATCACCTTGGTGAAGTTATCGACGGTCGATTGGTCATAGGTCGGAATCGGCTGATTATTGCCATCAAGCATCAACGTCCCGTCCTGATTGAGCATAAAGAGGCCGACCGAGAAAAGCTGCAGGATCTCACGCGGGTAATTCTCGTTCGGGTTGTTCTTCGTGCTGCGGACCATGTCAAGGTAATTGCCCATGGCCGGGTTGAGTGTCATATCGCGCATCAGGTCGCGGTAGTTGCCGAATGCGTGTTGGCTCAGGATCTTGTGGTAGGCGATCATCCAGCTTGATTGCTGCGTATCGACGCCCGAGACGACCCAAATTTGCCCGAGAGCCCACGCTACGCGGTGCCGAAGCTGCGGCTCGCCGTAAAGGGCTTCCTTGAAGAACCAGTTCTGCAAAGGATATTGATTATAGTGGTCGCGGAAACAGATCCGGCGTTCGGCCGTTCCATCGGCAAACATACCGCAACCGAGGGTCGAATTGTTGCTATCGATGTGCTTGAGCGGAATGTTTGGATACGGGTTCGTCAGCGACGGATACGGAGCCTCGAACTGCTCTGAAAGATAGGTCCGCAAGCCGATTCGTCGAATGCGGTCGTCGAGGGCACGGTTCGCCCCAAACGTCGCCTGCTGAAGAAAACGCATCCGGTCGCCGGACCAGCGATAGCCAACGTATTCAGACGTCGGCGGTTCGGCACCGGTCATGAACGAGGCCGCCTGCGAAAGCGGGGTCGGCTGCGAGCCCGGGTCGTCCTTTATCTCACCGCCCGTCTTGCCGAGGCCCAAACGAACACGGTTGCTCGAAAGCCCACGCCACGTCAGCCGGACGAGTACATCGCCGTTGGCAGCAGGCTGCTCCCAAAATCCGAGTTCATCGCGGAGGTAGATCGTAACCCGATACACGCCCTTTTGATATTCAGAAGGCTGAAGATCGACGACCGGAACGCGGTACTGCCGCTTCTGCGAGTCCTCAAGATAGACTCGGAACGCATTCGCCCCCTCGCCTTCCATCAGATCGATGTTGGTTACGTAGAGATTCACCTTAGCGTTCAGCGGGAATGCGGCGTCGGCAAACGGCTGACGTTTCGAGCCTCTTGACTCTTCGGCAGGTGCGGCAAGCGCTCGTGTCGAGCCTTCCTGGCTGAGCAGGACCGGAACCGGCGAATTCGGGTTCGGGTCAATCTGACTGAAAATATTGATCGACACTAACAGGCCGATGATCACGGCTGCGGCAATGGATACAGAGCTACTGCGCCCGGCTTCGGGACGTTTCATACTGCGACCTCCTCTCTTGCGAAAGAATTCCTTGTTTTTCTTGTAAAGAACCCTAGGGCTGAACTGTCTGACGATACTGCAGAGAACTGTTGGGGTAGCGAAATATTACACTCTCTCTTAGAAAGAAACAACGAATATTTACGGTCTCCGCAAAATTTTCTTCGTGGTTCGCCGGTCGGACGAGTGTTAGACGCCGGAGGAGGCAATTTGGACGAAGATTTGCAGTTTGTTTTTTTGCGTTTCGGGAATACCATTCAATGCGTGAAAGAGAAGTCCTTTTATCTGAAAATCCCGGCGGGCCTGCACTTTGAGAACGCCGTTTGCGGGCATGGTTGGTACGACCTGCCGCCGTTCGCTTTTGACGGCGAGGCCGGAAAACTCCGCTATACATTCGCGATCGATGGGAAAAAGGCGGCTACATTGGCGATATCGCCGTCAAAAGAGCGGCTTCGCGTCATCGCTCCGGCCGAAATGGGCCGGGAAGCTGTGGAAAACGCAGTCAGGCGGATGTTACGGCTAGATGAGGGATTTCAGGAGTTTTACGAATTGACAGCGGGCGACCCAAGCCTTGCCTGGGCCGCCGGACTCGGTGCTGGGCGGCTTCTGCGCTCGGCGACGGTGTTCGAGGACCTGATCAAGACGATCTGCACGACGAATTGCTCATGGTCGCTAACACGAAAGATGGTCGCGAACCTTACGGAATCACTCGGAGCGGAATGCAGGGCGGGGAACCGGGCATTTCCGACCGCTGAGGCGATGGCGGCAATGAGCCCGGATTTCTACCGAAACGAGATACGGGCCGGTTACCGTTCGGATTATCTTGCCGAGGTGGCCGAAGGCGTCGCTTCAGGAATGATCGACCCGGAATCGTGGCTCATCTCGGACCTGCCGACTCCCGAGCTGAAAAAGGAGCTTTTGAAAGTTAAGGGCATCGGCACGTATGCCGCGGAGCATCTGTTAAAGCTGTTGGGAAGATACGACGGGCTTGCTCTTGATTCATGGCTTCGAGCGCGTTTTGCGGAAAAGCACAACCGAGGCCGGCCGGCACCGGACGCAAAGATCGCCCGGCATTACAAGAAGTACGGCAAATGGCAGGGCCTCGCGATCTGGTGCGATATGACGGCCGATTGGTTTTCCGAGAAAAGCTAAAGCAAAAGAACAATGGCCGCCTTTTCGCGTATAGCAAATAAGGAGCGTGCGTAGTAAACTTCCGTTCGGTCCGAATTTTGGATAGCTGATGATCGAAAAAGGCAAGATTTTGCAGGAGCGTTACCGGGTCGAGAAACAGATCGGCCTCGGCGGTATGGGCGCGGTTTATGTTGCCGTGGACGAACGGTTCGGCAGCACGGTCGCGATCAAGCAAACGCTCTGCATGGACGATAATTATCGCCGTGCGATCGAGCGCGAAGCGCGTCTGCTGAACAGCCTTAAGCATCCCGCACTTCCGCGGGTAAGCGACCACTTTGTCGAGGACGACGGGCAGTTCATCGTGATGGAGTTCATTCCGGGCGAAGATCTCTGCTGCATTCTCGAGGATCAGGAAAAGCCATTCGAGGTCGATCAGGTGATCAAGTGGGCCGAGCAGTTGCTCGACGCTCTTGAGTTTTTGCACAACCAGGAAATCCCGGTCATCCACCGCGATATCAAGCCGCAGAACCTAAAGGTAACGCCAAAAGGGCAGATCATTTTGCTCGATTTCGGGCTTGCGAAGGGAAACCCGAGCGAGATGGGCGGAAAATCGACGACCAAGAGTATCTTCGGCTATTCGCGAAACTATGCCTCGCTTGAGCAGATACAGGGAACCGGTACGGACCCGCGGAGCGACCTCTATTCGCTTGCGGCGACGCTTTATCACCTGTTGACCGGAATCCCTCCGGAGGATGCTTTGACACGGGCGATGTCCGTGCTTTCCGAAAGGCCGGACCCGCTTGAGCCGGCCAGTCAGCTCAATCAGAATGTGCCGCGGGGCCTTTCGGCCGTGTTGACGATGGCGATGGACCTGAACGCCGACCTCAGGCCGCAAAGTGCCCGCCAGATGCGGGAAATGATCGACTCATACGAGAACTTCGCCGAGCTCGACACGGCCTCAGCCACAACAGCGGGCCGCCAAAGCAGGTCGATCCACGCCGAACGGACACGTTTGCTTCCGGAGAATACCGCAAATGTTGCGGCGAGCACCGAGGCTCTGACGGCAATTATGCCCGCGAACGAAAGTCAGGTGACCCGTCTTCGTTCGATACCCGAGACGATCGGATCGGATACTGCACAGCCTTCAGGCAAACGGCGTTTCGCTTACGCTGCCGGTGGATTGGGCGCCCTTTTGATCGCGGGCGTCGTTGTCGCCGGTGTCGTTTCTTACGCAGAACTTGGCGGCAGGGACGTTCCCGTTGCTGAACCGGTACAAACCGCTTTGCCCCTTGCAGAAAACGCGGCGAATGAGAACGTGACCGAAGCAAGCACAGAATCCGTGAGTTCCGCAAACTCCGCGAACGCTTCGAACACCGCAGCCGAAGCTGCAACACAGCCCGAACGCACGCCGAGGCCGGTTCAGGCCGCGAGTAACGCTCAGCGGCCCGATGGAAATGTCTCGCTCGAAAGTCTCGAGAATCTCGAAAATGAACGGATCGTTATCGAGGGCGACAAGATCATCATCGGTAACAGAGTCCTCGATGCAAATTCGTTCGAGCTCCGGCGGATGAATCCAAATGATCCGCGTTTTCGCCCTCGTCGTCCGCCTATCCCGCCACAGACGCCGGATGCAAATTTCCGCCCGCTGACCCCGGAAGAGATCCGCAGAATAAGAGAGGCCCGGCGATTGGCCGCAAATGCAAATTTGCAGCGTCAGCCGTAGCCTCGTAAGTTAAAGTCTTTTCCTAGTTCTTTGCTTCGACCAGCTTCAGGCTTTCGACCGGAAACTTGGCGTTGACGAAGTTCAGATGAAGCCGCATCCGGCCGTCTTTGGCATTCTGTCGGTTGCAGACGATGGCAAGGCCGGAATAGTCATGCGGCTCGCAGATGAACTTGACGCGGTCGCCGACGTTGACATCGAGCGAAGAGAAGACCGCGGCCCCGCTTTTGCTGATATTTTCCGTCACGGATTTTGCACCGCTTAATGACTTCTTGTCCTTGTCCACAAGGGCGACGTAGCATTCGATCGACTGCCAGAAGCGAACGTCGCGGCGGATCTTGAAGGCGGCCTTTGCCGGCTCGATCTTCCAGAGCCCGTCGCCGTTCATTCCGGAAATACGGAAATGACGGGTCGGATCCTCATTGTACGCAGACGGCGCATTCTTGCCTGTAAATGCGACGCCGACGTGAAACGACCCTTCATCTTCGCCGCTTAATTTCTGACAAAACTGAACAAGGCCCCAAACGCGGTAGTATTCCTTGTCGTGGTCATAGCAACGCATTTCAGCGGGCAGCGGCAGCATTAGCGAAATCAGTTGCCCCGGCTCGACCACGGTGTTCATATAAAAGCCGGCGCCGGTTGCGGAAAAGCTAACGACGTCGGCGATATCCTTCCAAGCTGTTCCGTCAGCCTCTTTTCCTTTAACGACGCCATTGAGCACGACAGAGACGTCTTCGGCTGCGACCTGCTCGGCCGATTCAGCCGTCTCTGCTTCTAATACTGCGGGCATAAAACCTCCGGATGTTTTTCGATTGTTTTTCACGGGAATGAATATTTACTTCTAGCCGATACCTTCCAGGGGGAAAAGTCGGTCAATGAACTCAATATGAAGACGGACGACACCGTCATGGCCAAGCCGCTTTCCGCGGACGATGGCGATTATCGTAACGTTGTGCCTTTCACTCGTAACGCGAATGAATGAGCCGGTCTCAGCGTTGAACGATGTGAAAACAGCTGCACCGCCAAGGCTGATGTTTTCCGTTACAGTGACCTCGCTTGCGGCAACCTCGCCATTTTCGTCGAGTACTTCAAGGAGGAGCGATTCGGGGATCGAGAACCTTGTGTGCCGCCGCATATAGGCCGGCAGGTCGCTTTCATCCGGGTTCGTCGGGGCCTCTTTCAGAAGCCAAAGGCCGCCGTCCTCCCGAGGCTCGATCTCATAAAGTTTCGAGGGGTTATCGAGGTAGCTTGGCGGCGGCTGTTTTCCGACAAAAGCCACCCCAAGGCTGTATTTTTGGGCGCTTGGGTTCGGGCCCGTAGGAATGCATCGGCGGACGAGTGCCCAGACGCGATATTGCGGCTCGAGAAAATCGAAGCAGCGAAGCTGCCTCGGCATCGGGGCACTGAGCGAAAGTAGGCGGCCGCGTTTGACCGGCCGAGTCAGCGTAAATCCCGCTCCAAAGGCCGAAACGTCCTCAATGCGCGTAACCTCATTCCAGGTAAATTTCTCATCGACCTTCACCTCGACACGAGCGGGAAGGGCGAGCGAATAACGCTGGATCCGGCGTTGATCCTTTTCAACTTCAACTTGTGACATCTTTACGGTTAATTGGGCAAAGATCTCCGGGAAAGAAGGACGTGAATCGAGGTGAATTCGCGGGCCGGAACGGCCGGAGATGCAGCGGGGCGTGGATTGCGAATCAGGCTCCCCGCCTGTAAAATCAAAGATAACATCAAGCGATGAAAAAATCCAGAACTTTTTACATTGTTTTTTGATGTTTAGCAAAATTGTCCGCTTCGACCCTATCAAATGGATTCATTACTCGAAAGAGACCAGATAAATATTGACGATGAGATGCGCCGGTCGTATCTCGACTATGCGATGTCCGTCATCATCGGACGAGCCCTTCCGGACGTCCGCGACGGCCTCAAGCCGGTTCACCGCCGCATCCTTTACGGAATGTATGAGGCCGGGAACACGGCCGGGAAGCCCTACAAGAAATCGGCCCGTGCGGTCGGTGACGTGATGGGTAAATATCACCCGCACGGCGACTCGGCGATCTATGATTCGATCGTTCGAATGGCCCAGGACTTTTCGATGCGGTATCCGCTCGTCGATGGCCAGGGCAACTTCGGTTCGATCGACGGCGACAACCCGGCCGCGATGCGTTACACCGAGGTTCGGCTTCAGAAACTCAGCGACGAGGTGCTCGCCGATATTGAGAAGGAGACCGTCGATTTTCAGCCGAACTACGACGATTCGCTCTCCGAGCCTTCAGTACTTCCGACCAAAGTGCCGCTTTTGCTGGTAAATGGCTCGGAAGGTATTGCGGTCGGCATGGCGACGAAGATACCGCCGCACAACCTTACTGAAATTCTCGATGCGACGATCGCTGTTATCAAAAATCCGGCGATCACGGTCGATGAGCTGATCAAGATCGTTCCAGGGCCGGACTTTCCGACCGCCGGATTTATCTACGGCCGCGAAGAGATACACAAGGCCTATCGCGAAGGCCGCGGCGTTATACAGATGCGGGCCAAGGCTGCGATCGATCAGATCGGCCGGGGCGAGCGGGACGCCATCGTTATCACCGAAATACCGTATCAGGTCAACAAGGCGAAGCTGATCGAAAAGATCGCGGAGCTGATGAACGAGAAGAAGCTCGAAGGTGCTTCCGAGGTCCGCGACGAATCGAACCGCGAGGGAATGCGGATCGTGATCGAGCTGAAACGCGACGCCATTCCGCAGGTCATTCT
This sequence comes from uncultured Chloracidobacterium sp., assembly GCA_964526245.1. GTDB lineage: Bacteria > Acidobacteriota > Blastocatellia > Pyrinomonadales > Pyrinomonadaceae > OLB17. The sequence continues at coordinate 5,958 of CAZGLZ010000032.1, read as the reverse complement.
CAATAAGCTTTATAAGCTTACGCCCCTGCAGTCGTCGTTCGGCATCATCAACATCGCCATCGTCGACGGGCAGCCGAAGGTTCTGACGCTCAAGGAAATGCTTGAGTGCTTCGTCGCTTTCCGCCGCGAGGTGGTCACCCGACGAACTCAGTTCGAGCTCCGCAAGGCACAGGCACGTGCTCACATCTTGGAAGGCCTAAACAAGGCCATCGACGCGCTCGACTACATCATTCCGCTTATCCGAAATTCGCGTTCGGTGGATGAAGCAAAACGTTGGATGACCGGTGATTTCGCGACGCTCGACGAGGTCAAGAAATGGCGTGGAATCACCGGCGGCAAGGCCGAGGACGCCTTCAAGAAGGATCTTCAAAAGGTCATCGGCAGCTTGGCGTTCACGGACATCCAGGCTCAGGCAATTCTCGACCTTCAGCTTCGCAGGCTGTCGGCTCTTGAGCGGCAGAAGATCCTCGATGAGTATGAAGCGATCATCAAGCTGATCGCGGAACTCGAGAACATCCTCGCTAATGACAGCGTGCTGAAGCAGGTCATAACCGAGGAACTTCTTGAGGTCAGGAAGGCGTTCGGCGATGCGAGGCGAACGCAGATCATCGACGCCGGGGTCGAGCTAAAGATAGAGGACCTGATACCCGACGAAGAGGTCGCGATCACCGTAACAAAAGCGGGTTACATCAAGCGAACGCCGGTTTCGACCTACTCGCGACAGGGACGCGGCGGTAAGGGAAGGTTAGGTGCAACGGCGAAGAACGAAGATTTCGTCGAGCATATCTTTACTGCCTCGACCCACGATTACCTGATGATCTTCACCGATGACGGACAGGTCTATAAGATCAAGGTACACGAGATTCCCGAGGCGGCAGCGGCAGCTCGGGGCAAGGCAGTCGTCAATCTGGTGCAGATCTCAATGGAGCGAAAGCTCGTTGCGGTGATGCCGGTTCGCGACTTTACCGAAGAGGTTTACCTGACGATGGTCACGCGGAATGGTGTGATCAAGAAGACGCTGCTCTCGGATTACCAGAACATCCGGGTCACGGGCATCAATGCGATCAATATCGACGAAGGCGATGAGCTGCTCAACGTGATACGCACGGATGGAAAGATGCAGATCTTTATCGCAACGCACAACGGAATGGCCGTTCGGTTCAATGAGACCGACGTCCGGCCGATGGGCCGTGTCGCTCGCGGCGTTCGCGGTGTGAACCTCCGCGATGGCGATTATGTCGTTTCGGTCTGTGCCGTATCGCCGGAGGGCGAGCAGAAGATCCTTTCGGTCTCGGAGAACGGCTTTGGAAAGCAGACGCAGGTCGGGAACTATCGGCTGACGAAGCGGGGCGGCATCGGTGTCATCAATATGAAGACCACCGAGAAGACCGGCAAGGTCATCTCCGCGTTCCCGGTCGAGGACGATTCCGAGATCATGATCATCACGCAGCAGGCAAAGTTGATCCGGCTCGGCGTTGACAAGATCCGCGAAACGGGCCGGTCGGCACAGGGCGTGATGCTCATTCGCTGCGACGATGGTGACTGCGTAACCTCAGCGACGCTGCTGGCGTCCGAGGAAGAGGAAGCGTAATTTCACTCTGCTTCAGCTAAGCGATGGGCCGTCGGGATAGCTCCGGGCGGCCCATTTTCTTTTCGGAGCGACCGTGAAAATGTAAGCGGCGGAATCGTTTATAATCGATGCATGATCGTTGTAATGACAACAGTTAGCAGGGAAGAGGAAGGCGTTAGCCTTGCGAAGGGATTGGTTGAAGGCGGACTTGCGGCTTGCGTTCAGGTGCTTCCGCGGATGCGGTCGATCTATCGCTGGAAGGGCGAAATGCAGGACGACGGCGAGCATCTTCTGCTGATCAAAACGGCAGCCGAAAAATTCGCCGCGGTCGAGGAATACCTAAAGGCAAACCACAGCTACGACGAGCCCGAGATAGTCGCTCTCCCGGCAAGTTATGTTTCGGATGGCTACCTCAAATGGGTAGCGGAATCGCTCAGCCTATAACTGATGTTTGTTTTCGATATGCCCGCAGGTTTTCACGATGAAATCGACTGCATCTTGCGGGGAATCGGTCAGGTGAATCAGGTTCAGGTCCTCGGGGCTGATGTTCCGCTCATTTAGCATCATCGACGTGATCCACTGGAGCATTCCCTGCCAATACTGCGAGCCAAACAGGACAACGGGGAAGTTGCGGATCTTTCGCGTCTGGATGAGAGTTAGCGCTTCGAATAATTCATCCATCGTGCCGAACCCGCCGGGGAAGATGATGTAGGCGTTGCTGTACTTGATGAACATCGTCTTGCGGACGAAGAAATACTTGAACGAAAGCGATCTCGTCTGGTACCGATTGGCCGACTGTTCAAACGGAAGCTCGATATTGCAGCCGACGGAAACGCCGCCTGCCTCAAATGCACCGCGGTTCGCCGCCTCCATGATGCCCGGGCCGCCGCCCGTGATTATCTCAAAATCAAGCTCGGCGAGGAGTTTTGCCGTTTCGCGGGCGGCAATATACATCGGGTCTTCCTCGCGGGTACGAGCCGAACCGAAAACTGAAACGCCGCGAGTAATCGTCGAAAGATTGTCGAAGCCGTCAACGAACTCACCGAGAATGCGAAACACCCGCCACGAATCAGAGGTCTTATACTCATCCTCGGGCTCGGGAGAGCGGAGAAGTACCTCATCGTCCGTCAACTGCCAATAGCCCGGCTCCTGCTGGCGCTTCTTTGCCTCGGCTACCGTTTTGGGCTCCGGCGGTTTGTGCAGGTCTTTGTTCTTCTTCGGTTTGTTTGCGTCGGTTTCAGCCATAATTCAGTCTGGGAAGTCCAGGAAGTCTGGGAAGTCTAGGAAGTCGGGGAAGTCCGCGAGCATTCTTAGTTATCAAAATGGACATATGATTTTCATTACCAAGCGCCGAAACCTCACAGACTTCCTAGACTGACTAGACCTCCAAGACTCTTCCGACTCTCCTACAATCCCATGATGTTATACCCGCAATCTACATAGATCGTTTCGCCCGTGATGCCCGAGGCTAGGTCGCTTACGAGGAACAGGGCAGTATTGCCGACCTCGGCCGCTTCGACGTTGCGCTGGAGCGGTGCCTTCTCGGCAACATAGGAGAGCATTGAGCCCATGTTCTTTACCCCGCGGGCGGAGAGCGTGTTGATCGGCCCGGCCGAGATCGCGTTTACGCGTATGCCCTGCCTACCGAGGTCGGCCGCCAGATAGCGGACCGAGGCCTCAAGCGCGGCCTTTGCCACGCCCATTACGTTGTAGTTTCGGACGACCTTTTCGGCGCCGTAGTAGCTCATCGTTACGATGCTCCCGCCTTCTTTCATCAGCGGAGCGGCGGCGAACGCCACCTGGTTCAACGAGAAGGCGCTGATCTCGAGGGCCGTGCGGAACGCATCCCGCGTGGTCGCGACGTAATCACCTTCAAGAGCTTCGCGGGGTGCGAACGCGATCGAGTGGATTATGTAATCGAGCTTGCCGTACTTCTTTCCGATCGCTTCGAACGCGGCATCGACCTCGGCCTGGTTCGTCACGTCCATCGGAACGATGAGCGACTCGGGCAGTTCGCCGGCGAGCTTCTCGACATTCTCTTTCAGCCGGTCGCCCTGATAGGAAAATGTCTGGAGTGCTCCGTTGCGATGACAGGCATCGGCGCAAGCCCAGGCTATTGACCGTTTATTTGCGACGCCGAGCACGAGCCCGACCTTATTTTCCAGTAGGTTCATTGTTCGGTTACGTAAATTCGCTGAAGAGCCTCGAAGTCAAGGAAGCGGACCTCAATGTTAACGGGTGTTCCGCGGAAAGCCGAAGAACCGATCGACGCTCGAAGGTGCCGCTCGTCCTCGGGAGTAAGCTGTGTGATCAGAATGAGCATTAGCCGGATGTCGAGTGGCGAGTTTCGCGTTTCGAGGGCCCTTCGGACAAGGCCTGCTTTTCGCAGCACGGCCTCACGTCGATCCTGCCGCAACTCCGGCGTTACGAGAAAAACGACCTCGCAGCAGACGAGCCGTTTGTCGCTGACAAACGTCGCATCGAACGGTACGCCGTGTACGCTGACGTGGCGGAGAAGCGGAACGCCCTCTTCCTGCTGGATCTGACGGAGAGCAAGATCTTCGGCGACGATATAGGCCGATTGCAGATCGCTGATGCTTTCGGGCTCGACCTCGAGAATGCCGGCGAGTTCGGTCACCTCGATGCCGAGGCTTTGCCGCTGTACGTCGGGAACAGTTGAGTCCCACTCGACCCGAGTTCCCGAACGCCAAGCCGCAAGGACCTTTGCCTGGTCGAGTGCGATCCAGAAAAAGACCGCGAACCCGATCAGCCCGAGGCCGAGAAGAACGGCAAGCGGCCAGACCGCGTACACGAGCGACAGCACGATCGAAACGACCAAAAGCGTGCCGATGACACCGCCGCCGATCATCAGCGTCGTGTTGCCGGCGGGCCGCGAAAAGGTCGTGATGGAATTATCGAATTGCTTTGCCATTTAAGGGTCAGGCGGCAGATGCCCGTTCGAAAGGAATATCGTCGAAATGGGTCATCTGTTTGAAGTCCTTAAAGCGTTGATTGATCTCAGGATAGTCGAGTGCGTCGACCCGCTCGGTGCCGAACTTTTCAACGTTGAATGACGCCATCACAGATCCGTAGATCATCGCCCGCCGCATCGTATCATCGTTGATCTCGTTCTGAGCGGCGAGGTAGCCCATGAAACCGCCGGCGAATGTATCGCCTGCACCGGTCGGGTCAAAGACGCTCTCGAGCGGATAGGCCGGAGCGGCAAAGTAGCCATCCTTGGTAAAGAGCGTTGCGCCGTATTCGCCCCGCTTGATAACGACAGCTCTAAGGCCGTAGTCCATTATCTTTCTCGCGGCCTTGTAGATGCTCGGTTCGTCGGTAAGCTGGCGAGCCTCGGCGTCGTTGATGATGATGCAATCGACGACCTTGATGGTCTCGATGACGGCATCTTTCATCGACGATATCCAGAAGTTCATCGTGTCCATCGCGACGAACTTCGCATCCGGACACTGTTCGCGGACGCCTTTTTGCAGCATCGGCAAAATGTTTGCGAGGAAGAGCAGTTTTGCTCCTTTTGAGCGGTCGGAGAGCTTCGGGTCAAAGGTCTCGAAGACATTGAGCTGCGTGTCGAGCGTATGGGCTGTGTTCATGTCGTACTCGTAACGGCCGCTCCAAAAGAACGTCTTGCCGTCGGGCACGACCTCGATATCGTCTGTGTTGATGTGGTGACGCCGAAAGACGTCCCACTCGGTCTCGGTGAAATCACCGCCGACCACGCCGACGGCATTTACCTCAGTGAAAAAGCTCGCCGAGAGCCCAAAGTGCGTCGCCGCACCGCCAAGAACCTTATCGCGCTTGCCGAACGGCGATTCGAGCGCGTCAAAAGCTACAGAACCTACAACTGTTAAAGACATTTATTAAAGACTTCTCCGCAAATAATGGATCGTGATGACAATCCACTATCTTACACGCCACGGCGGATTTTTGCGATTCTCGCCGGCATGGAAGAGGCAGATCTTGTTGCCGTTGGGGTCGAGCAGGTAAGCTTGCCGCCAGAGCCATTCTTCATCACGCGGATCCTGGATGAACTCCAAGCCGAGCGACTTCAGCCGGGCGACCTCGGCATCGACATCGTCGCATTCGAAATAAAGAACGACCTGACTGGCTGCTGGAGCCTCGTCGGCAATGTTGACAGAGAGCGTTGCCTCGCCATCCGGACACTCGAGCCGGGCATAACGAGGAAGGGAATCGACGATAAGACGAAGGCCGAGCTTTTGGAAAAACTCGACCGTTTCGATCGGCTTAGCGGAATAAATGGTCGCTTGATTGAGGTTCATTTTGAGAATGCAAGGTGATCATTGGTCGGCCGGTTTGAGCTCTTTGAGTACCTTTTCGGCATTCTCGCGGTACTTACTTTCCGGGTTTCG
>CAZGLZ010000031.1:25998-35015 GCA_964526245.1 uncultured Chloracidobacterium sp. | reverse complement strand
GCGATCGCGGCCAGGATCGCAGGAGCGAATCACAACTATATCCGCGACTTCATTTATGGCGGCGTGGACGGAGCAGTTACCACTTTTGCCGTTGTTTCGGGCGTGGCCGGTGCCGAGCTTTCGACCAAGATCGTGCTGATCCTGGGATTTGCGAATCTGGTTGCGGACGGTTTTTCGATGGCGGCGAGCAACTTTCTCGGGACGCGGGCGGAGATCGACGACTACCGACGCATTGAGGCGATCGAGAATCGGCACATCGAGCTGGAACCCGAGGGCGAACGCGAGGAGGTTCGCGAGATCTATCGGGCGAAAGGTTTTGAGGGCGAGGAACTCGAAACGGCAGTCGCTTTGATCACCGCCGATAAGGATCGCTGGGTAAAGACGATGCTGACCGAAGAATACGGACTGCCGGCTGAGATCCGGTCGCCGTGGCTCGCCGCTGGCAGCACTTTCAGCGCGTTCGTAATCTGCGGCCTCGTGCCGCTTTTGCCCTATCTTTTCGGAGCGAACTCTTCGTTCCTCGTCGCCTGCGTGATGACAGGGATCACATTCTTCCTGATCGGATCATTCAAGAGCCGGTGGTCAACGCATTCGTGGTTCCGCTCGGGCCTTGAGACCTTTTTCGTCGGTGCCCTTGCGGCCGGATTGGCTTATGGCGTCGGCGTTCTCTTAAAGGACGTTGCCGGGGGATTCTAGCTGGTCAGTCGACGATATATATTCGGCATTCGCTCAGGGAGCGAAAGAACGTCGTCGATTATCGTGTAGCCGACGTCGCCGTAAAGGTCACGGAGTTCGGCCTCTGATTCGCGGTCGATGGTAATGCAGAAAGGTGTTATGCCGTTCGTTTTCGCTTCGGTCAAAGCTTCTCGGACGTCCTCGCGGGCGTAGCGGGCGTCGCCGTAGTCGTGATCATACGGCCGTCCGTCTGTGAGTATGATAAGCAGCTTGGTGCGGTTCTCCTGCCGAAGCAACTTGTGGGCAGCGTGGCGAATCGCCGCACCGAGGCGGGTGTTGTTCTGAAACGTGATCCCGCCGATCCGCCGTTCCGTCTCATCAGAATACTTTTCGTCAAAGTCCTTGACCACGTAAAACTTTACGTTCCGTCGGCCCTCGCTGGTAAAGCCATTAATGGAGTAAACATCACCGACGGCCTCAAGAGCCTCGCTCATAAGGACAAGGCCTTCTTTCTCGATCTCAATGATGCGTCGCCCAGGATAGGTGTAAGGCTGCAGCGGATTTCTCGTGATGGTCCTTGCGGTCGAAGACGACTGGTCAAGCAGGATCGAAACCGCGACATCACGCTGCCGGCGAAGGCGTTTCGTATATATGTTCTCTGACTGCCGGCCATCGGCCTTGCGGTCGATGACGAAATCGACCAAGGCGTTCAGGTCGTAATCCTCGCCGTCGAGCTCGCGGTTGATCTTTGTGAGGTTCTCGGGCTTCATCAGTTGAAACTGATGACGAATGGATGATATCACCCCGCGATATCGCGACCGGGCAAGCTCGACGAACGTCCGGTCGCCCTGCTTTACACGTTTCTCGATGACGCGGCTCCAACCGACGCGATAGTCGTTCAGCTCGCGGTCCCATTCATCATAGGCAAAAGCTTCATCGCCGGGTTCGAGCGGAAGCTCCGGCATGTCGTTGTTCGACCAGGCCTCTGAACCCTGCAGGTCGTCGGGCTCGCCGTCTTCCTCATCGCTGTTCCACGCGTTAAAGAGGTCGCGAAGATCCTGCATCGTCTGCGGACGTTCCTCGCGTTTGGCCTTGTCCTCGGTAATTGCTTCCTCGGCAGGCGTTTCGTCGTAGGCAAAGTCAGCCTTTTCGTCCGGCTCTTCGCTCTCGGCCTCCTGCACCTGCTCGGGAGTGATGTTCTGGAAAAGGTTGTAAACGCGGCTCGTTGCAAAGAGCGAATCGGCGACGGTCGGCGGATCTCCGTCGCCATCGTGTGTGCGGCGAACGTAGCTTTCCACGACAGTTTCGATCTCAGAAACGATCTGTCCATAAAAGCTGCGTGCATCATCGGTCGCACCGCCGCAAAGTGTTATCTGAAACAGCAACTCGAAGGGAACCTGGTGATATGGAACATCGAAGATGAATGGCCGGTTCTTTTGCAAAAAGGCCTGCATCAGGTCGAGGTCTTTCCTTAGCCCGCGGTAGTTTCGGCGAAGCAGCCCGTCGATCCGGGCATTCTCCATGGTAGTGAACACCTTTCGGGCGAGCCGCGGCTCGGGGAAAAGGTTCAGCACCGCTCGGTAGTCCGAGTCCTTCGGCAGGGTCTTCCGCCGTTTCCTGATCTCCTCGCGGATCTCTTCGTCAGTTAGAGCACGCTCGCCCTTCTGAACTTCGTCGATGTAGCCTGCCAGCGAAAATGCGTCGATCTGTTCTGCGGTCGCAGAGTAAAGATCGGCAAGGTCGGCAAACGCTGCTTTCAGCTCGGTCGTGTCCTTTGCAAAGGTTTCGAACTCGATCTGCCCGGCTCCGTACGCGGCCAGGACCTTGTAAAGCCGGAAGTCCATTTCCTCCGTATCGTATTCCGCTATCGCGTTTGGCAGGTAGATCGTCTTCCCGTCGCCGATCCGCGATTCCTGCGGCATAGCCGATTGCGGAGCGATCTCGACCTCGCGGCCGGTGAGCGCTTCAATATAGAGCCGGAGAACGTGCTGAACCGACTCCAGATGAAGCCCCGACCGGGTCTGCTGGAGTTGGTCATTGGACTGGCGTGTTTCGAGCGCAAAATAGCTCCGCCGAGCCTTTACGCTTTCGTCCTTCAATTGAGCAAGCCCGGTCTCGATCCACTCTTCGAATTGGTCGAGCGAAACCGATCGAAGCGTTCCCGCCGATGACCGAAATGCGGCGAGCGCACTTTCGGCGTCTGTCACGGCGATCTCTCCAATAAGCCGGAGAACTCGCTTTAGAGCGGCGGTCTTGATGCTTCCGTCATCTGCACCTTCGAGGCGAACTGCCGCGATCTGTGAAAAGAACTTCGGTGTCGCACGCAGGAATGCGATATGGATCGCATTGCCCTGCGGGGCGATCTGCTTCAGAACCTCGCACCAATCGTCAAAAACGTTCGCATCGGTACGGAGCACCGAACTACCGGCCGTAAGAAAGTGCAAAGTAACACTTCCGCCGTGTTCAAGCATTTTCGACGCCTGTTCCGAAAGCCTGATCGCCGCTTCACGGCCGAGACCGTCGAAAGCCTCGGGCAAATGAGCCCAAAGATCCGCTGCCATTCCGCCGGTTCGTGCCGCGAAGGCCGAGGCAAGAACAATGACCGGCCCTGTTATCTCTTTATCGAACGTTCCAGGATCATCACCGATCGCCGATAATGCCTTTGCGACCTCCGGCGAATGCTTAAGAAAATCCGCACTATGCTTGGCAGATCGGTTGGCCACGTCCACTGCGAGAGAAAGAATTGAAGTGAGGAAATCCGGATCTTTGATCTCGCCCGCAAGTTCCGGGATGAAGTTGAAAGTTTCGAGGGCTACCGAACTGGAAAGCACCAACTGGCGTGTGCAGACCTGAAAAACGTATCGGCGGGAAGCGGAAGGGACGGCCGAAAGCTCGGCAACCCCTTGCTCGAAGAACGATGAACCAAGGTCCGCATTTCCCATTGCGACCCGGCGTCCAAGTTCGCCCCATGCACGCAGATCATCGGCAGACAGGAGCTTGGCGGCCTTCGGTACGGCCTCGACGAAATCGCGGCTGACGCGTAGGCTTACTCCCGCGAGGGCTGCACTAACCTCGACCGCCGCCCGACGCTTATCTGCCGGAAGCCGGGAAAGGTGCTTCGCAAGGTCCGTTAATGTTTGCCTATTGTCTTCGGCGGGTTCCGTCACACAATCAGTTTATGAAGCGCGTGCGGCATATTCAAAATGCGAGGCCTTTAATGAATGTGATCCGCGTTATCGTGGCCGGTTTGCCGAAGCGAAGTAAGGAGCCCAAAGCTCTCGTAGTTGGTCTCGTAAAGGTTTAGTGCGCGCGGCGGGTTGCCGTCGTGGTAAATGAAGACATGGAAACAGGCATTGACGCCATATTCGATCAGTGCATCAAGCTGCCCTGCCCGCTCCATCTCGGCGAGTTTCTGCATCAGGAAATTCTGCTCATCCACCGGCATGTGCTTGCGCGCAAGGTCGAACGCGCAGCCCGAAGTATGGGGCGGGAGCGAACCTTCGCCGCGCACCTTGAACGAGTTCGCGTTGTTCGAGTTCAGCAGGATCTGATAATCCATCGACCGCGTTAGCGAGGTCACGCGTAACGGACGCTTGTACTGCTGAAAATAGGCATCGGCTAGCTCTTTTAGGATCGGCTTCGCCCGCGGTTGGAACATCCTAAGCAAACGCCTCCGTATCTGCTTCCGGTCAGACGGATTGTTCAGGTCGTACTTTTGCCCGGCGAAGTTATCGGCGAGCCGCTTGAGAGTATCGAATTTCGGATGGCCCGGAACGATGTCGGCAACGCCTTCGCTGAAACTAAACGAAGAGAACTGCTTGTCCTGTGCCGAACCGCCGACGTCGAGATAGAAACTTTCGGCTGCCATCGGCATCTCGAGAAGCTCGCGGCTCATTCGCTTTTCGGCAAGGTCCGCAAAATCCATCGGCTGGCGGTATCCGCCGGTGTTCATCTCGGCAAGTTTTCGCTTCTGCTTGATGACACCGTCGCCAAAAAGTTCCTTCGGAACATTCAAGCCCGGTGGGCGTATGTTGACCGGCGGGCGGCCTTCGAGGGCAAGCCTTTGCCTATCTGCAAGGAAAGCAGCTGAGACGTTCAGTTCGGCTTCTTCGGCCTCGGGCGAAGCCACCTTGATATCGGATACGTCAGAAGCAACGAGTTCGTCTTCAGCGACCTCCCAAGAAGAGATAAGGTCATCGAGGTCGCTTTCGTCCTCGCCGCCCAAGGGGTCGATGACCCGTGCAGGTATCAGAGCGGATGCAGTAACCCGCGAGCCTCCGCCGGGGCCTTTCGATCCGGGTGAGTCCCACTGCGATACGATCACCAATGCAGCCCCGCCGAAGAGCAAAATGACGAAAGTAAGAATGCCGGAGGCGACCAGGACCATCGGGACACCGCTTTTTGCCGGAGGCGACGGCGGAACCGGCGTCGATTCCTGGAAAATGGGCTCAGCAACATTCGGCTGCCGTGCCTCGCTCGGTGAGCTTACCGCGGAAACGGCCGCACCGGCGATCTCGACCCTGACGGTTGTCGAACTTCCGATCGTGACCTCGTCTCCGCTGCGGACGACCCGCGGCCGCCCGCCGACCTTTTCGCCGTTTACGAACGTACCGTTGGTCGAACCCTCGTCCGCGACCCATAGTTCGCCGTCGTCGATAAAAAATGTCGTGTTCTTTCGCGAGAGGCCGCTGTCGTCAATGACAACGTCGGCAAGTTCAGTCCGGCCGAGTGAGAGTTCGTTCTCGACCGTGACCTCCTTGCTTTCATAGGGACCGCTGATGTGCAGTTTTACGTCCACAGATCTTAGTCAACGCTTAGTGGTGATGTCCTTCTTCTTCGGCTTCGCGAAGCTTTGATGAATCCATCAGCTTTGCGAAATCATCGAAATGGAACATCGAATCGTCCTTGCAGTTCTCGCAGAAAAACGTCGCGTCCTCACCAAGGTACATATCCTTGAGATGAAACGCGATAAAACACCCATAGCAACGCTGAATGCGTTTGCCAAAATCGATCAAAAGTTCGTTCTCGCCGCCGGTATCTGTTGCCATCTTTTCCAAAGGATTTTACCACATTGCCATTGCATGCAGGCTTGCCTTTGCCTGTTCAATGCGCTTCTATATAGGGAGTGATGCAGCTTTCGAGCCTCAACATCCACCTTCACCACCATCATCATGTGCACCACACGCGCGTGATGTGAATCTCGTTTTAGCCAACTAACGAAACAAAGGCTTTCATATCGACGACGCGAAATTCAATTGGAATTTCGGGAGCGTCGTTTTTTATTTTTCAGACAAATGAAACTAAAGATCGCAATACAGAAGCAAGGCAAGCTCGCGGAGGGCTCGACCGCACTATTGAAGAAATGCGGGATCGGTTTTTCGAACGGGCAGGGTAAACTCCGGGCCGAAGCAGAAGATTTTCCATTGGAACTCTTCTTTCTACGCGACGACGACATTCCGGACTACGTGGCTGACGGCGTCGCCGATCTGGGGATAGTCGGCGAGAATATTCTAGCCGAGGACCCGAAGCTGGTCGATGTGGTCGAGAAGCTCGGATTCGGCCGCTGCAGGCTGTCTATCGCCGTCCCTAAAGCATTCGAGTATTCGGACACTGCCGATCTCAACGGCCTTCGCATCGCGACCAGCTACCCGCGGATCTTGCGTGAGTTTCTCAATGCTCGAGCGGTCTCGGCCGAAATACACGAGATCAGCGGCTCGGTTGAGATAGCTCCGTCGATCGGACTTGCCGACGCAGTCTGCGACCTTGTCAGCTCCGGCAGTACGCTATTTTCGAACGGGCTCCGCGAGATCGAGACCGTTCTGCGGTCGGAAGCAGTGCTTATAGCAAGACGCGATCTTTCTGCCGAACAAAACAAACTTCTGGAGCAGTTTCTCTTTAGAATTCGAAGCGTACTGGCAGCGGAGCGAAACAAGTACATTCTTCTGAATGCTCCGGAAGACAAGGTCGCCGAGATCGCATCACTATTGCCGGGGATCAAGAGCCCGACGGTGATGCCGCTGGCAGAGCCGGGCTGGGTTTCGCTGCACTCGGTCATAAGCGAGCACGATTTCTGGGAAGTTGTTGAGAATTTGAAGGCGGCCGGTGCCGAGGGCATCTTGGTACTTTCGATCGATCAGATGATCAAGTGAACGTTATGAAGATCGTTGAATATCCGAAGCGAGACGAATGGGCTGAGCTGCTGCGAAGGCCCTCAATGGACACAAAGTTCTTGGAGCGTACCGTCGCGAATATCCTGGAAGACGTTCGCCGCGGTGGTGATGAGGCTTTGCGACACTGCTCGCGTCAGTTCGACCCTTATCCGATAACTGATTTCGAAGTGACCGAAAGCGAATTTGAAGAGGCCGAGGCCGCGGTGCCGGATGACCTTAAGAACGCGATAAAAGCGGCCAGAGCGAACATCGAGAAGTTCCACGCAGTCCGGCATCAGGATGGCGAACCGATCGAAACGATGACGGGTGTTCGCTGCTGGAAGCGGACATTGCCGATCGAGAAGGTCGGCCTATACGTACCGGCGGGGAGTGCTCCACTTTTTTCAACCGTCCTGATGCTCGCTGTTCCGGCCGCGATCGCAGGCTGCCGCGAAGTGATAATGTGCTCGCCTCCGAATGCGACGGGGAAGATCGATGCGGCGACGCTCTTCGCGGCAAGGCTCTGCGGCGTCGGCCGCGTGTTCAAGATCGGCGGTGCACAGGCCGTAGGTGCGATGGCGTACGGAACGTCGACCGTGCCGGCCGTTTACAAGATCTTCGGGCCCGGCAATCAGTTCGTGACCGAGGCTAAGCTGCAGGTGATGCGTTCGGGCGTTGCTATCGATATGCCGGCGGGGCCATCCGAGGTCGCAGTGCTTGCGGACGACTCGAGCATTCCGGAGTTCGTTGCCGCCGACCTGCTTTCGCAGGCGGAGCACGGGCCGGATAGCCAGGTCATTCTCGTCTCAAACTCACGGAAAGTGATTGACGATTCCATCGCGCAACTAGGTGAGCAGCTCGATCGGCTACCGAGAAAAGAGGCTGCCTCTCGGGCGATCGAGAACTCAAAGGCGATCCTCGTCGAGTCGATCGAGGAGGGCGTCGAGATCCTTAACGAATACGCCGCCGAGCACCTCATACTTGCGGTTCGCGATGCCGAGGATGTTGCGGCAACTATCACAAACGCCGGCTCGATCTTCATCGGGAACTATTCGTGCGAGAGTGCAGGTGACTACGCTTCGGGCACGAACCACACGCTTCCGACCGGCGGTGCGGCCCGAGCTTTCAGCGGAGTTTCGACAGCGAGCTTTACGAAAACGATCACATATCAGCGGCTCGACGCGGAAGGGATCAGGAATCTTGGTCCCGTTGTCGAGGCGATGGCGGCGGGCGAGGGCCTTGAGGCACACCGCTTTGCGGCCGCCGTCAGGCGTGAGAGCGTGGAGGCGAAAGATGTTTGACCTGAACCAAATAGTTCGTCCGAACATCGCCCGGCTCAAGCCGTATTCATCGGCTCGGTCCGAGTTCGAAGGTGAGGCGGAGATATTTCTGGATGCCAACGAGAATGCGTTCGGCTCGCCAGCCGGCCCGGGATATAACCGTTATCCGGATCCGCTGCAACGGGAATTAAAGGAGCGGATCGCCGCAATGCGTAACGTTCGGCCCGAGAACATCTTTATCGGCAACGGCAGCGATGAGGCGATCGACCTTCTTTTTCGCATATTCTGTGAGCCCGGCCGTGACGAGTGCATCATTTGTCCGCCGACGTACGGAATGTATCGCGTTTCCGCCGATATCAACGATGTCGCGGTTAAAGAAGTGCCGCTGCGTAAGGACTTTTCACTTGATGCCGAAGAAGTCCTTCGCTCACTTGGCCAGCAAACGAAAATCGTATTTGTTTGCTCGCCGAATAACCCGACCGGCAACGTAATGGACCGCGAAGTGATCATGCGAATTGCACAGAACTTCAGCGGAATAGTCGTAGTGGATGAAGCGTACGCAGAGTTCGCCAATGTTGAGTCTCTTTTATCCTCGATTGCTTCGCACCCGAACATCGTTGTGCTGCGGACTTTCTCAAAGGCATGGGGAATGGCCGGCCTGCGGGTCGGGATGGCGTTTGCAGATGATGCCATCATCGAACTGATGAACCGCGTAAAGCCGCCCTATAACGTTAGCGGCATTGCCCAGCGGTCGGTGCTGGAAGCATTACGGTCAGACAAAAGGATCGATCAATGGATCGAACAGGCGATCTCGGAACGCGAGCGTTTGTCGGAAGAGCTTTCCCGGCTCTCGGTGGTTGAGAGAGTATTCCCGTCGGACGCAAATTTTCTTTTGGTCAAGACGTCGGATGCT
>CAZGLZ010000031.1:0-25898 GCA_964526245.1 uncultured Chloracidobacterium sp. | reverse complement strand
ATCATCCGCGAGCCCGAGGACTTTCAAGTAGATGTTCTCGATAAGCTTCGGTTCATTCCCGGCGCGCTAACTTATCTGGCAAAGATCGCCCACGAGACCGAATTCGCACTTGTCCTTGTCACCAATCAGGACGGAATGGGTACAGAGAGCTTTCCGGAAACGGCCTTCTGGCCCGCCCAGAATTTTATGCTTGAGACCTTGGCCGGCGAGGGCATTGAGTTTGCAGATGTTTTCGTTGACCGAACCTTTCCACACGAGAATGCGCCGACACGAAAGCCGGGCACGGGGATGCTGACCAAGTACATTGAAGGCAATTATGACCTCGCGAATTCTTACGTGATCGGCGACCGGCCAACAGATGTGCAGCTTGCGAAGAATCTCGGTTCGAGGGCGATCTATATCAGGAACGAGAACTTTCCGCTCCCGGAGGAACTCGCTGACGATACTGCCCACGTCACTTCATGGAGCGAGATCTACGACCTTCTTCGCTCCAGGCCGCGGCGGGCCAAGCGAACTCGGCGAACAAAGGAGACCCATATCACGATAACGCTCGACCTTGACGGCTCGGGCAAGTCCTCAATAGATACCGGCCTCGCCTTTTTCGACCACATGCTCGAACAGATCGCAAAGCACGGCTCAATCGATCTGGACATTCGTGCGAGAGGCGACTTGCATGTTGATGAACACCACACAATAGAAGACGTCGCGATCACGCTCGGCGAGGCGTTCGGCGAAGCACTCGGCGATAAACGCGGCATTGAGCGATACGGTTTTTGCTTGCCGATGGATGACTGCCTGGCGCAGGTCGCGGTCGATTTCGGCGGCCGCAGTTGGACGGAGTGGGACGCGGAGTTCAAACGCGAAAAGATCGGTGAAATGCCGACCGAGATGTTCTTTCACTTCTTCAAGTCGTTTGCCGATGGTGCCCGCTGCAACCTGAACATCAAGGCAGAAGGAACGATCGAACACCACAAGATCGAATCGATCTTCAAGGCATTTGCGAGGGCGCTCAAGATGGCCGTAAGACGCGAGGGCAGAGAACTTCCCTCGACCAAAGGAGTGCTGTGAAAGTTGCAATCGTCAGATACAACGCCGGCAACACGGCCTCGGTCGTGAACGCTCTCGGCCGCCTTGGCGTTGAGCCGTTGATCACCGATTCAGCCGAAGAGCTATCAGCCGCGGATAAGGTCATCTTTCCGGGAGTGGGTGAAGCCTCATCGGCGATGTCTTATCTGAAAGATCGCGGGCTCGAAGAAGTCATCCGCGGGCTTCGCCAGCCGGTCCTCGGTATCTGCCTCGGGATGCAGTTGATGTGCGCCTCCTCTGAAGAGAACGATGCCGAATGTCTGGGTATCGTGCCACTTCGCGTTCGTCGGTTTCCCGCCGGTGGATTGAAGGTTCCGCATATGGGCTGGAACACCATCAGCAGATTGAAAGGAAAGCTGTTCGCGGGCATCGAGGAAGCGGCATACGTTTACTTCGTCCACGGATACTATGTCGAGAGCGGCCCGGAGGCCGTCGCCAATTCAACTTACGGCCTCGATTTTGCCGCGGCTCTTGAGCATGAGAATTACTTTGCCGTCCAGTTTCACCCGGAAAGGTCGGGAGCGGTCGGTGAACAGATACTGAGGAACTTTTTGAAATTATGATCGAAGTAATTCCGGCGATCGATATAATCGGCGGCCGCTGTGTCCGCCTGACCGAGGGCGACTTCAGGTCGATAAAGATCTACGACGCGAGCCCGCTCGATATGGCAAAGCGATTTGAGGACACCGGACTTCGCCGTCTCCACATCGTTGACCTTGACGGCGCCAAGGTCGGGCATCCCGCCAATTTGACCGTGCTCGAACTGATCGCATCCTCGACCGGGCTTACGGTGGACTTTGGCGGCGGCATAAAGACCGACGACGACCTCGCGGCAGTCTTTGACGCAGGTGCATCGATGGCGAGCATCGGGAGCGTTGCTGCCCGGTCGCCGGAAGTTCTTGAGCGTTGGCTTGCGGACCACGGCGGCAAACGCATTCTCCTCGGTGCCGATGCACGCGATGGCCGCGTCGCCATCGACGGTTGGCAGACTGAGACCGAACTCGAGATTATCTCGTTCCTGAGAGGCTGGTTCGATAAGGGGGTCAAGCAGGCATTCGTGACGGACATTAGCAAAGACGGCGGGCTCGCCGGGCCGGGCTTCGAGTTATACGAAAGTATCATTTCCGAGCTTCCCGAACTTCGGCTGATAGCAAGCGGCGGGGTTTCGGAGATATCGGACATCGAAAGGCTTGATGCGGCCGGCTGTAGCGGTGTGATCGTCGGGAAGGCGATCTACGAAGGCAAAATCGAGATCGAGGAGCTTTCGAAATATGCTGGCTAAGCGCATCATTCCTTGCCTCGACGTTAAGGATGGCCGCACCGTCAAGGGCACAAATTTCGTTGGCCTCCGCGATGCAGGCGACCCGGTCGAGCTTGCTGCCCGTTACAGCGAAGAAGGTGCCGACGAGCTCGTCTTTCTCGACATCACAGCGACGAACGACAAGCGAAAGACGCTGGCCGAACTGGTCCGCCGCGTCGGTAAGGAGATCAACATTCCTTTCACCGTCGGCGGCGGCATCTCGGCGGTCGAGGACATAGCTACGATGCTCGATGCCGGTGCCGATAAGGTTTCGATCAATACCGCAGCAGTCCGCGATCCTGAGCTTCTTACAAGGGCTGCCGAGAATTTTGGCTCGCAATGCATCGTTCTGGCGATCGATGCCAAAGAGACCGATGAAGGCTGGCGCGTGTTTCTAAATGGCGGCCGCGTCGCGACCGACCTTGATGCAGCCCAATGGGCCAAAAGAGGAGAAGAACTTGGAGCCGGCGAAATACTTCTTACTTCAATGAATGCCGATGGAACCAAGGCCGGTTTTGAAAATGGCCTGACGCGTCAGATCTCTACGTCGGCCGGCATCCCGGTGATCGCCTCCGGCGGGGCTGGACGGATGGACGATTTTGCCGACGTCTTTGTTGCCGGAAATGCGGATGCGGCCCTTGCGGCTAGCGTCTTTCACTTTGGCGAGATCGGCATCCCGGAGCTCAAATCATTTCTTCAGATGCGCGGCATTGCGGTACGTTTATGAATCTCGATTTCCAGAAATACGCTGATGGCCTAATCCCGGCCATCGTCCAAGATGCTGCGAGCGGCCGGGTTCTGATGCTCGGCTTTATGAACAGCGAGGCACTCGCCGTAACTGAGGCTAGTGGAATGGTCACGTTCTATTCGCGTTCCAAACAGCGGCTTTGGACCAAAGGCGAAAAGAGCGGTAACTATCTTGAACTTTTAAGCATAACGCCGGATTGTGACAACGACACTCTGCTCGTTCAGGCAAAGCCGCACGGTCCGATCTGCCACAAGGGAACAGCGACATGCTTCGAAAACGAAGGCGGCTCAAAAGTTACCGAGATCGCGTTTCTCGCCGAGCTTGAGGCGGTCATCGCCGACCGGCGAGCGAACCAATCCGAAGGTTCTTACGTTGCTTCGCTTTTCGAAGAAGGCATCAACCGCATCGCACAGAAGGTCGGCGAGGAGGCTGTGGAAACAGTCATTGCAGCAAAGGATACGGACATTGAAGCATTCAAAGGCGAGGCGGCCGATCTGCTCTTTCACCTGATGATCTTGCTAAACGAAAAAGGCGTGAAGCTCGGCGAGATCGCCAATACTCTCGCCAAGCGCCATAAGAAATGAGGGCTACCGAGATGCCGCCGGAATCGGCTGATCTCCCGGCTGGCCAAACTCGGTGATTACCACCTGACTGTCGCTGCTTCGGATCGAGTACCAAACTCGCGTTGACGGCCGAAAAACCGCGATGTCTGCACGCCCGTCTCCATCAAGGTCGGCATTAAGCGGCACGTCCTCAGATGTTCCGAAAGCCGCTGCGGAGAAGCCCGCCTGCGACCCAAGAATGTACCAAACGCCGTTCGAGGGACGAAAGACCGCGTTGTCCGTTTGTCCGTCGCCATCGAAATCGGCAGCGACCGGAACATCGCCATCCTGCCCGAACTGCGTGAATGTTACTTCGCTGTCACCTGATCGAAGCACGTACCAAAAGCCGTTCGAAGGACGAAAGACCGCTATATCAGCCCGACCGTCGCCATCGTAATCACCCGGCGTGGGAATATCACCCGTAATGCCGAACTGGACTATTACGACCTGCGAGTCCGAACTCCTGACCGCAAACCATACTCCGGTGGACGGACGAAAAACCGCGACATCGGCCTTTCCATCTCCGTCAAGATCTGCCGGAATCGGAACATCCTCGCTGATGCCGAATTGTCGAATTTCGACCACACTGTCGCTGCTCCGCAATATGTACCAAACGCCGGTCGCGGGACGGTAGACGGCTATGTCCGTTCGCCCGTCGCCGTCATAATCGGCCGCGGCTGAACGGTCGCCCGCCGAGCCAAAACTGACGCCTACAAGATTCCCGGAACCACTTTCGATCAATCGAATGTCAGCAGTTTCCGCTTCGTCCGTAAACAAGTAGGCCGCAATATCCGTCCGTCCATCGCCATCAAAATCATAGGGTGCAGCGTTCGGAGTTGCGGGCGGACAATCGCATGTGAAGCCATCGATCACCTTAAGGTCGTCAATATCGATTCCCTCACGAAAGGTGCCAATATCTGTTCCGACCCGCCATCGAAGCCTTACGCTTTGGCCGGCCGCGGCTGCCGGCAAACGGACGACGCTGTCTATCCATTCGGGCGTTTGGTTGACACCGCTCCGGCCTGACCATCCGAGCCGGCCGGCGAGTGGATTCTGACAACAGCCGTCGATGGTCCCGTCGTAACCGCCCGTGAGGAACGACCCACCGGCGGCAAGGATATCCTGCCACTCGCCGCCCGCGATACTCACCTCGAACACGGCACCGTCATACAACCGGTTGCGGAGGAAAGTCGTTTCAAGTTCATACCATAGCCGGAAGCGAACTTCGGCAGCGGGCGTGCTGACATCAAACGCCGGTGAGGTCACCTCGTTAACTCCGCGCTGTATCGGGGCCGGTGAGAAAAGCGCGTTTGGGGCGGATTCATTCCGTGCCGATGAGGTTCGCCAAAGCTGATGATTCTCGGTCGTTGAGGTCGTCCATCCGGCCGGTAGCTGAGGTGCAGTCACTCCGTCGAAGCTTTCGCTAAACGCGGCCCGCTCGCCGCCCGCACGAAGCGGAACGCTCAGTTCCCCGAGCGGCTCTGTGCCTTCGGTCAGCGTGATCGTCGGGCTGATCGCGACGCCGCATTTCCCGCCGCTCAGAACCGCAAATGTGAAGTCGGCAGTGACCGCCGCGTTCTGTGGAACCACACCAAGCTCCTGCGGTGGGCCGGGCTGAATGACAATATCATCCGCGACGACCGCTGCCGTGACAGGAAGCGAATCCCGGGCACCGGTATTCCGCAAAGTAAGTCGCAGAGTGACGTTGTCGCCTGGCCGAGGTGCCGGCGAGGTTGGACAGGAGTCATTAAGCAATTCGGCAGATTCGATCTGAAATTCGGCAATCGGTTCGAGTGAAAAGTTCCGCGGCTCGACCTGTCCGGATGAAAGAGTGATCTGCCCCGTTTCGGCCCTGTAGCCGCTCGCCGCCGCCCGAAGTTCGTAGCTACCCGGGTGAACGGTCAGGCTACCGTAGCTGCCGGCTGCGTTCGTTGCTCGGGAATAATCGCCCGCCTTAACCATCGCATTCGCGATCGGAAGCCCTGTTGCCTTATCGGTCACACCGCCCGAGATCGCCGCTCGCGGCGCCGCGGTGCATTCATCAAACTTGAACGCGCCTATCCGCGTCAACCATCCGAGCTCGCTCTGGTCTTGGCTTGCCTGCGAATAATACTCACCTGTGAACCAAAAAGTGCAGTCATCCGCCGGGTCCGGCGTCATCGAGGCATAATCGCCCCAGCGGAATCCGAACGTCCGCTGAACACCGGTGCCTTCGACTAATTGCTCCTCTTGGCGGAGCGTATTCGGCGGGTCGGTCGTCAGCCGGCCCGAGTAAAGGATCGACGGCTTTTTCTCGTCGCTGACGAAATTATATTGCACCGCTAGATTGCCTTCGTGATCAAGGGCAGCAGAGCTTATCCAGCGCGAGCTCGTAGTGTTGCCAAGCGTCGCTTGAACCGCCGGAGAAAATCCCGCCGAAGCTCTCCGAAGTTCTGTCACACGCACACCCGCCCGGTACGCCTGCGACGCGGGCGTCATCCGCACGGTTTTCGCAATAACGAGCGATTCGTGAGTGCCGAAATTTCGATAGGCTAACCGGTTGTTGAGCCGGTCGCTCTGCGAATCAAGGAACTCGCCCGGCGGCGGTTGCGCGATATCCGTCCTGCCATCGGGGCTCGTCGGGTCGAAAGGTTCTAGTAGGACCGGACTTTCCGGCAGCTCACTGAATGTTGAGTCCGCTGGCTCCGCAAAATTCGGTGTGAACCCAAAAAGGCGGATCGAATCCGCTGTATCGCCGTATTCCGTTGCGGTGTAGCTTGCAAAAACTCCCGGCGAGTCTTCGGGTGGAAGTCTTAATCCGTCTATATCCGCTGGAAGCATTCCGCGTCGCCGCGGCTGAACCGGAACTGGTGAATTGAAATAGATGTATCTCGCAGAGGCATCACCGGCCAGCAACTTCGCACGTTCGAATGCGAACATCCCTGACCCAACATAATCAGACCCGAGAAATTCATCGGTCGTCATCATATATGCCGAGGGCCATAGGCCGAATTTCGGAAAATCATTGATCTTCACGTTCGGCATCACGAACTCATAGAGATAGTACTCGCCCGCCGGGTCGCCCGTACGCGAAACGGCGATCATCTGCCGAAAGGGCGGAAATGCCGAACACACCTGGCTGATCAGCCAGCGGTCAGCAAACTGGTCGTAAATGATGTTCGGGAGCCCATCAAAGCGGTTCGAGCAGGTTGACTGCAACGGAGCGAAAAGCGCGTTGAGGCGGACCGGAGGCGTCTGCGCGTTACCGGTTTTGTCATATACGCGGATCAATGCGTTCACGACCTGCACATAATGTTCGGGCCCGACCGCTCCGACCATGTCCGGCGGGATGAAAAGCAGATTGTACGCCAGGCCGTTGTCGATGTTATTGATGCCGTCAAACGAAAGCAAAGGGGGCGGCATTTGCCCGAATAAACGGGAACCGGCGGCAACATCGCCGCCAAAGTAAGCTTTAAGAGAGTTTGAACTTGGGTCCAACCCAAACCGGTCAAAGCCCTTGGTGAAAGGGCCCGCTTGGGCGGCCGAATAGGTCGGATTTACCAATGCCGCTGAGGTCAAGCTGCCGATGGCAAAGCGGCTGACGCTTCGCCATTCGGGCCCCGCGATAGTGGTCGGGGTCGCGGCCCTTGCGTCCATCAGGCGTGCGGCTCCGGCCGTGGGAAGACCCAGCAGAAGAAACAACAAAAATACTGCCGTCCGGAATGCCATCTGTAACCTATGATTTTACCAGATAACCGTCCGGAATTAACGAATGTTCTATTGTTCAAACCGGAAGAAGGATGGTGATCTCAGCTCTGCGCCGGGCGTCGTCAAGAAATGCCTCGATCTCAGCAGCGACACGGTCTTCGGTAAGCTCGGACCGGATCTCTACACGCTTCTCATCAAGCGTCGGCATCAGCAACCCTGGAAACCGGCGTCGAAATTCCGGTACGAATACCTCACGGTAATAAACTTCTTCGTCTTCGGGAGTCACGACGACAAACGAACGGAAACGAAAATCAAGGTAACGTTCGATCGCGAGCCGCTGAAGAATGATCCGTTCGAAATTGTCGTCCCGGATCGAAGTAAACCCAACAGCCCTGAGCCGTGATTCAAACTCCGCCGTTGAGGGAAAATAACCGAGAATTTCCTGGATCTTGTCGGCCACCGCCTTTTCGTCTGGAGGCCGGCTCGGTAACCTCTCAGCTTCCAGAGCAAATAGCCTTTGATCGATCTGCGTTTGAAGTGCCCGGTTCAGGTCCTCCGAGCTCGCAGGCGAAAGAGGAACACCTGGTTGAAGAGCGAGCTGCCAACGGAGGTCGGAAAGGGTTATCAGCTCGGTCCGGATCCCGTCGCTCACCGTCGCAACGGTCTTATCTAACACCTGCTGGGAAAATATGGTCGATCCGCTTGCGGCCGCGATGATGGCCGCCGCGATCATTGTCCGGATGTGAATAAGCCGCTGTTTCATTCCCTTACTTTCATTCTTTATCCTTTAAAGGGCGTTGGTCAAGCGACTCCTACCAACAATAAACAATTGACAAAAATGTTAAAACAGCATTTAATATCAAGGTGAGGCATAGTTGTATCTCCAAGCCTCGTCGATTCGATCCCGCCCCCTTTCCTTTTCCTGTCGGGCAACTATCAAGCGGTTCTATGGTTTAAATGGCTCTAACATCTGCAAGAAAGCGAACTGTGCCCAAAGCGGAACAAGTGCGCCGCGGGTCCGAAGCTTCTGATGAATTAAAGTTCATCTCGGAGCTCGGGCGAAGCCTGCTCTTCATGGTTCATCCGAAGAAGGTCGCGGCACGAGTCGCCGTTGCGCTCCGACAGCGTCTCGATGCAGAGGCCTGTGTCTTTCTTGCGGAACTTGAAAATATTGGCGTGGTCAGCTTCGGCGTTGACCGCCGCGGTGAACTATTGACCAGCTTTTTTCATCGGCCGCGGTTTGAGCGATGGCTCGAGCTTCTTCCGCCGCAGGTTGGCCACCCGGAAAAGGATCATACCGAATTCATGATCGACAGCATTGATCACGCTGTCGAATACGTTTCGCCGCTGCACATAAACGGCAAGGTCAAAGGTTTGATAGCTGTCGGCTTCAATGGAACTGCTGACTTTGACGACGTAAAGGCGAATCTTATCGAAGCCGCTACCCGGATGGCGGCGATGAGCATAAATCTTTCGGCCCATTACGAGGCGGCGATCAACAGTTCGATAACGCGTGCCAAAGAGGAGCATCGACGGTTTACCGAAGCGATTCTTGATTCGCTTCCGGTCTCGATCTACGTGATCGATCGCGATTACCGGATCGTTACCTGGAACCGCCAACGCGAGGTCGGCCTTCAGGGCATTCCTCGGGATGAAGCCATTGGCCGCAACATATTCAGCGTTCTTGCCCGCTATCCTGAGGGCCAGGTTCGTCAGGAATTCGAAGACGTTTTCCGCACCGGCGAGATCCAGCGGATAGAGCAGCAGACGACTGCCGAGGATGGCTCAACTAAGCACTGGATGGTCAGCAAGATCCCAATGCGCGATCCCGAGTCCGGCGAGGTCACACACGTTATCACTGTCGGCGAGGATGTAACGATGCGCGTGGAGGCGATTCACGCTGTCGGCCGGGCAGAAAAACTGGCAGCGGTTGGCCGCCTTGCCGCCGGGGTCGTACATGAAATAAACAATCCGCTTGCTACCATCGCTGCTTGTGCCGAGGCCCTTGAACAGCGGGCCGAAGACGGCTCGTTTGCGGGCAGCGAAGCCCTCGATGATCTTCACGAATATCTTGAGCTGATCAAGAGCGAAGCCTTTCGCTGCAAATCGATCACAACCGGTTTGCTCGATTTCAGCCGAATGCGGACCGGCGAGCGCTCACCGATCGACCTTGGCGAGATCCTCCGGTCTTCCGTCAATCTCATCTCACACCAACGCCGCGGGGAGAACATAACCATCGACCTCGATATCGAAGACGGCCTTCCGCCTGTCAATGCCGACGGTGGGCAGATCCAGCAAGCAGTTATCGCACTTGCGACGAACGCTATCGACGCAATGCCTGAAGGCGGAACCCTTGCCTTTAAGGCCTTTGCCGGAAACCGTCGCGTGTCGGTCGAAATAAGCGACACCGGTGTCGGTATCCCTACAGAGAATATGTCGAAGATCTTTGAACCGTTCTTCACGACAAAGGACGTCGGCAAAGGAACGGGACTCGGACTCGCCGTTTGCTACGGTATTATTACCGACCACGGCGGAAGGCTTTCGGTCCGCTCTAACGTCGGCAAAGGTACTACCTTCACGATCGCTCTCCCGGTCGTGAAACGTCTCGCTTGATCTCTCGCCGGGCCGAACCGGCTCGTAAACAACTCCCGCTCCCCAGGAAAAAAGAAATGGCAAACCTCCTCATCGTTGACGACGAAAAGAATCTGAGAACGGTCATTCAGAAAGAAATGATCCGTCACGGGCATAAGGCCGAGACCGCCGAAGACGGCGAAGCAGCATGGGAAATGCTTGAGGCCGAAGAGTTTGATGTCGTGCTTTGCGACATCAATATGCCTCGGCTGGACGGCATTGGCCTATTGAAGCGAATCCGCGAAAAGAGCCCGAACCCGCCGGAGATCATAATGCTCACCGGCCAGGGAACTGTCGAAACCGCCATCACGGCGATGAAGCTTGGTGCTTACGATTACCTGACGAAGCCCTATCGGATAGCTGAGCTTGCCGCTCTTGTTAAGAAGGCGACCGAGAAGCGCGATCTTCGGACAGACAATCAGCGGCTTCGGGCGCAGATCGAGCACGCTCAAGGGCCGATGCCTGAGATCATCGCCGAATCTCCGCAGATGAAAGAAGTACTTCGTCTCGTTCGGCGGGTTGCCCCGTCGGACACTTCCGTTCTGATCACCGGCGAATCAGGAACGGGTAAAGAACTTGTTGCTCAAGCGATCCATCGTTTGAGCCAACGAGCTGACAAGCCCTTTATCGATCTCAACTGTGCGGCCATCCAGGACACACTTCTCGAATCGGAGCTTTTCGGTTATGAGCCCGGAGCCTTCTCCGGTGCCCGAAGTCGCAAGCTAGGGCTCTTCGAACTCGCACACGGAGGAACACTCTTTCTTGACGAGATCATGGAGATGCCCGCACAGCTTCAGTCAAAGCTTCTCCGGGCGCTTGAAACGCGCAGTTTCTTCCGGGTAGGTGGTGTGAAAAAGGTCGATGTCGATGTCCGTGTCGTAGCCGCGACGAACCGCGATCCTCTCCAGGCGGTTGCTGACGGAGTTTTCCGTTCGGACCTCTTGTACCGAATCAACAGCTTTGAAATATCGATCGCTCCGCTTCGCGAACGCAGCGAAGACGTTGAGCCGCTCGCGGTTCATCTGATGCGGGAGATCGGCGGCGCAAACGCACCTGTTCTGACCGAACCTGTCCTCGAAGCATTCAAGCGTTTCAATTGGTCAGGCAATGTCCGTCAACTTCGCAACGCACTCGAGCGAGCAAATCTGCTTTCAGATAATGGACGCGTAACTCTAAAGGAACTTCCCCCGGAGGTCGCACACGGCATCGAGAGAGCCAGTCTTTCCGTAAACTATAACGGCAACTCACAGCAGGCGGCGAACGCCTTCACCTACACCAGTCCGGTCAATCTTCGCGACTCCGAGCGGCAGCAGATTCTAAGCGCACTTGAGCGGACCGGCTGGCACCGCGGAAAGACTGCAGAGATCCTTGGCATATCGCCCTCTACTCTCTATCGTAGGCTGCGCGAGTATGATCTTGAGACCCGCCGCTAGGCTCAAGCAGCGAGAACAGAGTCAAGGAACATCATCAACCCAAACCCAATGAAGAGCGAAAGCGTTGCCCCGTTCTCAAACCCGGGGCGGTGAGTTTCGGGTATGATCTCATCGCTAACGATAAATAGCATTGCGCCCGCAGAAAAAGCGAGAGCCCAGGGAAGCAAGCCGGCAGAGACGAACACGACCGACGCTCCCGTCGCGCCACCGAGTACCTCTATTGCACCGGTGAGTGCGGTGGCGACAAACGCATATAGCTTCGAGTAACCTTGCGAATGAAGGGCAACCGCAACTGAAAGCCCCTCCGGCAGATTCTGCAAGCCGATACCCATCATTGCCCCAAATCCGGTGCCGACACTCTCAGTGGTGTTGGCGACACCGACCGCCATTCCTTCGGGGAAATTATGTATCGCGATCGCGATCACGAATAGCCAGATCTTCTTGAGACGCCCGGCGTCGGAAGGGCCCTCGTGCCCTTTTCCGAAGTGTTCGTGCGGGACAATCTCATTGATCAGCCAAAGAGCGAAGCCGCCGATAAAAAGGAACGCGATAGCTTGGGTAACGGCGCTCGTCGTCTCGGAACCGGCGTTACGCAAACCCTCGATACTCGGCAAGAGCAAAGAGAAGATCGTGGCCGCGAGCATTACGCCCGCAGCAAAGCTCAAAAGATTGTTGTTAAGCCGTTCATTCAACGTTCGGAGAAAGAAGGCAGGCACAGCGCCGAGCGCCGTCGCACCAAGCCCGGCGATAAGGGTCGCGACGATCGCGTTCAGGAATGGGTCCGAGGTGAACTGCATTGTGCTTTCTTCGCTTGCCGGTTCGCACTCGCGTGCTTATTCGGTTTACGGTTTCAGATATCGCAGCGACGCCATTACCTTTACCGCCTCGCGTAGCGTGATGTCCCCGCGATCCGCAACCAGCGAATACCATTGCTGGAGCGTGTTCTTCGGCTGATAACGCTCGAGCGAACCTATCCACGAAACGAACAAACTCTTCTCTTCGTCCATCGAGTAACCGGCCTGAACTCGTCCATCAAAATATGGATTCCTCCCGTAAATTTGCGGAGTGCTGACATCGCCGATTCCGTCATTTACGGATTGTATCGTGAACGAACGCCCCTTCGAGTTTCTATAGGTCAAGGTGTACCCGACGATCTCAGGAGCCGGAGGTTCCTCGATGGCGGCCTCGTGAAGCTTGAACCCAGCCGGCAGGTAGGTCGGCACTGCGATCGCAGCATTGAGCTTCTTCAGATCGCCGATCTGCTTCCGCGAAAGTCCGGCGGTCTTACCGTCAGTAAACGCCGCCTGCGCAAAAATATCGCCTGCCGCAGCCGAAGCTAAGAACATCAATAAAAATAGTGAGGTTAGTGTCGTCTTCATCGTCCTTAGATAATGCCGCCGAGCGTGCAGGCTTGTCGGCGTGCAAAAAATCCATATCCTTAAATGCAATTATGATGATCAAAAAGATCAAAACCGAAACGGTTCTTCGAGCATTATTCCTTTTACTGCTCGCTTCAGCAAGCGTAAACGCCGACGCGGTCGACCGCATCGTTCGCGAGCGGATGGAAGAGAGAAATATCCCCGGGGCAGCGGTCGCCGTTATCCGAAACGGGAAGATCGAAAAGACAAAAGGCTATGGCCTGGCGAGCCTTGAGTTTCAGGTCCCTGTAACGCCCGATACCGTGTTCGAGATCGGTTCCGTCTCAAAGCAAATGACTGCTGCTGGCATTCTTTTGCTGGTGCAGGACAGTAAGGTCCGGCTTGATGAGAAGATCTCCGCATACCTGCCCGACACTCCCGAATCGTGGAGCAATGTAACTGTACGACACCTGCTCACACACACTTCCGGCATCAAGAGTTATACCGGATTGACGGGTTTCGAGCTCTCCCGCCGCCTCTCGATGGAGCAGTTCATCAAGCAGCTCGCGGAGCATCCGCTCGAGTTCGTTCCCGGTGAAAGGAATATCTACAGTAACAGCGGGTTTAATCTGCTTGCTTACATTATCGAGACCCAAAGCGGAAAGAAGTACATGGACTTCATGCGCGAGCGCGTTTTTCGGCCACTCGGAATGAACCGAACCGGCGACCGCGATCCGCAGTTCATCATCCCGCTTCGAGCGTCGGGATACGAATGGCGGATCGACCGCTATACCGGCCGCGATGGGAGCCTCACCGATCTGATGGGGGCGGGTTCGATCACCTCGACGATCGAGGACATGGTCAAATGGGAAGGCGCGCTTCGCGGCGACAAGTTCCTCAGTCCCGAGACAAAACGCGAGATGTGGACGCATTTCACATTCAACAACGGAACACGTTCGGTGTATGGCCTCGGCTGGAGAATAAGTGATGTTCGCGGCCATAAGTTGATCGGACATACGGGACAGACCGCCGGCTTCGGTGCAGCCATTTTTCGTTATGTAGATCAGGACGTCACGGTCATTGTGCTAACGAATCTCGGAGAACTCGGAATGGGAAGTTTGATCGCAACTTCCGTCGCGAAAAAATATATTCCTACACTTTCGATAAAAAATATTCGTGCGGTCGATGGCGATGACCCTAGCCGAAATGCGCGCTTCCTCGATGCCCTCCGTGCGAGGGTCGCAAACCGGCCCGACGAGTCATCTCTTACCCCGGAGCTATTCCGTGCCGTTTCATCACAGAGGGCGAAGGCCGCAAACGAGCGAGTCGCCCGCTTTGGTGAGATCCGGCGGCTTCGCTTTGCGGGCGCGGAAATCATTGAAAATAAAAGTGTTTATCGGTACGTCGCGGAAACGGAAAAGCGCTCGATGCTCTGGCGGTTCTCCCTCGATCCGGATGGCCGAATCAGTGAGATGACGCTCGAGGAAGACGAGTAGGGAACGGACCTTCCGGATGATATCACTTTGCGATATCACTTTTACTGCCCGCGCAACAGATGAAACAAAAACGCTTGCAAGGTAACGCCAAGTTTTTTGTTATACATACGAGTTAAAACTTAAAGAAAAACTTTACACAAAACGATAAATTTGTGTTACGTTATACGTGTTCCGTTTTTGCTTTACCCTAATCCAAACTTTAACTTGAGAAGAAACTATGGCAGCAACAAAAAAACCAGCAGCGAAAGCACCAGCTAAGAAAGCTCCGGCGAAGAAAGCCGCAGCTCCAAAGAAGGCAGCAGCTCCGGCGAAAAAGGCCGCGGCTCCGAAGAAGCCAGCACCTGCTAAGAAAGCAGCTCCGGCGAAGAAGGCCGCGGCTCCGAAGAAGGCAGCACCTGCTAAGAAAGCAGCTCCGGCGAAAAAGGCCGCGGCTCCGAAGAAGGCAGCACCTGCTAAGAAAGCAGCTCCGGCGAAAAAGGCAGCTCCGGCTAAGAAGGCCGCTCCGGCCAAGAAACCGGCAGCAAAGAAAAAGTAGTTCGCTACTTCACCCCAAGGAAAACACAAATGCCCGACGAACGATGGAATTCGCCGGGCATTCTTTTTTGTTTCTTTCCTGCTTCAATAGGTGAGCGAGAGCTCGCCGTCCTTCACGCCGACCATAACGCTTCCGCCATCCGTCAGCCTTCCGAAGAGGATCTCATTCGCGAGCGGT
This sequence comes from uncultured Chloracidobacterium sp., assembly GCA_964526245.1. Taxonomy (GTDB): domain Bacteria; phylum Acidobacteriota; class Blastocatellia; order Pyrinomonadales; family Pyrinomonadaceae; genus OLB17. The sequence goes on along the minus strand of CAZGLZ010000031.1, from coordinate 10,845 downwards.
TGTTTTAATTTCTCATGGATCAACCGGGCCATCGGCCTCGCTCCGTACCGGGCATCGAAGCCGTTCTTGGCAAGCCATTCGCGAGCATCGTCCTCGAGCTTTACAACAACGCGCTTTTCCGCGAGTTGACCGTTCAGTTCCTTAACGAACTTATCAACGATCGACTTGATGATCTCAAGGTCAAGCGCTTTGAAGGCGACCCATGCGTCAAGCCGATTGCGAAACTCCGGTGTGAAGGTCCGCTCGATCGCCCCTTTTGCCTGGCCCTTCGTTTCCGCCTGATTTCTGAAGCCGACACCGCCGCTCGAGATGTCGCGAGCGCCTGCGTTGGTCGTCATGATCAGAATGACGTTGCGGAAGTCCGCCTTCTTCCCGTTGTTATCGGTCAGCGTCGCGTTGTCCATGACCTGCAGCAGCAAGTTAAAGAGGTTCGGGTGAGCCTTTTCGATCTCGTCAAGTACCAGCACCGCATGCGGAGTGCGCATTATTGCCTCGGTCAGCAAGCCGCCTTGATCGAACCCGACGTATCCCGGCGGCGCCCCGATCAGGCGCGAGACCGTATGAGGCTCGGCATATTCGCTCATATCGAAGCGTATGAACTCGATGCCAAGCTGTTCAGCGAGCTGCTTGGAAAGTTCGGTCTTGCCGACCCCGGTCGGTCCGGAGAAAAGGAACGACCCGACAGGCTTTGTCTCGTGCCCCAGGCCCGCACGCGATATCTGAATCGCATCGACCACCCGGTCGATCGCTTCGTCCTGCCCGTAAATGTGTTGGCGGAGATCTTCGCGGAGAGTTTTGAGGCGTTCCTTTTCGTCGCCGACAACGGTCTTTGGCGGTATCTTTGCCATTCTTGCGACCGTGTTCTCGACCATCTGGACCGAGACGCGTTTCGGCCGGCGGTTTTCGGGCAGGAGCTTTACGGCCGCACCGACCTCATCGATAACATCGATCGCCTTATCCGGCAGAAATCGGTCGTTGATATACTTGCCGGCAAGTTCTGAGGCTGTGCGCAGCGTTTCGTTCGGATACTTTACGCCGTGGTGTTCTTCGTAAAATCGCTTGAGGCCTTTCAGGATCTTGAAGGTCTCGTCGATCGTCGGCTCACCGATGTCGATCTTCTGAAACCGTCGGGCAAGTGCACGGTCGCGGTCAAATGCTGCCTTGTACTCGGCAAACGTCGTGGAACCGATGCACCGGAGCTCACCTGCCGCGAGTGCCGGCTTTAAAATGTTCGAGGCATCCATCGCTCCGCCCGAGACCGCACCGGCCCCGACGATCGTGTGGATTTCATCGATAAAAAGTATCGCATTCTCCTGCTTCTTCAGTTCCGCAATTATTGCTTTGAACCGCTGTTCGAAATCACCGCGATATCGTGTTCCTGCTACGACCGCTCCCATGTCAAGCGCGAAAACCTTTGCATCGGCCAGGACCTCGGGCACGTCTCCGTTCGCTATCTTTAGAGCGAGGCCCTCGGCAAGTGCCGTTTTGCCAACGCCGGGCTCCCCTACATAAAGCGGGTTGTTCTTCTTTCGACGGCAAAGCACCTGAATTGTCCGCTCGATCTCATCATCACGGCCGACTATTGGGTCGATCGACCCTTCTTTCGCCTTTGCGACAAGCTCTACCGTAAAGCTCTCGATCGGGTTTCCCTGCTTCGGACGCCGCGGCCCGAATGGATTCTCGTCATCGTCGTCGAAGTCCGGCTCATCATCGATCGGGCCGAATGTATCGACCTTTGAGATGCCGTGCGAAATGTAATTGAGTATATCGAGACGCGTGATGCCCTGCTGCAGAAGGAGATATACGGCGTAGCTCTGTTCGGCCTGGTAGAACGCGGCCAGCACATTACCGGCATCGACCGCTCGCTGGCCACTGCCTTCAGCTTGCAGGATCGCGTAATTTATTGTCGATTGAAAGGTTCCTGTCAGTTCAGGCAGGACCTTCACACCTTCCGGAAGTTTCTCGAGAACGCCCTCGAAGTACTCCTCCAAGGCATTCGCGATCTCATCGGTCCGCGCTCCGCAATTGAACAGAATTTCCTGAGCGGCGTTATCGTGGAGCAGTGCGTAAAGCAGATGCTCGAGCGTAACAAACTCGTGACGGTGGCTCACCGCCTGGTCAACCGCGAAACTGAGCGTGTTTTCAAGTTCTTTCGTCAACATCTCGTACTCAGCTAGTTTACCAATTCCGGGACGAATCATCACGGAAAATCTCACACGCCTAATTACTATCGCAACGATGCTCCCTGGCTCACGATCTCCGAGACGTAGGTGTTGAACTCGATCCCTGTGGTGTGGTAAGCCGCTGCGATCGCAGTTCGAACGATCTCTGCCCGTTCCCGGGTCTTGCTCAACATGAACATCGACGGCCCCGACCCCGAAATGCCGCCGCCGATCGCGCCTGCAGAAATTCCGGCCGCCTTAGCCTCCTCAAAATGCGGGATCAACCCGCGGCGCGCCGGTTCGACGATCTCATCTACGAGGCTGCGGCCGATCAGGTCGTAGTCTCCGTGCTCGAGGCCGGCAATGAACGCGCCGAGGTTGCTCCAGTTTCTGACGGCCGATGCAAGCGGAACAAGTTCCGGCAGCACCGCCCTGGATTCTGCCGTCCGGACCTCGATCTGCGGATGGATCACCGTGGCGAAGAGCGGAGGAAAATCAAGCCGCACCACATCGACGGGATCGATCGAGCGGACGAGGACGAAACCACCGAGAATGCAAGGGGCTACATTGTCCGCATGGCGTGAGCCCGAGGCAAGCCGCTCGCCCTCCATTGCAAATTCGATCAGCTTTTCCGGCGGAAACTGCTCCTCGAGCAGCCAATTTGCTGCTACGACGGCGCCGCACGAACTCGCTCCGCTTGAGCCGATCCCGCTGCCCGGTTTTATTGCCTTCTCGATGATGATCTCAACTCCGAAATCGGCCTGAGCTTCAGCGAGCAATGCCGCAACCGCAACACCCGCGACATTCTTTTCCGGATCCGTTGGAAGCCCGAATCCGTCCTCGTGCGTAATCGAAACACCCGGCCGGCCGCTCCTGCGGGCCGTAACCTCGTCAAAGGGCTCATCGATCGCAAAGCCGAGGCAATCAAACCCACAAACAACATTTGAAACCGTTGCCGGGGCCCTAACCGTTACCTCTTTCATACTTTCTTATTCCCCGATGTTCGTAATATCATTGCTTCGGTGCCTGTCCCGCTCGCTCTTTTTTGAATGAGATACTTTAGCACAAACGGCCGTTCTGCCGTCGTTGGTTTTCGAGAGGCCCTGCTCCAAGGGCAGCCGGAGGACGGCGGGCTTTATTTTCCGACCGAGATTCCGAACCTTGCAGAGCTTGCCATCTCTCCGTGGTTGGAGGGCGGCGAAGCGGAAACGGCGTTCAGCATAATGCGGCCCTACGCTGGCGGCGAAATCCCTGACGCCGCTTTGCAAGCGATATGCGAGGACGCTATCGATTTTCCCTTCCCGCTCGTCGAGATAACACCCGGCATTTTCGCACTCGAGCTTTTTCGCGGGCCGACGCTCGCATTTAAGGACGTCGGGGCACGGTTCATGAGCCGCTGCCTTGGACATTTTTCCAGTTCGATCGGAAAACGGGCCGTAGTAATCGTCGCGACGTCAGGAGATACCGGCGGAGCCGTCGCGCACGGATTTGCCGGAGTTGAAGGTGTTTCGGTCGTCATATTGTTCCCAAAAGGCCGCGTAAGCCGTGTCCAGGAGCTTCAGCTCACTCGAACCGATGCAAATGTAATTACGTTGGAGGTACGTGGGTCATTCGATGACTGCCAAAGACTCGCAAAAACCGCACTCGCAGATCGCGATCTCCGAAACAAGTACTTCCTGACCTCCGCAAACTCGATCAATATTGCCCGCTGGTTGCCGCAGCAGACGTATTATTTCACCGCGAGACGTCAGTCGCCCGATGCGGAGATCGTTTTTTCGGTCCCGAGCGGCAATTTCGGTAACATCGCTGCTGGTTTGATCGCCCAGCGGGCCGGTCTTGGAGCCCGCTCATTTATTGCCGCCTGTAACGCAAACAACGTTGTGCCGAAATATCTTGAAACGGGTCAGTACATTCCGGAGCCCTCAAGAACAACCCTTTCAAACGCAATGGATGTGGGCGACCCTAGCAATCTTGCCCGGATACGCCGGTTGTTCAACAACGATCTCGACCTGATCAGAGAGAACATGGCAACAGCCAGCATTTCTGATGAGGATACCGCTGCGACAATTCGGAAGATTAACCGAGAGTTCGGCTATACAATGGACCCGCACACGGCCGTCGGCTTCGCTTCGCTCGAGAAGCTCGCAAAACCGGGTCCAAGTGAGGTTGGGGTCGTGCTCGCGACCGCGCATCCCGTTAAGTTCGATTCAGTTTCGGATATACTTAGTAATAACATTGACGTTCCGGACGCAGTTGCAAGGCTTGGCGACAGGGAACGGAGGAGCATTGAGATCGGCAACTCGTATTCCGAGATGATCGACGCGATAAAGAAGTCACTATGAAGGTCCTCAAATTTGGCGGTTCAAGTGTCGGGACCGGCGAACGCATCTCTAGGGTTGCGTCCCTGGTCAAGGCCGCCGCGGAAACCGACCGTATCGCTGTTGTGCTTTCTGCGATGCAGGGTACGACCGACCGGTTGATCGAGGCGGGCCGCCTAGCGGAAGCCGGCGACGATGGATTCCTCGAAAAGATCCACGAGATCGAACTGCAAACCGAGACTGCTGTTTCCTCTGCATTTACCGACTACGTACCAGTTGAGCTTAGCGTGTTCATCGAGCATGCGATCGATGAGGTCGAAAGCATATGTGAAGGTGTCCGTCGTGTCGGCGAACTTTCGGGCCGGACACTCGACCGCATCCTGAGCTTTGGTGAACTTGTTTCATCGAGAGTGCTCTTTGAGAGATTGGCGATCGATGGCGTTAGCGTCGAATGGGCCGATTCGCGTGATCTCATTCGCACTGATAAGCGTTACGGTTCGGCAACGGTTGATTCATCGCGGACATACACTCATATAAAGGAACGCATTGAGTCGTCGGACTCGCGTATTTTCATTCTCCCGGGTTTTATTGGGTCTGCACCAGATGGCTCGACGACCACGCTCGGCCGCGGCGGTTCGGATTACACTGCCGCTCTGGTCGCGGCCGCGGTTGATGCCGACCTTCTCGAGATATGGACCGATGTCAGCGGAATGATGTCCGCCGACCCACGATACGTCAGGAACGTCCGCCAGATCCCGAGTATCAATTACCTTGAGGCGATGGAGCTTTCGCATTTCGGAGCAAAGGTGATCTACCCGCCGACCATCCAGCCGGTGATGGCAAAGGGCATTCCGCTGCGGATCAAGAACACCTTCGAGCCCGAAGCACCCGGCACCCTGATCGAAGCCGTCTCCGGCGACCGCACTGACATTATCCGCGGCATCAGCAGCATCGACGGCATCGCCGTTTTGAGTCTCGAAGGGAGCGGAATGGTCGGCGTCCCGGGTTTTTCCAGGCGGCTATTCGAAGCTCTATCGCGGGCCGGGATCAATGTCATCCTGATAACACAGAGTTCCTCCGAACATTCCATTTGCGTCGCGGTCGAGGAGCGTTTTTCAGGACTAGCAAAGGAAGTTGTCGATGCGGAGTTTGAGAATGAGATCGGTGTCGGCAAGATCGAGCCGCTCCGGGTTGAAAAAGGATTCTCGATCCTCGCCATTGTTGGCGACAACATGAAAGAACATACCGGCGTCAGCGGCCGGATGTTCATGACGCTTGGCCACAACGGCATCAACATTCACGCAATTGCACAGGGCTCCTCCGAGCGGAACATCTCGGCCGTCATCTCAACCGCCGATGTCCGAAAGGCCGTCAACTCGCTCCATGAGGAGTTCTTTTCCGACGGTCGAAAGCAAGTCAACGTCTTCATCGCGGGTGTCGGAACAGTCGGCGGACGGCTTATCGAGCAGATACGCCAACAAGCGGAGAATCTCTCAGAAACCTTGCGCATCAATATTCGCGTGGTCGGCATCGCTCGCAGCGGCCGCGGCTTAATAAATGAGGAGGGTATCGACCTCAACAGCCTTAGCTTGTCGATTGATGTCTCGCCAGCGATGTCGATCTCGGAGTTCGCGGATGCGATGATCGAACTCAACCTCCGAAACTCCGTGTTCGTTGATGTGACGGCTAGCGAAGACGTCGTCGAGGTCTATTCGCGTCTCCTCGCGAAAAGCATATCGGTCGTCGCATGCAATAAGATCGCGTGCTCGTCGAGCTACGCACGTTATCGCGAACTCAGATCACTTGCCGCCGAATACAACGCGAATTTCCTCTTCGAGACGAACGTCGGTGCGGGTCTTCCGGTCATCAATACGCTCAACGACCTGATCAGAAGCGGCGATCGCGTTCAGCGGATCGAGGCCGTTCTCTCCGGCACGCTGAACTTCGTGTTCAACAACTACGACGGGAGCGAACCGTTTGCTGAGGTCGTTCGCAGGGCCCAGGCTGAGGGATATACGGAGCCCGACCCGCGGCTTGATCTTAGCGGGTTGGATGTCGGGCGAAAGATACTGATATTAGCTCGCGAAGCCGGCTACCCGATCGAGATGGAAGATGTCGCGATCGAGGGCTTTCTTCCGGAATCGTGTCTTTCGGGTTCGGTCGAAGATTTTTACGCCGAGATGTTCCGTCAGGAAGACGTCTTCAAGCGGCTCCTTGATTCGGCCACCTCGGAAGGCAAGATACTCAAGTTTATCGCAACCCTCGATAGTGGTAAGGCATCGATCGGTCTTCGATCGATCGGCCCGGAACACGATTTTGCACGCCTTTCCGGAAAGGACAACGCGGTCCTCTTTTTCACCTCGCGTTATTCCGAGCAACCGCTTGTCGTCAAGGGGGCCGGAGCCGGTGCGGACGTAACGGCCGCCGGTGTTTTTGCGGATATCATCCGTGCGGCCCGTACCTGAATACTCTGCGAAAGATTTTGCTAGAATGTAGCTGTGCCGTCCGTTATCGCGAAAAATCTCACTCAGATGCGTAGGCGAATAACACTCGCCGCCAAACGCGCGGAACGCGATCCTGCTGAGATAAAATTGATCGCCGTTAGCAAAACGAAACCTGCGGCCGCTGTACTTGAGGCCATTGCCGCACGCTGCAATTCTTTTGGCGAGAATAAGGTTCAGGAAGCCGACACGAAGATCTCCGAGATCGGCCGCGACAAAGCCGAGTGGCATCTGATCGGGCATCTGCAGAAGAACAAGGCACGCCGTGCGGTCCAGCTCTTTGACGTTATTCACTCGATCGATTCGCCTGAGCTTGCTCATCGGCTCGAGCGAATTTGCATCGAAGAGGGAAGGCCATTGCTTGATGTGCTTGTCCAGGTTGACCTTGCCGGAGAGACGACCAAGTCGGGAATTGCTGAGACCGAGCTTCAACTGCTGGTCGAGGTGTTGAAACGCTGTGAACATCTGCGGTTCATTGGCTTGATGGTCATTCCGCCGTTCTTTGATGACCCCGAAGACGTCCGGCCATTTTTCCAACGGCTCCGTGCGATCCGCGACCGGCTCAGGGAAGAAGGTGTATTTGCCGAGGGTGAAGGCGAACTCTCGATGGGAATGACGCACGACCTTGAGGTAGCCGTTGAAGAAGGTGCGACGATGGTTCGCATCGGAACGGCGATCTTTGGCGAAAGAGGTTGAGTTAGATTATACCGAGATGCTTTCATTGACCGTTTATCCTATCGTTCGACTAGTGATCTGGGGAGCGTTTTTGGCCTTCCTCGCCCTTTTGATACTCCGTCTCATTTTCAACTACGCCGACCCGAATCCTTTTGGAACCATTGGCCGTTTCGGTTTTAAGATCCGAAAGATATCGGAGCGCTTCGTTTACCCTGCTGCCCGATTCTTGGCGAACTTTCGCGTTGACGTAAGGCTCGCCCCGCTTGTTGTCATCTTCATCGCCCTAGTGCTTGCCTATTTTAGTACACAGATCATCGGCAATGCGTTCTTTGTGATCGACGGGCTTTCGGGGTCGATCGTCGGTGGAAACGTGAAAGCAACGGTCGGCTATATTCTCTACGGCCTGCTTAGCATATTTGTACTTCTCATCGTGCTTCGGTTCGTGTCGCAGTGGTTCGTCTATTCACGTAACACGCTGTTTGCCTTCGCCCGCCGGGCTACCGACCCGATAATGCTCCCGCTCCAGCGTTTGATCCCGCCGATCGGAATGTTCGATATCTCACCGATGGTCGTCCTGATCCTGATCTTTCTGCTTCAGGCGGTCGTGATGGCGGTCTTTGTCCGATGATCGAAGTGACCGAATCCGAAAGCGGTGTGACGTTCGCGGTCAAGGTCGTTCCGCGTGCCTCGCGAAGCGAAATTGCGGGTGAGATAGGCGGGGCGGTGAGAGTGAGAGTTGCCTCACCGCCGGTGGATGGAGCGGCAAATGATGAACTTATTCGGCTGATCGCTAAACGGCTGTCGGTTGCTCGGTCAGCGGTCGAGATCGTCTCGGGTGCCGCCTCAAAAAGCAAACTCGTTCGAGTCAGCGGCGTTACGGCCGGGCAACTGCGAGACGCTCTCGCGAGCTAGCCGGCTTCTTTTGCCTTCGGTAATTTTTGCGAAGCACAATGTAGCCGAGCCAGATAAGCAGCAAGGCCGCCAGGCTCTCAACAAAGAGCACCGACGAAAGAAAGGCCCAGCTTAGCTCAGCTCGGAGCGCAAGTGTCTGCCGAAGAACGATCGCATCGGCAACGATGAAAAGCACGCAAAGGAACAGCACCGTAGTGTTTCTTTTCATACGCCTCCCATTTCACAACGTCGGTATGAACTTGCTGTGACCGTGAACTGAAATCATTTTGAAATCTCCGGCCTGTTTGTTGCCGAAAATTTCCGCGTGATATAGTTCTTTTTTCGCTATTTGGCCGAAAGGCCTTCAAAGATCAGTTATGTCAGGACATTCCAAGTGGCACACAATCAAGCATAAGAAGGGTGCGCTCGACGCAAAACGCGGCAAGATCTTCACCAAGATCATTAAGGAGATCACGGTCGCGGCCCGCACCGGCGGCAGCGGCGACATCGAGTCGAACGCCCGGCTTCGCAAGGCGGTTCAGGACGCGAAGGGGCAGAACATGCCCAACGACACCATCGACCGGGCGATCAAGCGCGGCACGGGCGAGCTCGAGGGCGTCAACTACGACGAGATCACATACGAAGGCTACGGCCCGAATGGCGTTGCCGTGCTTATCGAGACGATGACCGACAACCGCAACCGCACTGTCGCCGAGATACGTCACCTTTTCTCGAAGAACGGCGGCAACCTTGGCGAGGCCGGCTCGGTCGCCTGGATGTTCGACAAAAAGGGCTACATCGTCGTCGATAAAGCCGCGAAGACCGAGGAGGAACTTTTCGAGATCGCCATCGAGGCCGGTGCCGATGATATGCAGGATGAAGGCGATGTCTTTGAGATCTTTACCGCTCCGGATGCCTTCGACGGTGTGCTCGAAGCGGTCAAGGCCGCCGGCATCGAACCGCAGGCCGCCGAGGTTTCGATGGTCCCGCAGAACTACATTAAGCTTGAAGGTGCCGATGCCAAGCAGATGATGAAGCTCTACGACGCGCTCGACGACAATGATGACGTCCAGAAGGTTTACGCGAATTTCGACATCGACGAAAGCGAGATGGAATAGATGAAGCGACAACGAATCACTCCGATCTTTTTTCTGCTGCCGGCCTTGATGCTTTTTCAGGCCGGTTTTGTTTTCCCGCAAGGAGCCTACTTTCCGCCCACCGGGGCTTGGGAACGCCGCACGCCCGAACAGAGCGGCTTTGACGCTGCGAAGCTGAAAGAAGCGGTCGATTTCGCCATTGCCAATGAGGCAAAGGCTCCGCGGAGCCAGGAACTCGGCCAGGCTCAGACCTTTGGTCGTGAACCTTTTGGCGAAGCGATCGGCCTTTTCAAAGACCGCGGCGATGCGACCGGGCTTATCATCAACGGCGGGCGCATTGTTGCCGAGTGGGGCTCGCCCGACCGCGTCGATATGTCGCACAGCGTGACGAAGAGCTTTCTTTCTTCGGTCGTCGGGCTGGCATTTGACCGAAGGCTGATCCGCTCGCTTCAGGACCGTGCCGCCGACTACTCGGCCGTAACCCTGCCTTACGTCCCCGGCCAACGCTTCGACCGGGCTGAGGAATTCGGCAAGCAGCAGTACATCGACCTCTTTGCCGGCCCGCATAACAGCAAGATCACCTGGGAGCACCTTCTCCGCCAGACCAGTGACTGGGAAGGCACGCTCTGGGGCAAACCCGATTGGGCCGACCGCCCGGACCGCGACGCGACCACCTGGCTTATGCGCCGGCGGAACGAGCCCGGTGCGGTTTATGAATACAACGACGTCCGTGTCAACGCCCTCGCACTCGCGGCGCTGAACGTCTGGCGTCGGCCGCTGCCCGAGGTTTTGCGTGAGCATCTGATGGACCCGATCGGAGCCTCGAACACCTGGCGTTGGTACGGTTACGAGAATTCTTTCGTAGTGCTTGATGGGCGCATTGTCCAATCGGTCAGCGGGGGCGGCCATTGGGGCGGCGGTATGTTCATCAACGCTTACGACATGGCCCGCTTTGGACTGCTGACGGCCCGCGGCGGCCGCTGGGGCGAGCGGCAGCTTCTCTCTGCGGAGTACGTCCGACAAGCGCGAACGCCGACCGCCGCCCAACCGACCTACGGATTTATGAATTGGTTCCTCAACACGGACCGCAAGTTCTACCCTGCCGCACCGGCCGCGGCCTTTGCCCACATCGGCAACGGCACGAACCTGACCTACGTTGACCCCGAACGCGACCTCGTCATCGTCGCCCGCTGGATAGAGA
>CAZGLZ010000030.1:3904-35577 GCA_964526245.1 uncultured Chloracidobacterium sp. | reverse complement strand
ACTCCGCGCCGAGCAAAAATACTCGCTCGATAAAATGCTCGACGCGACCGAGGCCCTTTATCGCGAGATACTTGCCGAAAAGGCCTGATGCCCGGGATGGAATAGCCGCGGGCAGTTTGTGAATTCACTTTCGATGATAGATCTCGACAGAAATATCTGCAGCGATGCGGCCGGGGCTTCACAGCGCGAATGGCTTGAGACGAACGGCATCGGCGGCTTTGCCTCGGGAACCGTTTCCGGCATCCGGACGCGGCGTTATCACGCATTGCTGACTGCCGCGACCAGGCCGCCGCTTGGGCGCATCTCGACCCTTTCGAAGTATGAGGAAACGCTGGTCGTCGGCGGCGAGCGTTTCGAGCTTTCGGCGAACCGCTATCCGGGGAAGATCCATCCCGAAGGCTTCCAGTATCTGACTTCTTTCCGCCTTGATCCATTCCCGGTTTGGACCTACGAGGCCGGCGGCGTCGTGATCGAAAAACGCCTCTTCATGCCGCACGGGCAGAATGCCGTCGTCTGCATCTGGGAGCTGAAGGGCAAAGCGAAGAACGTCTCGCTTGAGCTTCGTCCGCTTATTTCTTTCGTCGATTATCACCACTTGCAGCACGCTGACCCGAGCTTTGAAACCGCTTTTGAAGAAGCAAAAGGCAGCATCCGGCTGCGGCCATACGGCGACCTGCCCGAGCTCTATATCGGCCACAATGCCTCTTCGGTCGAGAAGACCGGCCATTGGTATCACGACTTTGAACTTGCCATAGAGGAAGAACGCGGTTTCGATTTCCGCGAGGACCTTTTTCAGCCGTTCGCGATGAAGTTCGACCTCTCAAAGCCCGCGGTCGCCATTGCCGCGACCGAGCCGATTGAGAGCAAAAAGGCCGCGAAGCTCGAGGCCGCCGAAAGAAAACGCAGGGCCGGTCTAATAGCAAAGGCCGGAGCAGAAACCGACGTTGAGATACAGCTTGTGCTTGCTGCGGACCAGTTCATCGTCGCCCGCGGCTCGGGGCACACGATCATCGCCGGTTACCCGTGGTTCTCCGATTGGGGCCGCGACACGATGATCGCGTTACCAGGCTTGACCCTTTCCACCGGAAGGCCCGAGGTGGCAAAGAGCATCCTTCTCGAGTTCGCCAACCACATTTCGGAGGGAATGCTGCCGAACCGCTTTCCCGATGCCGGCGATACGGCCGAGTACAACACGGTCGATGCAACGCTCTGGTATTTTGAGGCCATTCGGGCATATGCCGAGGAAACGGGTGACTACGACCTCGTCGAAGAGGAGCTTTACGCAAAGCTCGCGGACATCATCGCCTGGCACCTCCGCGGAACGCGATACTCGATCCACCTCGATACCGACGGGCTGCTTTACGCCGGCGAACCGGGCCACCAGCTTACCTGGATGGACGCGAAGATCGGCGACCTTGTGATCACGCCGCGGATCGGCAAGCCTGTCGAGATACAGGCACTCTGGTACAACGCCCTGCGGATAATGGCCGACCTCGCCGACCGCTTTGGCCACGACGAGGACAAGCAGCGGTTCGTCGCGATGGCCGACCTTGCGAAGCTGAGCTTCAATGGGCTTTTTTGGAACGAGGACGAGCAATGCCTTTATGATGTGATCGCCGATGGCACCGGCGATGCGGCTGTCCGGCCAAATCACATATTTGCCGTCTCGCTTGCCCATCCGATCCTTGAGCGGCGGCGTTGGAAGCCGGTCGTCGATAAGGTCCGCGAGGAACTCTTGACGCCGGTCGGGCTTCGGTCGCTCTCGCAAAATGACCCGGCATACGTTCCGCATTATCTGGGCTCGCCCTTTGCCCGCGACTCGGCATACCATCAGGGAACTGTCTGGGGCTGGCTGATCGGGCCCTTCATCGACGCGTTTCGGAAGGCTTATGCCGAAGAGGAATCCGAGGTTGCCGCGATGCTTTCGGGCTTTGAAGCCCACCTCTACGAAGCCGGGCTCGGGCAGGTCTCCGAGATATTTGACGCCGAGCCGCCGCATGCACCGCGGGGCTGCCCGGCACAGGCCTGGAGCGTCGCCGAGCTGCTTCGGGTCCTGCGGTCATAGGTAGCCGCTTTGGCCCGCCGACCGAGGCAAAATAAACCTCCGGATCAGCCTGCCCCCAATCTTGACCAAAAAGTAATGATTTGAGACAATCAAGCCATAGAGAAACGCGAAAGCCTTTCAACGACGGTTCGATATGAAGATCTCAGCACAAGAAGAATACGGCCTGCGATGCCTTGTGCAGCTCGCAAATCTACCCGAGGGCGAGAGCCTAACCCTTCCGCAGATCGCGGAACGCGAGGGCATCTCGACGGCAAATGCCGGCAAGCTTATGTGGCTTTTGAACAAGGCCGGGTTCGTAAATTCGACCCGCGGGACTAAGGGCGGCTATTTTCTCGCCCGGCCGGCCGACGACATTTACCTTAACGAGATCATAAAGGTGCTCGATGAGGATGTGCTGAGTTCGCATTGCGACAGCTACACGGGCGTGCTTGATAAGTGCGTACACACGGGCGATTGCGGCATCCGGCCGGTCATCGTCGGGCTCCATGAGATCGTCGAGAACGCGCTCTCGCGGATCACGCTGGCCTCGCTCGTCGGTAATGAAAAATCGGTGGACGCGATGTTCCACCAGATACAGGGAATTCACCGGACGATTGAGCCGCAAAGGGTATAGGGAATTAACCGCCGAGACGCAGAGGCGGGGAGGAAAACGAACAGGATGGACAGGATAAACAAGATATTAAGACCCATTAGCAGATAAGGGCATATCCTGTTCACCCTTTTAAATTTCCTCTCGGCGTCTCCGCGTCTCGGCGGTGAAAAAATCAAATGAGTACAGCAGCAGAATTACTTACAAACAGGGAATACAAATACGGCTTCGTTACCGATATCGAATCGGACATTATCCCGAAGGGTTTGTCTGAGGACACGGTCCGCCTTATTTCGTCGAAGAAGAACGAGCCCGAATGGCTGCTCGAGTTTCGGCTCAAGGCGTTTCGCCAGTGGCTGAAAATGGAGCAGCCGAAGCATTGGCCGAACTTTGCCTATCCCGAGATAGATTTTCAAGGCATTTCCTACTACGCCGCCCCGAAGCAGAAGCCGAAAAAGGCCTCGATGGACGAAGTCGACCCGGAGCTGATCAAGACGTTTGAGAAGCTCGGCATCCCGCTCTCGGAGCAAAAACTGCTGGCGAACGTGGCGGTCGATGCGGTTTTCGACTCGGTCTCGGTCGCGACGACATATAAAGAGAAGCTGAAGAAGGCGGGCGTTATTTTCTGCTCGTTTACCGAAGCGGTCGAGGAATATCCGGAGCTGATCCAAAAGTATCTCGGCTCGGTCGTGCCGGTCGGCGACAACTATTACGCGGCTTTGAACTCGGCCGTGTTCTCTGACGGCTCGTTCGTTTTCATCCCGAAGGGCGTTCGCTGCCCAATGGAGCTTTCGACCTATTTCCGCATTAACACGCAGGAATCAGGGCAGTTTGAACGAACGCTGATCGTCGCCGAGGAAGGCGGCTATGTTGCCTACAACGAAGGCTGTACGGCGCCGCAGTTCGACACGAACCAGCTCCACGCGGCTGTCGTCGAGCTTGTCGCTTTGGACGACGCGGAGATCAAATATTCGACCGTCCAGAACTGGTACGCCGGCGACGAGACGGGCAAGGGCGGCATCTACAATTTCGTGACAAAACGCGGTGCGTGCCGCGGCGTGAATTCAAAAATTTCGTGGACGCAGGTTGAGACCGGCTCGGCGATCACGTGGAAATACCCGAGCGTGATATTGCAGGGTGACAACTCGATCGGCGAGTTCTATTCGGTCGCGTTGACGAACAATGCGCAGATCGCCGATACGGGCACGAAGATGATCCACCTTGGCAAGAACACCAAGTCGACGATCGTCTCAAAGGGAATTTCGGCCGGGCACTCGAACAACTCGTACCGCGGCCTTGTTAAGGTGATGCCGAAGGCCGAGGGAGCCCGCAACTACACTCAGTGCGATTCGATGCTGATTGGCGGCCGCTGCGAGGCGAATACGTTCCCGTACATCGAGGTGATGAACAACTCCGCCCGCGTCGAACACGAAGCGACGACCTCAAAAATCAGCGAGGAACAGCTCTTTTACCTGCAGCAGCGAGGGCTCTCGCAGGAAGACGCCGTCTCGCTGATCATCAATGGCTTCTGCAAAGAGGTATTCCGCGAACTCCCGATGGAATACGCCGTCGAAGCGACGAAGTTGTTGGGATTGAAGTTGGAAGGAAGTGTGGGTTGATATGACGGACTTTAAGGTACGTGTCTTCGCAACCGCGATTACCGTCTTATGTGCGGTCTACGGTTTGGATGCTCAGACAGAGGCTGGAAAAAAGCTCGATTTTTCCGTCGGCGTCTTCGGAAATGGTCCCGCAATCGTTTACGCGAAGGACGATGACGGCTTGCCTGAGAAAATACTAGCGACAGGCACTATCGTTGATGCAAGTGTCGCTGGAACATATTGCGGTTTCACGGGTGCGACGGGTGGGACGCTGAAAATTAAGCTGTCCGAAAGGGTGGAAGGTTACAACCACGAATTTCTATACGTTGTCGTTCTTTGCCTTGCGGGTAAGGAGAATGAGGATCTAATTGGCAAACCAATCAAGATAAAGGTTAACAAGTTAATAAAGTATCCGTTCAAGTCCGCGGCTAGGCTAGCAAACCATTTAGATTCTGGCTCGATCCCTTACTATTATTCGACGATCGATGGCGTGGGCGGCTTGCTTAAGAAGGGTGATTCGCTATCAAAATGAGGGTGAAAACGATTCAACCAGAGAATCAGCCGCAGCCGAAAGGGCATTATTCGCCGGGAGTAGAGCTTGGGTTCGATAAATGATTCAGGTCAGGTGCCCCTAGGTTTTTATGTTGGTCGCCGTGGGCGACGAAGAGATATGAACAAGCTCTAGATGCACGGGTAGGTCACATGGAGATCATCACAAAAAGGCACTGGCGGGGTTGGAACAGTGACGATGAGAAAGAGTCGAATTGGGCCGAAGTGAGTGCGAACGAGAATATAAGGCTTTACGCTGAGCGGCTGGAAAAATTACGCCCGCGTTTGAACGAGAAGAACTATAGATTTTTCAAGAACGGCTTGCACGATGCAAGGCTAATCTCGTTTGCAGCCGGAGACGGGCTGCATATCGATCTCGAAAGTGGCAAACCGGCATCGATCAAGGATTTCTACCGTACTAGTGCCGAGATCAAGGTTCTGAGTGCTGATTTTGATGCGATCTATCATTTGAAGTATGGAAACGTCTCCAAGGCCGTGTTTGATTTTCCGAGCGACGATCCGCTGTGGGGAAACAACATTGGTGACTGGGGGTATGACGAACTCTCGGAGGTCAATGAAAAAACCCTTCGACATGAGATTGTTTTCAGCTCAGGTGGTACGAGTTTGATCGAGTTTGAGAATTTTACCTATACGCGAACGGATTATCGCGGAAGTCGGTACTAGCCGATGAAGTCGGATGATTGGAGGGTTTCATGCGGATTTTAGTTTTCGGCGGGGCATTTGACACACCGACTCATTTTTTTGTGCTTTTCTACCTATTCATAGGCTTTTTGGGATTCTCAATCGGGTTGTGGAAACGATGGCTGGTGATATTTCCGATTCTTGCAGTGATCGTACTTGGTGTTCGCGATCTTCAGACTTTTTTTGCTTGGCAGTTTAGCCTAACGGATTGGCCGGTCGTCAGTACACTTGGAAGCATGGTGATTGCAATCATTGCGTCCGGAATCGGGGCGAAATTTAATTTGGATCGATCGGAGCGGAAACTGCTTCAGTAGACTGCCGGCTCTTTTGATCTTTGAAAACTAAATAGCTGTTTCTTGACATCCTTCCTTACTTTTTGGTAAGGTTTCGCTAGGTGAAAGGGGAGTAGATCGCCTTCGGGTTGGCAGAGCCGTCACTTCGAACACGAAAAAGTGTTCCGGCCTGTCAGTAAAGCTTCGAGACCTTTCGCAGGATTGTCGTAAGAACAATTTCTGCGAAAGGTCTTTTTCTTTTGCCTGAACGAACGAGGGGAAGTATGAAAAGCCTGCTGTTAATGATCGCGGTTCTCGCGATTGCTGTAAGTCCGTCGATTGCACAGGACGACGACGATACAGATGTCCAATTCTGGAATGAGACCCAGGTCGTTGTGCCTTTCGGCAAGAAGCGGGAATGGTCGGCGGCGTTCTCGAACTTTGGTCGGTTCGGCGACAACATGTCCCGGGCCAATGATGTCCGGGTAGGTTTCACGCTGACCCGAAAGATGAACAAGTACCTTTCGTTGGGCGGGGCTTATATTTACCGGTACACGAGCCCGGCGGCGGGTGTTGATCGGTACGAGACCCGTTATTTGGGCATCGCATCGGTGAACTTGCCGCTGAACGAAAAGTGGACCTTCGTGAATCGAAATATGTTTCAGTACGAGAACAGGCATTCTCGTTCTGACCGTAGGACGATACGCAGCCGGGTCGGACTTGAACGCGAGGTCACGTTCGCAAAACGCAAGTTCGAGCCATTTGGCACGATCGAATTTACGCTTGACGCCAACGCCCGGGAGGTCACGCGGATCCGTTCTCAGTTGGGAGTTTCGCATAAGTTCAACAAAACGGTCTCGGCAAGTGTCTTTTATCTTCGCCAAGACGAACTTCGGGGACGAAGCCCGCAGGCAATAAACGCCCTCGGGACTAGCCTCCGGTTCACTGTCAGATAAATTAAGGATGAAGGGAAGGTAATGAAAATGAAGAAATTGAATATCTTTGTCAGAAACTTTGTATTTGCTGTGGCTGCATTCGGAATGTTTTCGTTTGCGGCACTTGGCCAGGAGGTTGTTCCGGGACACAAGCTGACAAACTATAACATCACCGAACAGATGGTCATCGATGCGCAGAAGAAATGGGCCGAATCGCTGCTTCGGATCAGCAAAACGCATATGGAGGGCGGCGATTATCGTAAGGTCGCGAGCGAGGCTCTCGACGCCGGTTACAATTACGCGAACGGCATCGTGCTTTTCAAACCTACGCTCACCTCGGGCGAGCAAACATTCCGGCTTGATAAAGAGGGTGCTCTTGCTTATTTCGTTGGCGGAAACCCGAATTACAAAGACGATACCGGCTTCGCTCTAAAGGGATGGGTCGGGTACAAGACAAAAAATGCCGGCATCATCCTCAATGGAACCGTGGCGGTAACGACCGGCAACATTTATCTTTATGACAAGGATGGCAACGAGACGGTCGTCGATAAGACTTGGGGCTTTAAGATGGACGAGTACGGCAAGCTGAGGATATTCCTGCACCACTCGTCGCTGCCGTTCAAGCCGGCCGGAAAATGAACGATTAGTTCAATACGAAACAGCTAACACAGGCCTTGCTGAGCGGGAAAAGCTCAAGCGGGCCTGTGTTTTATTTGGCGGGCGGCCCGATGTTGCCGGGATCGGCCGAAATCGGGTTAGGATAAGGCTATGGAAAATGCAACGGCAGCGGTGCTTGATGGCCTTGGGTGGATCGGGGCTGCGTTTATCCTTACGGGATATTTGCTTGTCTCGTTCCGAAAGATCGCTCCGGATTCTTACACGTATCAGGGGCTGAACATCTCGGCGAGCGTTTTGCTTCTGATCAATACGATGTATTACGGGGCGTATCCGTCGAGCTTTGTAAATGCGGTCTGGGCCGTTATCGGCGTTGTGGCCGTCGCGGCGGTGGTGAGAAAAAATGCGAAGAATATCAGTTGAAGGAATTCCGGAACCGAAAGGCCATTATTCGCCGGGAGTTGAGCACGGCGGTTTGATCTATGTTTCGGGGCAGTTGCCGCTTGACCTTGCGACCCGAGAGCCGTTTACGGGTGATATAGAAGAGCAGACCGAACTCGCGTTAAAAAACGTCGAGGCGGTTTTGAAGGCGGGCGGCAGCGATCTGGGCCACGTTCTGCAGATGACGATTTACGTTTCCGAGATGGAGCTTTGGGACGCCGTCAACCGGGCTTATGCACGGGTGATGGGCGACCATCGGCCGGCGAGGGCGATCGTCCCGGTCAAGGAACTGCATTTCGGGACGAAGATCGAGATACAGGCAATTGCGGCAAAACCAGAATAGTATGATTGAAAAGAGAACCACCCCGTCGTCGAAGCGACGCCACCCCTCCTTCGTAAGGAGGGGAGTCTTGATACTCGCCACGCTGATGTTAGCCATGGTCTGCGCGTCGGCGCAAAAGAGATCGGTCGAGACGGCTGATGCGCCGAAGGCGATCGGGCCGTATTCGCAGGCCATCGTCGCCAATGGCTTTGTCTTTGCCGCGGGGCAGATCGGCTCGGACCCGAAGACCGGAAAGCTGGTCGAGGGCGGCATCGAGGCCGAGACGGAGCAGGTGCTCAAAAACATCGAGGCCGTGCTCAAGGCCGCGGGAAGCAGTATGAAAGATGTGGTCAAGGCGACGGTCTTTCTCGCGGATATGAACGACTTTGCCAAGATGAACGCGGTCTATGGCAAATGGATGGGCGAACCCTATCCGGCCCGCTCGACCGTACAGGTCGCCCGTTTGCCGCGAGACGCACGGATAGAGATAGAGGTAATCGCGGTGGTGACTCAGAAGAAATAGCCACCGAGATCACGGAGAACACGGAGACGGTTTTGACAGTTTTTCAATACTCTCGGTGTGCTCTGTGGCGAAAGAATAAAATGCAATATTACGGCATAGATTGGCTGGCAACGGCCGCGGGGCTCTCGGGAGTTTATCTGCTCGGCAATCGCAACCGCATCGGCTTTTTAGTGATGATGGTCGCGAGCCTGAGCTGGATGACGGTCGGTTTCTTGATAAACAGCGTCGCGTTGATACTCGGCAGTATTGTCTTTTTCAGCCTGCACGTCCGCGGCTTTCTTGCCTGGCGACGTGAGGAGCGGAACGCGATGGAAGCGGTGCACATAACGGTGGCGAAATGAGTTTGAAGATATTTCAGGTTGACGCATTCACGTCCGAGCCTTTCGGCGGCAATCCGGCGGCGGTCGTCCCGCTCGAAAGCTGGCTCGCGGATGATGTGATGCTGAAGATCGCGGCGGAGAACAATCTTTCGGAGACCGCGTTCTTTGTTAAAGAAGGCGACCGCTATCACATCCGCTGGTTCACGCCGGCGGTTGAGGTAAATTTGTGCGGGCACGCAACGCTTGCGACCTCGCACGTGATCTTTAACGAACTCGGGCTTGAGACGGAGGAGATAAAGTTCCATTCCGACCGCAGCGGCTCACTCGGTGTAAAGAAGGAAGGCGAAAGGCTCGTCCTCGATTTTCCGGCGTACCCGATGACGGAGATCGAGACGCCCGCGGGGCTTGCCGAGGCCGTCCGTGCCCGGCCGCGGCGGACTTGGGAATCGCAGGGAAACATGGTCTTTATGCTGCTCGACAGCGTCGATCAGATCCGGGCGCTAAAGCCCGATATGTCCGAACTGATGAAGCAGAATTACGATGAGGTGATCGTGACGTCCCGCGGCGATGATTGCGATTTCGCCTCGCGGATGTTCGCTCCGCGGATCGGAATTCCGGAAGATCCTGTCACGGGTGCGATCCATTGCTCGCTGATACCGTACTGGGCGGGCGAGCTCGGCAAGACAGAGCTTTTTGCGAGACAGGTCTCCGCACGCAGCGGCGAACTTTTCTGCGAACTTGCGGGCGACCGAGTAAAGATAGGTGGCAATGCGGTAACGTTTATGAAAGGCGAGATCTATCTGGAAGTTTCGCCACAGAGCTCGCACAGCGTTTGAGATTTTTAGAAAACCTCAGTGTTCTCTGTGAACTCTGTGGTTAAAAGAAGACAAAATTTATGTTGCTAGAAGTTAAAGACCTTCACGCAGGGATCGAAGGCAAAGAGATCTTGAAGGGCCTGAATCTTCAGGTCCGCAAGGGCGAGGTCCACGCCATCATGGGGCCGAACGGTTCGGGCAAATCGACGTTGTCGAAGGTGCTTGCGGGCCACCCGAACTATGAGGTTATGTCCGGCGAAGTGCTCTACGGCGGCAAGAACCTGCTCGATATGGAACCCGACGAACGCGCTCGCGACGGCGTCTTTATGGCGTTCCAGTATCCGGTCGAGGTTCCGGGCGTTTCAAATTCGCAGTTCCTCCGGCTCGCCTATAACGAAAAGATGAAGCACCTCGGCGAGGAAGAGCTCGACCCGCTCGAGTTCAACGATTACCTGAAAGAGAAGGCGAAGATCGTCGAGATGGACCCGCAGTTCTTCAAGCGGTCGGTCAACGAAGGCTTTTCGGGCGGCGAGAAAAAGCGTAACGAGATCCTGCAGATGGCAGTGCTCGAACCGAAGCTCGCGATCCTAGACGAGACCGATTCGGGGCTCGATATCGACGCTCTTCGCATCGTTGCTGAGGGCGTTAACAAGCTCCGCAGCGAGAAGAACGCGATCATCCTCGTCACGCACTACCAGCGGCTGCTGAACTACATCCAGCCCGATTTTGTCCACGTCCTCGCCGGCGGCAAGATCGTCAAAGAAGGCGGCAAGGAACTCGCCCTCGAACTCGAGGAAAAGGGTTACGATTGGGTTAAAGGAGCGGCGAACTAAGTGGGGAGGAGTTTGCTCGAGCAAAACATTGACCGCGAGATCGCCGAGGCTGAACGGCTCTCGGCGGCGGGCGATTCCGCGGGTGCATTTCGGCACCTGGAGCGGGCGCATGTGCTTGGGCAGGCGAGCACATATCAGCACACCCGCGTGCATTGGCTAATGCTCAAGCATGGTTTTCGCGAACGCGATGCGAAAGAGATCGCTGGACAGGTTTTACGCATCGGCGGTGCGGCTACGAAAACTCCGCTCGGCATTTACCCAAAAGGCAACACCGGCGGTGCGAACGTCAATCCGCTGAAATCAATGCCGATCCCGGACGACCTCGCGGCGATACTGGCAGAGACGGAAGGAAACTAACGATTTGGCAAAGGCGGAGGCAAAGGCAAACAACTTCTCGCTCGCGGCGGTGGCCGTCGCGGCCTGGGCCGGTGTTTTGCTTATCGCCTTTTTCGCGAACCGCGGCGAGGATGTAGGCAAGCTCGGCTTGTTCGTCGGAAATCTCGGCGGCGGGCCAGTGGTTGGTGCGGGCATCGTTGACAGTCTGCTTGGCGTGCTCGTTTCGGGAGCGATAGCCGCCGCATGGTTTGGGATCGGCAACCTGATCGTTTCGCGGGCTCTTGGTCCCGAAGTTGCCGACGAGAACTCGCATCTTCTTAACGTAATCGTGAGCCTTGCTGTCGGGGCAGCCGTTTGGTCGGTCGTCTGGTTCGTGCTCGGGCTCGCAGGGCTTTACTCGCGGCCGGTTGCGGTCGTTGCACTCGTACTTGGGCTTCTCCCTGCTGTCGTCGGCCTATTGAAGTTCAGAAGCGCCGCGAAAGCTAACAATGAGCCTCAGCCGGGCGGAGTTTTCGATAAACTCCTCCTAGTGCTCGCGGCGGTCCCTGTTCTGCTTTCGCTCATCTCTTCGCTTGCACCGCCGACCGCGAAGGACACGCTGCTTTATCATTTCTCGGTGCCGAAGGCATTCGTTGCTCAGGGCGGCAGTGCTTTCATCGAGGGCAACATCGCGAGCTATCTGGCACTCGGAACAGAGATGCAAGTCGTTTGGGCGATGCTGCTCGGCGGGCCTTTCGGCGAGCGTGCCGGCGAGGCAGCATCCGGAGCGGTGGTCTGGCTTTTCTTTCCGCTACTGCTTGCGGCGGTCTTTGGCTTTGCCCGGTCGGCCCGCATCACGCGGCGTTGGTCGCTGATAGCCGTGCTGATGGTCGCCACCGTCCCGACCGCCTATCACGTCGCGGCCAGTGCCTATATCGATCTCGCCCTCGCGCTTTACGTCGTGCTCGCCGTTTTCGCACTAACGCGTTGGTGGCGGTCGCTCGAGAGCCGTTGGCTGATCCTTGTTGCGATCTTTCTCGGAGCGGCACTTGCATCAAAGCTGACAACGCTCTTCGTCATCGCGGCCTTCGCCCTTGTGATAATGATGCGGGCTAGGTCCGAGGCTGACCGAGCGGGAAAGGCCGCGGGGCTTGGCATGGCGGCGTTGGTACTTGCCGGCGTCCTCGCGTCGCCGTGGTATCTGCGGACGTGGGCGGAGACGGGCAGCCCGATCTTTCCGTTCTATATGAGCATCTGGCCGGGCGAGGCCGCGGGCTGGGACGTCGAGCGTTCGAATCTTTTTCAGGCGATGAATGCTCAATATGGCGGGTATGTTAAATCGCCGCTCGATTATTTGTCAGCCCCGTGGAATATTTCGGTCACGGCACAGCCCGAGCTTGCGACGCACTTTGACGGCGTTCTCGGCATAGCATTTCTGCTCGGTTTGCCGTTCCTTATCTGGGCGTTTTGGAAATTTGAGATGTCGATAGAGGCAAAGATCGGCTCGGCGGTCGCAGCGGTGATGTTCCTCTTCTGGCTTTTTTCGAGCCAGCAGCTACGCTATCTGCTGCCGATCGTTCCACTGCTTGCCATCGGGATCGCCGCAGCTTTTGAGCGGCTCGGTGAAAGCGTCGATGGCCTCAAGCCCATCGGGCAGGCATCGTTTGCCGCGGCTGCGATCGCGGGCCTGCTAACGGGAACGGCGTGGTTCCTGCAGAAGGCGCCGCTCAGCGTCGTGCTCGGCGGCGAGAGCAAGGCTGAGTATCTGACACGGAACCTGGATTATTATCCGTACTATAGCTGGCTCAATTCGGAAACGGACGCCGGCCATCGGGTCTGGCTGATCAATATGCGGCGGGACACTTACAACCTCGAACGGCCGTATTTTTCGGACTATCTATTTGAGGATTGGACGCTCCGGCGGCTCGTTTGGGAATCTCGCTCCGCGCCGGAGCTTAAGGCAAGAGCGGCGGCGATGAACATTCAGTATGTTCTCTCACGCCACGACTTTCTTTTTGATTACGACCGCTCGCCGATCGTTGACGACACGAAACCGAGGGCCGAGAACGAGGCGAAGTTAAAGATGGCACGCGAGCTTCTACTTGACCCGGCTCGAACGGTCAAGGCAGACGCGCGATTCAGTTTGGTAAAGGTATTTTAGAAATGGCATTAACAAGTGCAGTAATGGAAACGCAATTTGACGAGAGCTTCAAGGCGAGGCTTGCGGCCGAGGACGACGCGGCGATCAAGGCCTTGCGCGAGCGGGCATTTGCCGCGTTCACCGAAAAGGGCTTCCCGAGCCCGAAGGACGAGGATTGGAAATACACCAACGTCTCGCCGATCGCGAAAGAGCAGTGGCAGACGGCGGCGGCCGGCATCGAACTCGAACACGAAGACGCCGGCATTCGTGCCCATGAGCTTCTCGAGCGATTCAGGTATGACCGCAACGGGTTCACGGCATTGAATCTTGCGATGGCGGAGATCGCTGTTATCAAGATCGCGAAGGACACGGTCGTTGACGAGCCGATCGAGCTGAACTTTGCCGCGGCCGAGGGCACGGCGATCTTCCCGCACGTTGTCGTCATTGCCGAATCGGGCAGCAAGGCGACGATAGTTGAGAGCTATTCGTCTCAAGCTCGGTCGTTCACCAACGCGGCGGTGCAAATTTTGGTCGAAGACAACGCGAAGCTGACACACTATCGCGTTCAAAAGGACTCGGCCGAGGCCTTCAATTACGGCGTTACTGAGGTCACGCTCGGCAAGGGCAGTTACGACTCGACCAACATCAATCTCGGCGGGGCGATATCGCGGCATGATATCGAGCTTAAGTTCACGGCCGATGGCGGTGAGGCTTGGGTCGATGGGCTCTACATGCTCGACGGCGAACAGCACAGCGACACGCACTCGACCATCGATCACACGGTGCCGAACTGCCTCTCGCACCAGACGTACAAGGGCGTGCTAAACGGCCGCTCGCGTGGCGTTTTTAACGGCAAGGTCTTTGTCCGCGAAAATGCCCACGGCACCGACGCCCAGCAGCAGAACAAGAACCTGCTTCTCTCGAACGACGCTCGGGTCGATACCAAGCCGCAGCTCGAGATATTTAACGACGACGTAAAGTGCTCACACGGAGCGACCGTCGGCCAACTCGAAGATGAGGAGCTGTTTTATTTGCTGACACGAGGGCTTCCGGAGCCGCTCGCCCGAAACCTCCTGACCTACGGTTTTGCCGAGGAGGTCATCAACAAGATCGAGATCGAAGCGATCAAGAGCGACTTGGATGCAACGGTTCTGAACCGGCTCCACGCCGAGATCTGAGGATTTGAACCACAGAGAGCACAGAGATTTTTATGGAAGTAAATTCGATTACCGAGAAGATCATTGGCTGTGCAATAAAAGTACACCGTGCTCTTGGGCCGGGACTTCTCGAAAAGACCTATGAGGTTTGCTTGGCACATGAGATCGTGAAGGAGGGGCTCGTTGTACGCCGACAGGTTGAATTGCCGGTTATCTATGATGGTTTGAGGCTTGATGCCGGATACAGAATCGATCTCCTGGTAGAAGAAAGGGTCATCGTTGAATTGAAAACGGTGGAACAGTTTCACCCTATTCATGAAGCTCAGCTCATTTCGTATCTGAAATTGAGCAATCTTAAGGTCGGATTGTTGATCAACTTTAACGTAACGATGTTGAAAAGTGGGGTTAAGAGACTAATGAATTGAAACTCCGTGTTCTCTGTGTTCTCTGTGGTGAATTCGATGAAAGCTGTAAAAGAAATGAAAAATTGGGACGTTGAAAAGGTTAGAAAAGATTTTCCGGTGCTCCACCGCGAGGTAAACGGCAAGCCGCTTGTTTATCTCGACAACGCGGCGTCGTCGCAGGTGCCGCAGATGGTCATCGACCGCGGGTCGAAGTACCTGGCCGAGGAGCATTCGAACGTCCATCGCGGCGTTCACTACCTCTCGCAGCACGCGACCAATGCCTATGAAGCGGCCCGCGAAAAGGTAAAGCGGTTCATCAACGCCCGCGAAGCGGCCGAATGTATCTTCGTCCGCGGGTGTACTGAAGGCGTAAACCTTGTCGCCTCGAGCTACGGCCGGCGATTCATCAATGAGGGTGACGAGATCCTCGTCTCGCAGATGGAGCACCACTCGAACATCGTTCCCTGGCAGGTCATTGCCGAGGAACGCGGCGCCCGCGTGCGGATGATCCCGATCAACACCCGAGGCGAGATCATCATCGAGGAATACGAAGCGATGCTCAATGAGCGGACGCGGATCGTTGCCGTCTCGCACGTTTCAAACTCGCTCGGGACCGTTAATCCGATCAAGGAAATGACGGCAACGGCGCACAAGTTCGGCGTGCCGGTCTGCGTTGATGCCGCACAGAGTGTGCCGCATTTTCCGGTCGATGTTCAGGACCTCGATGCCGATTTCTTCGTCTTCTCCGGCCACAAGATGTTTGCCCCGACCGGCAGCGGAGTTGCCTACGGCAAACGCGAATGGCTCGACAAAATGCCGCCCTATCAGACCGGCGGCGGAATGATCCGGACCGTCAGCTTTGAAAAGACGACGTACGCGCCGATCCCGGAAAAGTTCGAGGCGGGCACACCGGCCATCGCAAATGCTATCGGGCTCGGAGCCGCTATCGATTACATCAACGGGCTCGACTTCAACGCCGCGGCCGAATACGAGCACTCGCTGCTTGAATACGCGACCAAGCGGCTGGCGGACATCCCGGAGGTCACTATCATCGGAACGGCAGCGGAAAAGGCGAGCGTTCTATCGTTTACGATCGAGGGCATTCACCCTCATGACATCGGTACGATACTCGACCAGCAAGGCATCGCCATCCGCGCCGGCCACCACTGTGCCCAACCGGTGATGAACTTCTTCGATGTGCCCGCGACCGCCCGTGCCTCGTTCGCCTTTTACAACACCCGCGAAGAGGTCGACAAACTCGCCGACGCGATACAGAAGGTCATCGAGGTATTTGCGTGAAGCGAGTCGGCCAACACCGGTTGTGCTAAAATTTCGGAAACGGAGCGAAATATGGTCACCGCTATCGAAACCATCGGAACGATCAAAGGAAAGCATGGTCTGATCCTCGACGACAGCTTGCCGCTGGGCGAGAAGACTCGAGTTCGTGTGATCGTCTTTCTCGACCAAAACGGCGACGAGGACGTCGACGAAAAGGATTGGTTGCGTTCGGCGGCTGAGAACGAAGCATTTGAGTTCTTGTCGGACGAAGACGAAGACATTTACACGCTTGAAGACGGCAAGCCCGTATGAGGAATAAAATCGTTCTCGTTCCATTTCCGTTTGATGACCTGACGACAACGAAGGTCAGACCCGCCGTTTGCCTAACGAACGAGATCGCGCCCTATGGCCATGTCGTTCTTGCTTTCATTACGAGCAAAGTTCCGAGTGCTCCCGGAGCGACCGATCTGGTGATCCAGGCAAATGACCCTGACTTTCAGACTAACGGGCTAAAAGTGGCGTCGACGATTCGCCTGCACCGGCTTATGACGGTCTCAAAGAAGATCATTCGCCGCGACCTAGGTGAACTTTCGCCGCGGCAGCGAACCAACATAGACTCGATGCTGTCCTTGCTTTTTGGTATTTAACGTACGCGATCCAGAAGGTCATCGAGGTATTTGCGTAAGGTGATTCTCAAATGAAGCGACAGATCGTCATTCCGGTAGTCTATTTTCTGATCGTCTTCGTTTGTCTGCTGATAGCCTTCGATTTTGACGGCCGACTTAGGAGCTCCGAGGCATGGCTTGCAGCCGTCCTTCTGACCCTTCCGTGGAGCATTGTTTCGGTTCTGTTTCTATGGGCCCTGATTCACGGAGCCGGGTTAGAGTACTTTACCGTTATGTATTCATTATTCGCCGCCGTCAACGCGTTCGTTTTGTATCGAATTTCGCGTCCCAAAAAGATGTCGAAGACTTTGAACGGAGAAGTCGGTGGTGATTCGGGTGGTCAGGCCGGTCAAACCTAGTAACACGTAGCCGATGAAAAAGGTAAATCTCGCAGAAAAGTTCTCTGTCATCTCCGAACACTGGCGGCCGAAGGTCGTTGGTGAGTTGAACGGGCAGGAGGTAAAGCTCGTTAAGTTCAAGGGCGAATTTCCTTGGCACCACCATGAAAAGGAAGATGAGCTTTTCATGGCGATAAAGGGCAGTTTTCGGATAGAGTATCGCGACCGCTCGGTTGAGCTTTCGCCGGGCGAGTTCTTGATCGTCCCGCGTGGCGTCGAGCACCGACCGATAGCGGATGAAGAGGTCGAGGTGCTATTGTTCGAACCGGCAAACGTAAGGAATACCGGCAACGTGATCGATGAAACTACACGGCATCGGACGTCGAGCCTACCTGATCTGTGAGAACGGTCACAATCTGCCGGAGTTGAATCGCGGATAATCGCCATATGAATACAGACCTCCAGATCGCCCAAAGCGCAAAACTTCGCCCTGTTATTGAGATCGCCGAGCAGCTCGGGCTCGGGCCGGACGATATCGACCTTTACGGCAGCCCATATATCGGCAAGGTCCGCCTAGATGTGCTCGAGAAGTTCAAAGATCGCCCGAACGCAAAATACATCGACATCTCGGCGATAACACCGACGCCGCTCGGCGAGGGCAAATCGACCACGCTGATCGGCCTCGGCGAGGCGATGAAGCACCTCGGCAAGCGGTCGGTCATCACGCTCCGGCAACCCTCGCAGGGGCCGACCTTTGGCATCAAGGGCGGAGCGGCGGGCGGCGGCTATGCACAGGTCGTCCCGATGGAAACGTTCAACCTGAACCTGACGGGCGACATCCACGCCGTGACGGCGGCAAACAACCTGCTCGCGGCGATGATCGATAACAAACTGCTCCGCGGCAATCCGCTCAACATCAACCCGCATAGCATCACCTGGAAACGCGTTGTCGATACCAACGACCGGGCGCTGCGGAAGATCATCGTCGGCCTCGGCGGCCGGATGGAAGGCGGCATTCCGCGTGAGACCGGCTTCGATATCACCGTCGCGTCCGAGGTGATGGCGATCTTGGCTCTTACAACATCGCTCCAGGATATGCGGAAGCGGTTCGGCCAGATCGTCATCGGTCTAACCCACGACAAGAAACCCGTAACTGCCGAGGAGATCGGGGCCGCCGGTGCAATGACCGTGCTGATGCGCGACGCTATCCGCCCGACGATAATGCAGACGCTCGAGAACACGCCCGCTCTCGTCCACGCCGGGCCGTTCGCCAACGTCGCCCATGGCAACAGCAGTATTCTGGCGGACATGATCGGCATCAAGACGGCCGATTACCTGATGACGGAGTCCGGCTTTGGTGCCGACATCGGTGCCGAGAAATTCTTTAACATCAAATGCCGCTACTCGGGCCTCAAACCCGATGCGGCCGTAATCGTCGCGACCATCCGAGCGCTCAAATCGCACAGCGGAAAGTACAAGATCGTCGCCGGCAAGCCGCTGCCGCCCGAGATGCTCGAGAATAACGTCGCCGACGTCGAGGCCGGAGCCGCCAATCTTCGCAAGCAGATCGAGAACGTGAAGCTCCATGGCGTTACGCCGGTCGTCGCGATCAATGCGTTCGCGACCGACCACCCCGAAGAGATCGAGGCCGTCAAGCGTATCGCCATCGGGAGCGGTGCTCTCGGTGCTGCTGTTTCCACCCACTGGGCCGATGGCGGCAAGGGTGCCATGGAACTCGCCGAAATGGTGATCGCCGCCGCCGAGGAGCCGAGCGAATTCAAGTTCCTTTACGACCTCGAACAGCCGATCAAGGCGAAGATCGAGACCATCGCAAAGAAGATCTACGGAGCGGATGATGTTTTTTTCGAGCCTTTCGCGGCCCAGCAAATAGCGAGCTACGAAGCGAACGGCTTCGGCAATCTGCCGATCTGCATGGCAAAAACGCACTTGAGCCTGAGCCACGACCCGACGCTCAAGGGAGCGCCGACCGGCTTCACATTGCCGATCCGCGAGGTCCGGGCGAGCGTCGGTGCCGGATTTATCTACCCGATCTGCGGCGATATGCGGACCATGCCCGCACTACCCGAACACCCCGCCGCCGAGCACGTGGATATCGACGAGAACGGGAATGTTGTAGGATTGTTTTAGATGTTAGAACTTAACGAGCTTTATCAAGAGACCATTCTCGAACACAACAAGAACCCGCGGAATTTCCGCGAGATCGAGGACGCTGACAAGACCGCCTTGGGCAATAATCCGCTTTGCGGCGATGCCCTGCAGGTCTTTGTCAAGATGGACGGCGACACGGTCGGCGACGTCGCGTTTAAGGGGTCGGGCTGCGCCATCTCAAAGGCATCGGCCTCGATGATGACCCAGGCCGTTAAAGGCAAGACCCGCGAAGAGGCCGATCAGCTTTTCGACGAATTTCACAAAATGGTCACCGGCGAAATGGACATCGAAACCGAAGAGAACCACCTCGGCAAGCTCCGTGCATTCGCCGGCGTTCTGGAGTTTCCGGCCCGCGTCAAATGCGCTTCGCTTAGCTGGCATACGCTGAGCGCCGCTCTCCACGATGAAGGCGAGATCTCGACGGAATAATCTTCTATTGACACGTGATTAACAATTCGAATACGATTCAGCCGCTCTCCTCAAATATTTCTGGATCGGATTGAATATAGAGCTGAGGAGGCTTGCCGAATTATGTCGCGTTTGATCTGCCTGTCGATTCTTATCTCACTTAGCTTCACCACTGCTGCATTGTCGCAAAGCCGTGATGTTGTTGGCCTGACGGTCGTTGAGTCTTCTTGGAAACCGTTCGCTAAGGATAATGCGTCGGTAGCGTTCCCGAAATTCCCACATCAGGATTACCCGATAATCGGATCTGCTCCGCCGCGGCCCGAATATCAGCGGACCGGGCCAAATGGTGAGTGGCGCGTTGACCCGGACCGCGAGCCGAACGTGCCGAACCGCGTCGAAAAAGAACCGGACGAGAATCCCTCTTACGATGCCGTGTTGAAGCTGAAGAACGATGCTGGAAAGCCCATCAAAAGCTTCATCGCCGAGTTCGTCTTTACCAACCGCGAGGGCAAGGAGTTTCTTCGCTACGAGTTCGCACAGAATGCGAAGCTGCGGCCGGGCCAGGAATCGACCTTCAAACGAAACATAACCGGCCGAAAGAAAAAGGAGTATTCCCGGGAGTTGAACTGGGACATAATGTCGGACATCCGCCATCCGGAGAGCAAGATCGCAGTTCGGCTGAGGTCGGTGACGTTTGAGGACGGCTCGGTCGTCAACATCAAGTAGCGTTTTGTCAGATCTTATCGTTCGGCCCCGGGTCTTGTGCCCGCGGCCTTTTTCTTTTGCTATAATGTCTCGCCCGCGGTCTTTAAGGCCAGAAGCTATGATGACGGACGTGCATGTAATAGAACGCTCCCCGAACGCCGCGTACTGGGTGGGCGTGTTTTCGGTGACAGCGCTTGCGATGACCGCCGTCCTCTGGGCGCTCGGCCGGCTTTGGTGGTGCAAACTCGGCGACGGTGCGATCTATGTCAACCAGGCCTGGAACAGCAGCCACACTTCGCAGCACTTTCTCGACCCCTACACCTTTACGCACATTCTCCACGGCGTGCTGTTCTTTTGGATCGCCGGGCTGCTGCTTTCCAAGTTCGGGACATTCTGGCAGTTCACCGCTGCCTTGATCGCCGAGGCCGGCTGGGAAGTGCTTGAGAACACGAACTTCATCATCGAGAAATACCGCGAGAATACGGCCTCGCTCGATTATTTCGGCGATTCGATTGCGAACTCTTTCGGCGACCTCGCCGCCTGCGCCGTCGGCTTCCTCGTAGCGATGAAGTTCGGGATGTGGCGGTCGCTCGTTTTCTTTCTCGCGGTCGAGATCTTTCTGCTCATCTGGATCCGCGACAGCCTGCTGCTCAATATCCTCATGCTCGTTTATCCGCTCGATGGCGTAAAGAGCTGGCAGATGTCCGTCTGACCTTAACTCGTCCTTAAATCTCGCCTGAAAGTTAACCGAAACTTACACGGCAACAAGATATTGTTGTCGGCCCTATTGACATACGCAAGACTTAGTGCGAGGTCAAGAGCCGGCTATGAGCGAAGCAACATATCAAACATCGCCACGATCGGATTCCTTTTCTTTCTACTTTCGCCCCAATTCATGGAATGCCTCGGCATTCATCGTGCTGCTGACCATCGCCTGGCTTGTCGGTTCGGGCGGCGAGGTCTGGGGAGAAACGAATCTTAACTGGCCGCTCTCGGCCGAGGTCTGGAGCCGGCAAAACTCGCAGCACCCGATCGACCCCTACACGCTTACGCACATGCTCCACGGGGTCTTGTGCTTTTGGCTGATAAAGCTCACACTGCCACAGTTGCCGGTTCGCCGGCAATTTTTATTTGCGGTGCTTTTTGCGTGCGGTTGGGAAGTGGTCGAGAACTCCTCGTTCGTCATCGACCGCTACCGGATGGTCACCGCCTCGGCCGATTATGTCGGCGACGCGGTCGTCAATTCGTTCATTGATATCGTGGCGTGCGGACTCGGGTTCTTCTTCGCCCGAGCGGTCGGGTTCGGCATTTCGTTCGCCGTATTCATTGCCGTCGAGGTGCTGATGATCTTTTGGATCAAAGACAACCTGCTGCTGAATATCCTAATGATCGTCTATCCGCTTGATGGAGTTAAGGCCTGGCAGATCGGACTTTAGACAATCTCGAGGCAAGAAAAATGTGAACGCGGATCGAGCAGATCGAACGGATCTTTCGGATCATTTTCATCCAAGGTCGGCCGGATCTGCCCGATCCGCGTTTTAACTTAGAATAAAAAACTACCTTTCCCCGCGGGCGGCCTCGACCTGTGTTTCCAGATCAACGGCAAGCTTTCGCGAACCCGGCTGGTCAAAGGTCTCGATCCAGCGGAGCGATTCATCCAAAACCCTGAGCTGATATTCCCGCCAACCTGCTTGGCCCGCGACCGAGCCGAATTCGCCGCTGTAATAGGCCGTTCGCGGTGCCCGGATCCTGTCTGCCAGCTTGCGGTCAACCGAGAGAAGCATCGTCGGAATGCCGCTCGCTTCGATCCCGCGGGCAAGCACACCCAGCGTTTGGTGGCAGAGCCGCGAGGCCGGGATCAGGAGTGCTGCCTGCACTTCGTAGCGATGGAGCCGCTCGGCAAGCCGCGGTGCCATTTCATCGGCGACCCGAACAGCATTCGGTATCCACGGGCTGATGCTCCACCAGACCGGATTGAGGCTGCCGATCACATTGTTCGCATCGTATTCGTTCAGCCGGTCGATCGGTATCTGGGCATTGCGGTCGAGCTGAACTGCCTTCGGGTCGTAGCCCTTGGCCGCATACCGCATATCCTCGGCGGCAAGTTCCTTCGGAAATTCACGAAACTCAAGGTCGCCGTCCTTTGCCGCGAGGTCAAAAGGCTCGGTACCGTCGATATAGGCCCCGGCCGAGCTGATGAGCGCAAGGTTCAGCATCGGCAATGCCCGGCGGACGGGAACAAAAGGAGCGGCCTGGTTCTCGACAAAGGTATATCCGCGGAGTTCCTCGTTCGGCGACCAGCGGGCAAGCATCGATTCAAAAAAATCGGCGTTTTCAATGAGTTCCATAATTTCCTAGACCTTAAAGTCCTTGAGCGGATCGAAATCGACCACGTTGTCCTTCTTCTTTGCGATGAACTTCCGGTTGGCGATGATGAAAAATACGATCAACGCCGCCGCCATCGCCGCCATTAGCACCCAGACCGAATATTCGTGCATCTGGTTAAATTGAACGCGGAGCGGGTCGTCAACGGCCACCTGGTCGATCGGCTTGCCCATCTCGTTGCGGAGCAGCATAAGCCACCAGCCGATGACGAACTGCCCAATCGCGGTTGCAACCGCGAGGACCAGAAGAACGATACGTTCCGTCCAGAGCCAGAAGCGGTTCACCGAAGCCTGACCGACGAGCGACGTTGCCAGCAATATCAGGGCGATCACAAGGCCGCTGTAGTTCACGATTGCCAGCGTCCGGTTGACCATTGCACCGGCAAGTTCACGCTCAGGCAGCACCGCGAAGGCACTCTGCGCAACGAATATGAAAAACACCGCCGCACCGAGCCAGATCGCAGTCAAAAGCAGGCGAATATCGGAGAAAAACTTCATTTCCGTAAATTAGAACAACGAAACCGTATTATCTCGATTTTACGGTGAAAGGGCAAAAGGCCCGCATCTCTAACCGAAAAGCCGTTTCAGGTTTTCGGCGGCCTTGAGCCGGAGAAGTTCAAGGGCGGTCACTTCGCCGAAGTGAGCGGCTGCCTTTCTGTAGAACTCGATCCGCTCGCCGAGCCCGAGCGACTTTCCTGCGGCGTATTTCAAGCCAAAGTCGCGGCTGCCCTCGGCATTTGAGGCGTGTTGCCGGTAAAGCACGGTATGTTCGCTTATGTAGCCGATCTTGCCGTGCCTTGCCGCGTTAACGGCGACCCAATGGTCGTGCATCATTTCCGGCAGTACAAAGGGAAGCGAAGCCCGAGCCGCGGCACGATTGGCGAGGATCGTACAGCCGGTTACGACATTCTGCGCTAAGAGCCGCTTCCAATCCTGCGAGATCTCCGGCCGCAGCCGCTGATAATGCCAGAGCGATTCGTCGATCGTCTCAAGTTGCTCGTTCACAACCTTGAGATCGGTAAAAACAAGAAGCGGTTCGCTCGCCGCAGACGAACCCTCAAGTTCCTTGATCGCCGCTATCGAACGCTCGATCTTATCCGGGAGCCAAACGTCGTCCTGATCGGCGAACATAAAATATTCGCCTTCGCTCGCTTCGAGCAGCCGCATAAAAGAACGCCGCAGGCCGACGTTGCCCTCGCCGTCGCGGAGCAGCGTGATCCGCTCATCCTCGCGGCAAAACTCCTCGATCAGCGCAAGCGTATCGTCGGACGAGCCGTCATCGCGGACAATGAGCCGAAACTCGGTGAAGCTCTGCCCCAGTATCGAGCCAACCTGTTCGCCGAGGTACCGCTCGCCGTTGAATGTTGACATTAGGATGTCGATCATCCGCCGACAGGATATGCCATCAGGTTTCGGTTTCCCAAACTTTCGCGATACGATTCTTTTTTCGCCCTCGCTCGGCCACTTTATGCGCATTGCTATACTCGGAACCCGTGGAATACCGGCAAACTACGGCGGCTTTGAGACGTTTGCCGAGCAACTCGCGACGCGGCTCGTCTCTCGCGGCCACGAGGTGACCGTCTATTGCCGCTCGCACCATGTCCCGAAAGAGTTGAAGGAGTATCGCGGCGTCCGGCTTGTCGTCCTCCCGACGCTCAAGCATAAGTATCTAGATACGGTCGTGCACACCTATCTTTCGGTGATGCACGCCATCTTTCAGCGGTTCGATGCGGTGCTGATCTGCAATGCCGCAAATGCGATCTTCATACCGAAGCTGACGTGGACGGGAACTCCGGTCGCCATCAATGTTGATGGCCTTGAGCGGAAGCGGAAAAAGTGGAACAAGCTCGGACAGCTTTATTATGCGCTCGGCGAGCGGGCGTCGGTCTGCTTCGCGACCGAGGTCGTGACCGACGCGAAGGCCATCTACGACTATTATCTGGCCGAATACGGCGTTGACTCGACCATGATCGCCTATGGAGCCGACGTCGAGCGAAAGCTTGACGCGGAAGCCATCAGCGAGTTTGGCGCCCAGCCCGAGGATTACTTTCTCTACGTTTCGCGGCTTGAGCCCGAGAACAATGCCGCGATGGTGATCGAGGCATTTCGCCGGACCGAGACGCAGCGGAAACTCGTCATCGTCGGCGATGCGCCGTATGCCGAGGACTACAAAGAGCACCTTCGCGAACTCGCCGCCGACGACCCGCGGATCATCTTCACAGGCTTCGTTTTTGGTTCGGGCTACAAGTCGCTCCAGCAAAATGCCTACGTTTACATCCATGCGACCGAGGTCGGCGGAACGCACCCGGCGTTGATCGAGGCGATGGGCTACGGAAACTGTGTATTGGCGTATTCAACGGTTGAGAATATCGAGGTCGTCGGCGATGCGGCCCTGCCGTACGAGACCGCCGAGGAACTTTCGCGGGTAATCGGCGAACTCGACGCGGACTCCGCTCGGGTTGCGGAGTATAGGGCAAAAGCACAGCAACGCGTCGAGGCCGAATACAGTTGGGACTCGATAACCGACCGCTACGAAGCACTCTTCGAAAAGCTCACCGCGAGGAAATGATCAGCCGGATAAAAAAGGCTTTGCGAACCATTCGGCGGGAAGGTATCTCGGCCGGCTACTCGGCCTTTCTCCGACAGATAGATAAAGGCCGCCGAGACCGCGAATACCGTGACTGGGCCGAGCGGTACGACACGCTCGACGATGCCGGCCGCGAACGGCTACAAGCCATCGCCGCCGAACTGAGCGACGCTCCGCTGATCTCCGTGCTGATGCCGGTCTATAACGTCGAGGAGCGATTCTTGTGCGAGGCGATCGGCTCCGTCCGGGCACAGATCTACCCGAATTGGGAGCTTTGCATCGCCGATGACGCTTCGACCGAGCCGCACGTCCGCCGGGTTCTCGAAGAACTCGCCGCACAGGACGCTCGAATTCGCGTTACCTTTCGTGAAAAGAACGGCCACATTTCGGCTGCTTCGAACACCGCACTCGAAATGGTCCGCGGCGAGTTCACCGCCCTCATGGACCACGACGACCTCCTCGCCAAGGACGCGCTTTTGCAAGCGGCGCGTGTCATCACCTCGCGGCCGGAAGTGAATCTGATATACAGCGACGAGGACAAGATCGACGCATACGGCGTGCGGTTCCAGCCGATGTTCAAGCCCGATTGGAGCCCGGAACTGATGCGTTCGCTCAATCTGATCACGCACCTCTGCGTTTTTCGGACCGAGGTCCTGCGGGCGATCGGCGGCTTTCGCACGGGCTTGGAGGGCAGCCAGGACTACGACCTCTCACTTCGTTTCATCGACAGCATCTCGCCGGAGACGATCGTTCACATTCCGCAAGTGCTATACCATTGGCGGGCGATCCCGGGCTCGGTCGCACTTGATAGCGGCGAAAAGACCTATGCCCACGAGCGGGCGCGCACGGCCCTGACCGAGCAATATCGCCGCAGCGGCATCGCGGCCCGTGCCGTCCGCGGCCGCGGTGAACTGCACCGGCCCAAGTTCCTTGGCCAACCGCCGAAGGTTTCGGTGATACTTTGGGGCGAGGGGAGTTCTGATATCGACCTCGGACGCGTTCATGAGGTTCGCGAAGCCGCAGGTGATGTCGGGTCAATTGTCCGCGAAGCCAACGAAGCCTCGGGCGATGTTCTCGTGTTTCTCCATCGCGATAGCGGCCAACTTTCAGCGAACTTTTTTGAGGAGCTTGCCCATCGTGCGGCGATCAAAGGCGTCGGAGCTGTCGGGCCGAAGCTGCTTGATGCCGACCGACGGATCGCTAACGCCGGTTTCGTTTTAGGCATAATGAACGGAATCGGAAGGCCGCATCGCGGCTTGCGGCGGGATGACCTCGGGCCGTTCGTCGGCCTCGCGGCGGATCGCAACGTCTTGGCACTTTCGCTTGCGGCGATGGCGGTCGAGCGGAAAACGTTCGCCGATGCGGGCGGGCTCGATGATAGTTTCGGCGACCCGGTCACATCCGGCATCGACCTTTGCCTGTGGCTTCACGCGGCCGGGAAGCGAAACGTCTGGACGCCCTGGGCCGAGGCGACGTCGGCAAATGCGTCGAACGATGTCGGCGAGGAGAGCATCGCCCGGCTCCGAGCCCGGTGGCAGGAGTATTTTGACCGCGATCCGTATTACAATCCGAACCTGACGGCCGAAGGCGAAGGCCTCGGCTTTGCCAAGCCGCCGCGGATATCGAGATATTGACGAGATAGCAAAACTCTGAAAGAGGACCTAACGACAACCGAAACCCCGCGAAAGGTGCCGGCATTTGTAATGCCGCTGGTCACCGTGCTTATCGGGGCTGCCGATGCCGCTCTTGCCGGCGGAGCACTGATCGCGGCGTTCGTCATTCGCGAAGGCCTGCCCGTGCTTTCGGAAACAGCCTGGGCATGGTCGCAGGAGTTCGTGCCCTATGCGGGCGTCTTTTGGTTTGCGACGGTGGTTCGCGTCGCGCTTCTCGCCTATGAAGGCGTGTATCGCTTCAAGGGAGCGTTCTCTTATTCGCGTGAGGCCGCAAAGGTCGTCAAGGCCGTTGCCATCGGCTCGCTTCTGATCGTCGCGTGGGCGTTCCTTTTCCGCGGCGGTTATGCCTTTCGCGAGTTCTCGTATTCACGCGGCGTTTTCCTTCTCGATTTTGCATTCGCACTTGCATTCTTCCTGGCGTTTCACCTGCTTGTCCGTTGGGCGCAGGCTCGTATCCGCAGCCGCGGCGTGAATTTGCTCCCGACGCTTATTGTCGGCACGAACGCCGAAGCCGCAGGCACCATCGTCGAACTCCGCGACCGGCTCGGGCTCGGTTATCGGGTCGCCGGTGTTGTTGCGACCGGCGATTCTGCTGAAAGCGAATTTGCCGGAGCCCCGATCGTCGGCAGCTTTGCCGAATTGCCCGAGCTCATCCGCCGCTACGGCATCCAGGAGGTGATCATCACCGAGCCCGCCATCGGCAGCGAGCGGCTATTCGATTCGATGATGGAGGTCGGCCGCGACCATCGCGTCGAGTTCCGCTTCGCTCCAAAGCTCTTCGACCTGCTTCCGCAGAAAACGGCCGTCGAACAGATCGGCGTGCTCCCGATGGTCCGGCTCTTTCGCGAGCCGCTTTCCGATGCCGGTAGGCTTGTCAAACGCATATCGGACATCATTATCTCACTCGTCGCGATCATCGTGCTTTCGCCCGTTCTAGCCTTCGTCGCACTCGCCGTCCGGCGAAGCTCGAGCGGGCCGATATTCTTCCGGCAGGAACGCGTCGGGATGGACGGCCGCGTTTTTCTTTGCCTGAAGTTTCGGACAATGTTTGCCGATTCGGACGAAGAGATCCACCGCGAGGCGTACCGCAAAAACATTTCCGGCGAGTCCGTAGGCGAGGGCGAGATCTACGGCAAGGTCGCCAACGACCCGCGCATCACGCCCGCCGGGCGATGGATAAGGCGTTGGAGCCTCGACGAACTCCCGCAGCTTTTTAACGTTCTTCGTGGCGAAATGAGCATCGTCGGGCCGCGGCCGCCGATACCCTATGAGGTCGAGGAATACGACATCCGCCACCGCAAGCGGCTCGATATGAAGCCGGGCATCACCGGGCTCTGGCAGGTCTCGGGCCGCAATCGGCTGACCTTTGAGGAAATGGTCGGCCTTGATATTTTCTACATTGAGAATTGGTCCGTTTGGCTCGACCTTAAGATCATTTTCCTGACGCTGCCCGCCATTTTTCGCGGCGATGGGGAGCGAACCGAGCGATGAACGTTGCCGACGCGATAACTTTTGCAACGGAAGCATTGCGTACGGCCGGAACGCCCGAACCCGCCCGCGACGCCAAGGTTCTTCTCGCCCATTCGCTCGGCAAGCAGAAGACCTTTCTTATCGCCTATCCTGAGTTCGAGCTAACGGACGAGCAGCAAACCCGGTTCCGCGGGGTTATCGAGCGGCGTGCCGGCCGCGAGCCGCTTCAACATATTCTCGGCCGGCAGGAGTTTTACGGACGCGATTTCCGTGTCTCACCCGATGTGCTCATCCCGCGGCCGGAGACCGAAGCGATCGTCGAACTCGCCGTCAGTTTTCTCGCCGATCGGCCCGAGCCTCGCTTTCTTGATATCGGCACCGGTTCCGGCTGCATCGCCGTTTCCGTCGCCGCCGAGCTTCCCACGGCCCACGGCCTGGCCACGGATATCTCGCCCGCGGCTCTTGCCGTCGCCCGCGAGAATGCCGAAACCCATGGCGTTGCAGATCGGGTCACTTTTATCGAGCGCGACCTTTTCGGCCCGGCCGTTGGGGGCGAATTTGACCTTATCGCATCCAATCCGCCTTACATTCCGCTCGAAGAGTTTCGTGTGCTCGAGCCCGAGGTCCGCGAGTTCGAGCCGCGGTCTGCCTTGACCGATGAGGGCGACGGGCTTGCGGTAATTCGCAAGATCATCACGACCGCTCCTGACCACTTGAAACCCGGAGGAAAGCTCCTCGTCGAGATCGGTTTCGGTCAATCCGAGAGCGTCGCCTTGATGATCGATGCTGCCGTGTGGCCAGGACACGCGTTTCACAACGACCTGCAGGGCATTCCCCGGATCCTCGAGGCCACGCTCATTTCGCTGTGATCGCCTTATCACAATTGAATTACTTGCCTTTTTTTGCGTTTTGGGGTTACTATTAGGCAGTTCCTCAAACATTAGTTGCGGGCTTCGCGGCCTGTATTTTAGAAGCCTCAACTGTTGATCGACGATCTGGACGCGATCATTTGTTTTTGAGAGGCCCTGACAGATCTTTACTTGGAGGTTACGAAGATGCTTTACGTTCTATTAGCGATCGTCTCGATGCTGATCGCCGCAGGTTCGCTCTATCAGTATGTTCAAACGGCGAGCACACTCTACATCATTCTGACCTTTGTTTTCGTTGCCGCCACGGTAATTTTCGGGGCGGTGTTCTTCTCGGGTCGGGTGAATAAGACCGAGGACATTCATATCACCGAATAGCGGGCCGTCGGTTCGCATTGCGGTCAAATGAGAATGGCAGGCGTTTTCTGTTAGCGCCTGCCTTTTGACTATTGCACTCCGGACGAAAGATGTTTATTGCCTGCCTCACCTCACCGCGAATGTTGACAAAAAGGTAAGGATTAGTAAACTTATATTTGAAGCAGATAAGTTGAGAAATGCCAAAGATCGCCGACATCCAGGAAACGCCGAACCCGAACGCCGTGAAGTTCATTTTGAAAGAGCCGGTCTCGTACGGCACTTCCCACTCGTTCAAGAACGCCGAAACGGCCAAGGATGACCAGTTCGCCGCCTCGATCTTTGAGGTCGGCAACGTCGTTTCCGTCTTTTACATGGACAAGATGGTCACGGTCGAAAAGACCGATGATGCCGAATGGGACGAGATACTGCCCGAGCTTGCCGTGCCGATCCGTGCGGCCGAGCCGGTCGCGAACGGTAACGGCAACGGAAGTGCGGCAAAGGCGGTCGGTGGTGCGATCGCTGCGGCTCTCGATGACGACCCGGTCATTCGCGAGATCGACGCCCTTCTCGACGACCGCATTCGCCCTTATCTGGCAAGCGACGGCGGCTGGCTTGAAATCGTCGGGCTTGAGGAATCAACGCTCAAGATCCGCTATCAGGGAGCCTGCGGCAGCTGCCCGAGTTCGCTGACCGGAACCTTGATGGCGATCGAAAATATGATCCGCGAAGAGATCGACCCGAATATCGAGGTCATTGCCGTCTAAAAGGACTCAAAGTCTCCCCCAAGTCTTTACCTTTCAATAATTTCTTGACATTTGGGCTCTTCCTTCGCCATAATCCTCTTTGGGCGTCGGTTCACCGGGCAGCTGTCGTTCCAGCCTCAGAAATCACCTTCCGTACTTTCATAACTGCCTTTAAAGTGTTGTGAACCGGCCTTTTAATTGCTTTTGGAGGATCTTAAATAGTGACCAACGAAGAACTCGAACTTAGTCTCCGATCTGAATTCGAGAATTATTTGAAGGGCGTTGCCGCCTCAATGCGTCAGGAAGTTGACGCCTTTCAGCAGAATTTTGAAGTGGAATTCTCCAAGCATCGCGCCCAGATGGACGAGGCGATCAGGCTTTTGGCCGGGAAATTCGAGCAGGGCGTCGAGGTTGACCGCGGCCTTTCCGAGTCGCTCACCGAACATCTCCGGCTCGCCCGCGATGGCGGCGCCAAGCTCGCTGCCGAGGCGTTTTCTGAAGCGGAAAAGCTCCGGACCGATACGGCCGTTGAGGACCGCTACTCCGAACTCCGCGATTCCATCCGCGACATCGGCGGCCAATTGACCCAGGCCGCGATCCTTCGTTCGCTGGTCGAACACAGCCACCAATTCGCTCCGCGTGGAGCATTTTTTATCGTAAAGAGCGGCACGTTCGTTTGCTGGAAGGCTTTCAATGAACAGGGCATCGTTCCCGAAGATTCGTTCCAGAACGTCCGCCTTGCCGAGCACTCAGCAAGCCTGCTTAGCCGTGCTTCCGAAACGCTGGCAACCGCCGAAGGCGCGTACGGTGCCTATGCCGACGACGATCAGTTCCTTGAACCGCTCGGCTTTGGCCGGCCGGACCGGATGTATGCCGTTCCGCTCGTAGTTCGCGGACGTGCGGTCGCGGTGCTTTACGTCGATTACGGCATCGAGGGCACCCGCATCAACCGCGAAGCACTCGAATCGCTCGTCTCGGTCGCAGCTTTGACCGTCGAGCTTCGGGCCACTGTTCAGCCCGCCGCACACGCGGAAGTTCACGAAGCTCCGCAGGCCGCAGAACCGGCACCGGCATATTCCGCTCCGCCCGAACCGGCGGGCTACGAAGCCCCGGCCGCGTATGAGACTCCGGCTGCGTTCGAAGCCCCGGCTGCGTACGAATCTGCGGACGTAACGCCCGAGCCCGAGTCCGTTCATCAGGACTACGCCCCGCAGGTCGATCAATATCAGGCGCCGGCGATGGCCGAATATGCACAGCCCGCCGAAGACGTTGCCCCAGTTGCTCCGGTTGCTGAGGACCATTCCGGCTTTGCCTTCACCAGCCCGGTCGAGGCCGAACCCGTTCAGGAAGCGGCGGCCGAAGAACCGGCATCGTATTACGCCGCCGAGGAAACCCCTGCGGTTGCTGAATACGTTCCCGAGACCCCGCTCACCTA
>CAZGLZ010000030.1:0-3804 GCA_964526245.1 uncultured Chloracidobacterium sp. | reverse complement strand
CCGCCGAGGAAACCCCTGCGGTTGCTGAATACGTTCCCGAGACCCCGCTCACCTACGAGCCTGAGCCCGTTCAGGATGCCCCGCCGGCATTTGCCGATTACGCCTTTGAGCCGACCGCTCAGGCGGTGGAAACGCCCGACGTCGAGACCTTTGCACCGGTGCAGTCGTTTGAAGCTCCGCCCGAGGTCGTCCCGACATACACGCCGCCGGCCTCCGATGAGATCGAGCAGCCGCCGTATGAGCCGGTTGCCGAAGAGCCTGTCTTGACGCCGCCGACCGCCGACGAAAGCCGCCAGCGGCTCGACCGAAAGACGATCGACCTTCCGATCGACGTGCCCGAGGTCGAACGAGACCGGCACAATAAGGCACGCCGCTTTGCCCGTCTGCTTGTCTCGGAGATAAAGCTCTACAACGAGCAAAAGGTGCTCGAGGGCCGGGAGTCGGCCGACCTCTACGACCGGCTCCGTGAGGCGATCGACCGCTCGCGTGAGATGTATGAAAAACGCGTGGACGACACCGTCAGCTCGAAGTTCGATTATTTCCACTACGAGCTTGTAACTAACCTTGCTGAAGGCGACGAGGCCAAACTCGGCGAGAACTACGCCGTCGCCGCCTAGCGGAAATACAATTGAACCAACCCAAACCGGCCGCGGACCTCTCAGCAGCAATGCTAGGATCCGCGGCCAAATCATTTCTT
Organism: uncultured Chloracidobacterium sp.; assembly: GCA_964526245.1. Taxonomy (GTDB): domain Bacteria; phylum Acidobacteriota; class Blastocatellia; order Pyrinomonadales; family Pyrinomonadaceae; genus OLB17. Next base: position 3,107 of record CAZGLZ010000030.1, on the reverse strand, counting down.
CACACTCGGACACGATGGCCGTCACCAATGGCAGAAACCCGACCGTCGTGCGAAAGGAGAAAGGGAGAAAGTAGTTCGGAATTCCGTTTTCTTTTTTTCTCCTTTCGTGGTTGCGAAAGTCTTCACCGTTGTTCCCCGATCCCGCGATCCGCACCAAAGAGGCATCTAATGGGCTCCGCTAGGAGCCAAATATTTATAGAAAGGAAACCAAGAAAATGGCGCCGAGCCCCGTTAGGCGACATCGAATGATGAATGATGACATCCTCTGCGACCCTATTTCCGTGCGGCTTCGGTCTGTGCTTTCTGTGGTAATTGTTTTCTCGAAGCCCACAGAATTCACCGACAAAGACCACAGAAGGCACAGACACGTTTCCGATTTTCTTCATTCGTCGTTAAAAGCATTTCATCGGTCGGTGAAATTTCTCGAACCACGAACGAAGAAAAGAAGAAAATCGGGAACCGGGCGGCGGAGCCGCACTCTCGTTTTGCACGCCGCCGGAAAGGCAGAGCCTTTCCGCAGATCGGGCGGCAAGCCGCGACAACTTAACGAACTGCTGGCGGAGCCGCGAGAAGGGAAGCAGCCGCACACTGCATAGAAACGCCGAAAGAATCTGACGGACTGCTTAACGCGTGCCCCCGCGGTCGGATGCTCCGCCGGCGAGTCAGGCTCCGAATCCGGAAACAGAATACCCTTGACACCGCTGTTAGAATTGAATCAACTCGCAGTCGGCGGCAGGTTAGGGCGGATCAGCCGGATGCAAGGTCGGTCTATGACGCTGCGGGGCTTCGGGTGGCGGAAAAGGTCAACGATGTTTGGCGGTTTTTGATCTATGATATTGGCGGGAAGCTGGTCGCGGAGTATGGCGGGGTGCAGGCGACGGACGAAGGCGGAGTGAAGTACGTATTGCAAGACTGGTAAGGGTCAACCCGTGCGGTTGTTGGAAACACCGGCAATGTTCAGTTGCGTTCGGACTACACGGCATTTGGCGAGCCGATCGGGGCCGATACGGGTCTCCGCACGGCGGCTCAGGGCTACGGCAAATCCGGTGGTTTGCGGCAAGGGTATGCTTTAACCGAAAAGGATGATGCAACGGGCCTGGATCATACATGGTTTAGAAAAAACGAGAACCAGGCCGGAAGATGGACGTCGCCCGATCCCTATAACGGGTCGATGTCCCTCGGCAACCCGCAGAGCTTCAATCGCTACAGCTACGTTGAAAACGAACCGACGAATTTCGTCGATCCCAGCGGCTTACAGCTCAGATACTATGACGTTTATCGAGGATTGGCCTGTGTGGTTGACGAGAACGGGGTAAATAGGTGCATTCAGTATATCGACCGGTACTGGTACGACGACGGTGCCAGCCCGTGGGACACGCCCGACCCGACCGGGGGCTGGGAAGGTCCCGGCGGAGGCGAGAATGGTGGGCAATTTGATTGTCCGAACCCGCAGTCGCCCGAAGCCGGCCCTAGCATAACAGCGGCTGGCGCTCTGCAACACTACATCGGTGGAACCGGCAAAGACTTAAACATGGATATAAAAGAACTATCTGCTGAGGTCCCAAATCTTTTTGCTTTCCCAGCTATTTCTGCACGCATCGCTAGAGGAACCAGCAAACCGTTTGAGCAGGTTTCTATCGTACGGGCCACTACTGGTGTAATAAGGACAACCGGCGATCAGGCTGCGTTTTTGGGGCGAATCACATTCAATGTTACCGGAGTTTTAAACTTATACATGACAGGCGATTTCCAGTTTTACGGTTCAATCGGTGTGAACCAGGATCTTTATGACTTTGACAAGGACCAAGCTACCGGGAATAATCGTCGGACTCCCGCTGGACAATCATCAACCAGAATTGGCTCTTACATCCCAGGTAAAGGCTTTAATATTAATATTAACGGCCGTTTTTCTCTGCATGTTTCTGGAAATCCGACGGGGATCACCTCTTATAGCTGTAAATAAGTATGCTTCATAAAAAATGGGTCCAGATTGCGGTGCTTGTCGTCTATTTCTTCGTAAATCCTATGATTGCTATCCGGGGATATTACTTAAAATATTTGGCCGGAGATTATCCGTCAACGTCCGATTCTTTAGGATTGCCCGTAGTCTCGTACGTAGTGTTTTGGGGGCTAGTAGGCAGCCCAATTTTAGCAGTTCTCATTTACATGATACTGCGATCTGACAAGGTGAATCGTTCATTAGCCGAATTCAACTGGGAAAGGCCCCTTCTGAGTTTTTCCGTCTCTATTCTCGTTGTTTTCTTAGTAGCTTGGAATATTTTCTTTTTTATCGAAGAAGTCGGACAAATCGATTGGGTGACAACACTGTACGTCCTTCTCGAGATTTATGTATTTCTCATGGTAAGAGTCCTTTTGATTTTCGGGGGCCGGAAGGCGGCACAAGAATAAGAACAGATCGGTTGTGATGCAGGGGTATGTGTATGGTTACGGGCAGATCGACGGTTCGGGCAATCTTGACACTACAAAGAACAACGGGCAGTTGGGCCAGGTGGAATCGTGGATAGGTTCGTCAAAGCAGTGGACGCAGAAGTTTACGAACGACCAGATCGGGCGTTTGAAGCAGACCGAGGAACGCCGCGGCGACACGAATGGTTTGACATACAGACAGGTCTTTGACTTCGACAGGTTCGGAAACATGTACCGGAAGGCGGCGAGTAACAACCCGACGGGGCAGGAGAACCCGTTGCCATACACGCCGATAGAAGACGGCGACATCAGCAAATCGACAAACCGCTTCGCGACCGGGACGACCTACGACGACGCGGGAAATGTTGTTGCAGACGACAAGTTTCGGGGGATGGGTTTCGGTTACGATGCGAACGGCTGGATGGTGACGGCGACGAAAACGGGCCTGCCGGATGCTATGTCGGTCTATGACGCTGCGGGGCTGCGGGTGGCTGAGAAGGTCAACGATGTTTGGCGGTTTCTGATCTATGATATTGGCGGGAAGCTCGTGGCGGAGTATGGCGGGGTGCAGGCGACGGACGAGGGCGGTGTGAAGTATGTGCTGCAGGACTGGCAGGGCAGTGTAAGGGCGGTTGCGAACTCGAACGGCCACGTGGTTGCCCGGACGGACCATCAGGCGT
>CAZGLZ010000029.1:0-35595 GCA_964526245.1 uncultured Chloracidobacterium sp. | reverse complement strand
TTTGCGATCTGGTCGTCGATCGGCGTTCCGATGAAGATAATGCTGTCTTTCAACAACCGCGAATAAATATCGAACGCACGCTCGCCGCGAGACGTCTGTTCGACCACCATGGGGACCAATGCCATATTCGTAAAACCTCTGTTCGGATTATTCCTTAAAGCTAAGCTTTAAGAATGTGGATATAAAGTGTTGGAAAACAGCCGATTGCCGATTCTACACATTTCTCCTGAAATTGCAAACAAAAAACCAAGGCAGAGCGGGCTACTCCTCGCCCGCCGCCTTCTTCGTTGTCTTCTTTGGCTTTGCCGGAGCCTTTGCCTTTGCTGCCTTCTTCGGCTTTTCTTCGGTTTCGGCGGCCTCGGGCTCGGGTTGATTCTCATCTACCCAAGGCCCGTCTATGACCTTTGCCGCTGCGACCAGAGCCTCGATCGCCTTTCGGGTCCGAAGATTATTCTCGATATTCGCGAGTCCGCCCTGCGTCTCAAACATCTTTCGCATCTCGGCCGCTTCCTGGCGATAATATTCGGCCATCTTGCCGATCTCTTCATCAACCTCGGCCGTTTCGACCTTAACACCTTCGGCATCCCCGACCCTTTCGAGCAGGATCGCACCGCGGACGTCGCGTTCGGCCTGCATTCGCATTTGAGAATAGGCCATCTCGATGAAGTTCGTCTCGACCTTGTTGAGGTCAACGCCGCGTTGCTGAAGGTCCTGAGCAAAGTTGTTCAGAAGATTTCGTGCCTGGTTCTCAATAAGAGTATTTGGCACCTCAAACTCGTTTTGCTCGATCAGCTTTGCGATGGCGTTGTTGCGAAGCCTTGCGTCGGCATCGGACTCGGCAAGCTTTTCAAGGTCAGCTCGAAGCTTGGCACGAAGATCGGCAAGCGACTCGTATCCTTCATCAAGAGCAACGGCCCATTCGTCGTTGAGTTCGGGCGTTTCCATCAGGCCAACCGACTTGATCTTCGCCTTGTAATGGACGGTCTTCCCTGCCAGTGCCGGTGATGAGAAATCCTCCGGGTAACTGACGGTAAACTCTTTCTCGTCGTCTTCCTTAACACCGACAAGATTTTCGGTGAACGACTTCTCGATGAGCTCATCACCGAGCTTTACCTCGAGGTCTTCGGCCGTGATCGGCTCGGCGTCGGGATCGTCGGCAAAGATGCCTTCAAGGTCGGCAATAACGGTATCGCCTTCCTGAGATGCCCGGCCCTCGACCGGCACCAAGGCGGCTTCCTCATTGATCCGGCGGGCGATCAGGTCTTCGATCTCGGAATCATCAACCGGCTTTACCCGGCGGACAAGTTCGAGGCCTTTATATTGCGGCTCCGGAATCTCGGGCATCACCTCGACGTGGACGTGCAATTCGACATCCTGCGACCCATTGACCTTAATGTTCTCGACGTCATCGATGTGCAGGTGTGGTTCGGAGAGCGGCTGCAGGCCGTGCTCGACAATTGCTGCGGATACCTTTTCGGGAACCAGAAGCTGAAGCACTTCCTGCTTGATCTCTTCTTTGTAACGAAGGCGAACAACATCAACGGGCGCATAGCCCTTGCGGAAGCCGGGGATGTTGGCTCCCTTAACAAATCGCTGGCTTATCTTGCCATATGCATCCTTCAGCGATGCCGCGTCTATCGTCAGGTTTATCTCGCGTTGAGTTGGCGAGACCTCTTTTAATTGGCTTTTCATTTAAGAATCAAATACCGGTCCGGATAAATGAAAAGGATAGCTAAGCAGGGCAGAAAAGTCGAATAGGCGTTCCGCCCGCGTCTGGTGCCAAAACGCACGAACGGCCGTGTTGTTTGATCAACCAGCGGCCGTTCAGAAAAGAAGATGGTGCCGAGGACAGGAATCGAACCTGCACGTCTTTCGACGCTAGATCCTAAGTCTAGTGCGTCTACCAATTTCGCCACCTCGGCAAGCATGGTCAGGTGACAAACCCAATCTAGCCAAACGAGGCGAAAATGTCTAGCGTTTGCCTCCAAGTCCTTCAGAACACAATACCCACGGCTAACCAGGTTTACTCGAATGGACTTTATTGGTTAGAATTCACCTATGGCTGAGTTAAGCAATCTGCAGATCGAACTCTTGCGGCTCTATTCGAATGGAGTTTCCGACGAGTCGTTGAAAGAGGTCAAGTCGATTCTGTCGAAGTATTTTGCAAAGCGTGCGACCGACGAAATGGACAATTTCTTGATCGAAAACGGACTTACAGAACAGAGTATGATCGAATGGGCAAACGAACATGACCGCTCCGCGAATCGTTCTCGATACTAACGTCCTGATCGCTTCGATCGGGACGAGATCACCCTACAGGTGGATCTTTGATTCGATTCGTAACGGGAGACTCGGACTTTGCGTTTCCGACATGATCCTGTTCGAGTATCAGGATGTAATAGCGCGAAAGACAACCCGATCGATCGCCGAGAACGTCGTAAATTTCATTACGATCAACCCCACCACTGAACTCATTCAAACTTATTTCAATTTTGGCATGATCGCATCTGATCCGGCCGACAACAAATTTGTGGATTGCGCGATCGCCGCAGGGGCCGATCATTTGGTTTCGAATGATCGCCACTTCCAGATCTTGAAGAGAATAGACTTTCCAAAAGTGGATATCATAACCGTAAAAGAGTTTGAGGCCGCTTATCGAGAGCGACTAGCTCCGGAACAATAGAAACCCACGCTACTTTTTTAGATACTTTCGATTGTATTCTTCCCAAGAGAGCGTGTAATCCCGATCCTCGATCTCCGGGAATCCGCTGCCGCTTGCGAGGGCTTTGTTCTCAAGCTTTTTGAAGAGCTTGTAGCCGCCATACCCAAGAGCCGCGACAACACCCAGCCAGAACGCATAGCCGAAAAGCGACCAAACGATCCCGAGCAGCCAGAAGACCGCCATCACACCGAACATTATCGCCAGCAGCGTAAGAATTACTTTTATGAACTTCATCCCACGAAACCTCCGCTATAGAAAGTCTTTACGAAAATCTGCGGCTGTTGTTCGGACAAAATTCGCGCGTATCGTATAATTTCGCCTTTCAGGAAGGGATTCAGGACGTGGCAATTAACACATTAGAGAGCCTTGCTTCAGCTTTAGGCGCCGAGCTTTCGGGCTCAGCGAATTACCCTTTGGATGTAACACACGACTCGCGGCAGGCCCGCGAGGGAACGCTCTTTGCGGCGATCAAGGGTGCGACGGTTGACGGCCATCGGTTCATCGAAGATGTGATGCGTCGCGGTGCGGTCGGCGTTATTTCTGAAACTGACGCTCCGGAGGGCTTTGCGGGTGCATGGCTAAAGGTCGCAGATGCACGCGTCGCACTCGCAAAGGCTGCATCGATCATCAACGGCGAACCCTCGCACCGGCTCGACCTCATTGGCATTACCGGCACCAACGGAAAAACGACGACCACTTATCTCTGCTACGCTCTCGCCGAAGCCGCCGGAGTAAAACCCGCAATGCTGACGACCGTCGAATACCGCATCGGTGACGATAGCGAGGAGGCCGTTCGGACGACACCCGAAGCCTCGGACACGAACCGCTTCCTTCGGCGGGCAGTCGACGCCGGCTGCAGATTTGCCGCGATGGAAGCTTCGTCTCAGGCGATCGACCTCCATCGCTGCGATTGGCTCCGCTTCCGCGTTGCGATCTTTACGAACCTGACGCAGGATCACCTCGATTACCACGGCACGATGGAGAACTACTTCGACGCAAAGAAGAAGCTCTTCGACGGCCGGCTCGGCGAAAAGCCCGGTTCCTGCGTCGTAAATATCGATGATGAATGGGGTGTGAAGCTCGCTAATGAACTCGCTGCAAATGGCCAAAAGGTCGTCACATTCAGCCAGCGGCCGCCTGAAGGCGGGACTCAAAACGCTGATCTCACCGCTGAAGATATCGAAGTTTCGCTGCTGAAAGGAACTTCATTCCTTTTGACGACGCTGCAGGGTGAGCGGCAGATCACTTCCCCGCTGGTCGGCCGTCCGCATGTTTACAATATGCTTTCGGCAGCGGCGGCGGCCCTCGAACTCGGCTACGGCCTCGACGATATCGCCAAAGGGCTCTCGAAATGTGTCGGCGCACCGGGCCGGTTCGAGCTTGTCCCTCACGGCGGTGACGTTGCAGTGGTCGTCGACTATGCGCACACGGACGATGCCCTAATGAATACGCTGAGCACTGCCCGACAGTTGACCTCCGGACGGGTTATTACGGTCTTTGGCTGCGGTGGTGACAGGGATAAAACCAAGCGTGCTCCGATGGGAAAGGTTGCCGGCGAGCTGAGCGATATTGCGATCATTACATCCGACAATCCGCGGACCGAAGACCCGCTAAAGATCATTGCCGATATCGAAGCAGGTATAGCCGGGACCAAAGCCGAACGAATGAGCATTTCCGATCGTCGTGAAGCGATCGCGACGGCCATCAAAACGGCCCGTGCAGGCGACGTCGTAATTATCGCCGGCAAGGGCCACGAGACATATCAGATCATTGGCGGCGACAAATTTCACTTCGATGACCGCGAGGCCGCTCTTGAAGCGATCGCGGCTCTCGCCGACCATTAAGGCCTATCCCTCTTCGGTGTGGAAGGCGATGAAATTGTCGATGAACTCGAGTTCAGTCTCCGATAGCCCCTCGAACTTGACCGCAAAGCCGATCTCGAAAACGTTATTAGCGATCTCGCCTTTGATCCTTGCCAAGTTCCCGGTAGAGAGCGGCAGATAAATGAATACGGTTTCACCATTGACGAAATCGCCGCCGGAGAGAACGAAACAGCCCTGCCGGCTTATGTCGCTGATCGTCCCGGTGTGCCGGCCGAGGTGATTCTCCCATTCGATATCGACCGTCGCCTTTGCCCGCGGGACGCCTCGGCGTTCGCGGCCGCTTCTTCTATCATTGATCGCCATTTTCGGTTTCTGCGTTCTTGTTCCTGCTGTTCAGATAATAGTAGACCGGAAGCCCGAGAAGGATCAGTCCGATGCCGATCAGCGAATTGGCCGTGTCATCGTAAAGCGTCTGGATCAGCAGCCACGCCGTCACAAGCAGAAAGATGACCGGAACGACCGGATAGCCAAAGGTCTTATATGGCCGCTCGGCGTCCGGATAACGCTTGCGGAAGATAAAGACGGTCGATGTGATCAATGCGTAGAAAATGAACGAGCCGAAGACCACATAATTCGTAAGGGTATCGAACAGCGCATTTTCTTTGTCGTAAAGCCGCCAAAGCGAATCCGAGAGGATCAGCAAGATCGCCCAAGCCCCCTGAAGAATAAGCGAAGCAATCGGGACGCCATTGATGGAGAGCGTGCCGAAACGCGAGAAGAACTGCCGGTCACGTGCCATCGCATACGGAACACGTGCACCGGCGAGGATCGACGTATGGAGCGAACCGAGCGACGAAAGGACCAGGCCCATCGTAAAGATCGCGACCGCGAAACCCGTCAGCGTCGTTGCCGCATCGGCCGCAAAGAACTTGGCTAAGACAACGTTCGCAACAGCGACATCCTTATTGACCGAAGCGATCGACGTCGGATCGAGCACGTAGAAATAGGCGATGTGAACAAATACGTAAAGCACCATGATCAAAACGGTGCTGCCAATGATCGCGAGCGGAATGTTGCGGTTCGGATCCTTTACTTCACCTGCGACGAACGTCAACTGGTTCCAGCCGTCGTACCCCCAAAGCGCCCCGAGCATTGCGGCCGCAAAACCCGCAAAGAACGAATAATTGACGTGTCCGTACCGCTGCGACTCCGTGACGTCAAGGCACTCAGCACCGGCGGCCGTCATCCCGAAATTATCAAAACTCCCGCCGGTGACGAACATGAAAGCCCCGAGTCCGACCAGGACGACCAAAGCGATCTTCACGAAGGTCAGGACGGTCGCGATCTTTCCGCTGACGGCGACCGAAGCACTGTTGAGCGTCGTGAAAATGATGATCGCCATTATGGCGATGACCTGAAGGGTTGTGAGCTCGATACTGGATGACCCGACCGGGATGGAGAAGAGCGTGTAACCGAGCTTTTCATCCAGATAGCTGTTCAACGCGATGGCAAAAGCAACAGCAAGTGCCGCCATTGAACCCGTCTTGGCGATAAGCATCTGCATCCAGCCATATAGGAAGCTCGAGATCTTTCCATACGCATCGCGAAGCAGCACATATTCGGCACTCGCCTGCGGCTTCATCGCCGTCAGCTCTGCATACGTTAACGAGCCCGCAAGCGCGAGCAGGCCGGCGGCGACCCATGCGATTACGACCCAGGTCGGCTCGCCGACGTTGCAGGTCATGATCCTTGCCTTAAAGAACACGCCGGTACCAATAACGTTACCGATGATCACCGATGCGGCGGCAATAAGCCCCAAGCCGCGAACAAGTGCGTACTTATCGTTTGTATCGAGGGTCATAAATTTTACGGACGGAGCCGGAAAGTGAGGTCTGAGGTATATTACGCCAAATCGGCGATTTTGAAAAACGCATACGCCGGCGTGATATCATCCGATCTGATGAAGGCGATCCGTGCGACAGCCGCCGATGTGGTCAATGCATTTTCCTCGCTCGCGGCCGAGCGGCGGGCGGCCATGCTCGACAGCTCCGGCGTTGGCTATCTCGGTTCGCATCTGCTGATCGCGACGGCCGATCCGGTGGACGTTCTTGAGTTGAAAAGCGGTGGGCAGAAAGGGTTGGCCGAGCTTACCGACTTCGTCACCCGCGGAGGTGCGGCGATCTTTACACTGTCTTACGAATTCGGTGCAACGCTGCAGCCAAAACCGATTCGCGCTGGTCTCCCGGACAACGAGCCTTATGCCTACGCCGCACGATACGACGCACTTGTCGTTCATGATTATTCGAGCGGAGAAACATATCTGACCGGCAGCGAGAGCCGGTTTGAGCAACTCGAAAGCGTTTTACGTGCCACCGTTTCATCGGCAACTGAGTTGCCAAGAGCCCGGTCGGTGCGTTCGAGTTTCACTAAAGATGAATATGTCGCCGCGGTCGAGCGAATAAGGGAACACATCCGCAGCGGTGATACCTACCAGGCAAATCTTACACAGCAATTCGCCATTGAATTTGAGGCCGCAGTTCCTCCCGCCGAGGTGTTCACACGGCTCCGGCGGCAGAACCCCTCCGCATTTGCGGCGTTCATCCAACGCGGCAACACGGCGGTGGTCTCCTCCTCACCCGAGCGGTTCTTTCGTATCGAGGAAGATCGGATCACTGTGGCTCCCATCAAGGGCACGATCAGGCGTGGTACGACCCCGGAAGAGGACGCCACCTTGCGGAAATCTCTGGCCGAGAGCGCCAAGGACCGGGCAGAGAACACGATGATCGTCGATCTGCTTCGCAACGACCTCGGGCGGATCTGCGAGTTCGGTTCGGTCGCGGTCGATGAGCTTTGTGCGGTTGAGGAGCACTCTACGCTCTTCCACCTCGTCTCGACCGTCCGCGGCAAACCCCGTTCAGGAACAGGTCTCGGTGATGTGCTGCTTTCGTTTTTTCCGAGCGGCTCGATCACCGGTGCACCGAAGGTCAGGACGATGCAGATCATCGGCGAGATCGAACCGGTCGCCCGCGGCCTTTCGATGGGTTCGATCGGGATCGTGGTGCCGGGTGATGAATTTGAGCCGCTCGGTCCTTTTATCGATTCGAACGTCGCAATTCGTACCGTAACGATCGAGGGTCGAGAGGCCCGCTTCAATGTCGGCGGCGGCGTTGTCATCGACAGCGACCCTGAAAGCGAATATCGCGAATCGCTGCTTAAGGCGAAGGCACTCCTTCAAGCACTCGGCGTTAAGTGATCGAACATCCCGGGAACATTTCTTCTGTTTCGGTGTCTAACATCAAAACGGAGGAACCCGAAATGAACCGACCCGAGATAAATGTCACCCCGCTGATCGATGTCCTACTCGTCCTTTTGATCATTTTCATGATCGTCACCCCGACCCGTCCAAGTAGCCTTGAAACGCGGGTTCCTTCCGAACCGGCCGCTACCCGAGATGTCGCGCCTCACCCTGACACGATCGTCATTCGGGCCGACCGCCTTGGCAATCTTTCGGTCAACAATAGCGGGCCGATAGCAACCATCGCCGAACCTGACGAGATGATCGACCTGATCAGATCGACGTTCGCTGCGCGTCGCGAGAACAACGCATTCCGAACGGATCCTTCAACCGGAAAAACCGACATCGAACGCACGGTCTTCATCAAGGCCCCAAAAGGCCTCGACTACGGTTCGGTCGCACGGGTGGTCGATTCGGTCAAGTTGGCCGGAGCCTCGCCCGTCAGCCTTCAGATAGATCGGCTGGAGCAATAGCCGAACGGAAGTTCGCTCGGCGTATTATGCTATACTTTTACCCGGTGGCGAGTGCTTCACAACTCGCCGGACCTCTCCCAAATTAGACATCCGTTCGAGCTTTCGGTCAGTGAATTATTACGACGTCCTAAAGGTTTCGCAGCGAGCCTCGAAGAACGAGATCAAGTCCGCGTATCGGCGGCTTGCGCGTGAACTTCATCCGGACAAGAACGAGGGCTCGGAGGAGACCGCAAAGGCATTTGCCGCCATCGCCGAGGCATACGAAGTGCTCGGGAACCCGCGTGAGCGGGCACGTTACGACCGCAAACTTCTTGAAGCCCAGTACAACAACGGCAATGGCGACGATTCGATCTTCACCTCCTCGAACAGCCACGCACGACGCTGGCGGCAGCTGGTTTACGAACACCGGTACAATGAGATAATCAATCGGATGGTTGCGGAAGAGCGGAGGCAGTCGGCCGAGCTGCAGAAGCTCATCTTTCCGGCCGTTGCCCTGATACTTTCTACCTTTCTCGTCGCCTACGGCAAGCCGCACTATTTCCTCAATGCTCCGGTGATCATAAAGATCGTGATCGTATTTCTTTTCGCCGCCGGGATATTTCACATCTACGGCCGTATCCGCCAGGGACTCGACCGCTTTACCTATGATGACGATGAGATCCACGATTCGATCTTCGACGCTCCGCGAGAGCCGAAAAATAGATTTTCAAGGCTAACCGTCGCGGCCCTGATCCTCGGTTCCCTCGTCTTAAGCTTTGCCCTTGGACTTGTCATAGGCAATTATTCGCAGTTCCTTGCCGTTACGATGCCGCGGATCTTTTCGGCGACACTGCATCCGGAGTTCATCTTCTATCCGCCGATATTCGTTATGATCGCCGATCTTGCCCACTCGGTCCTGACCCGCCTCGAAACTTGACTTGCACCGGCCCAGATACTATTATTTTGAGTTTGCCGATAAAGGCAGCTTTTGAGGACAGATAAGAAATGGCAAATCATAAATCAGCCGAAAAGCGGATCAGACAGAATGAAAAGCGGCGCGATATCAACCGCGCGAACCGCGGTAAGCTCCGCACCCAGATCAAAAAGCTTCGTGCAGCTATCGGAGCATCCGACGCAACGACGAGCAACGAATTGCTCGGAGCGACCGTTGCACTCATCGACAAATCGGTGAACAAAGGCGTTATCCACCGCAACACGGCGGCTCGCTACAAGTCGCGGCTGACCAAGCACGTTGCCGGGATCGCCCAGTAACACAGTTTTCCATCCTCCTCCTTTTGTTTCCGGAGCACGTTGAAAGGCGTGCTCCGTTTTTCGTATTGCATAAACGACGCCATTTGCTAGACTTAACCCTTGATCGAAAGTACGCTCGCTAACCTGCGTGGCAACACGGCAATATAAATACTACGACCTGATAATGGCCGCATTCGTCGCGGTCATTTTGTGTTCGAACCTGATCGGCGTTCATAAGGTCTCATACGTAAACCTTCCTTTCTACGGTGAGTACATTTTTGGGGCAGGAGTTCTCTTTTTCCCGATAAGTTACCTCTTCGGCGACATCCTGACAGAGGTTTACGGATATGCACGGTCGCGGCGTGTCATTTGGGCCGGTTTCGGTGCGCTGATCTTCGCTTCACTGATGGCCGTTACTGTCACCAATCTGCCGGTCGCCCGGACGATGCCGCCGGAGTACGTTGAGGCCGTAAATATGATCTTTGGGCAAACGCCGCGGATCGTCGCTGCCTCGGTGCTTGGCTTCTGGGCCGGTGAGTTCGTAAATTCGTTCGTCCTCGCGAAGATGAAGCTCCTGACCCGCGGCCGATTTCTCTGGACGCGAACGATCGGTTCGACCATCTTTGGCGAAATGGCCGACAGCCTGATCTTCTACCCGGTCGCGTTTTGGGGTGTTTGGCCTACCGAGCAGGTCATCAGCGTGATGATAGGAAACTACATCCTCAAGGTGCTCTGGGAGGTGCTCGCAACACCGTTCACATACATCATCGTCGGATTTCTGAAGCGAGCGGAGAACGAGGATTACTACGACAAGGACACGAACTTTAACCCGTTCACGCTTGAGACCTAATGGCAGGCTGCGGCTCTGATGCCTGCCCGCCGGACTTCTGCTAAAATCCTCTTCAGCCGATGCGCCTGACGCTTGAAACTCCGATCCTGGAACTCCCGCGGTTTCCTGAGATCTTTCTTTCGCCGACGATGGCCCGGAAACTCGCGGCCGCGGTCGGGGCATATGCGGGCCAGGCCGAACCGCTCGATGCAACGGTCGAAGACCTGCTTTCTTATTTCCCTTCTCGCTACGAGGACCGCTCGAGCCTGCTCCCCATCGACCAGCTTTACGATGGCCTTTATGCATCGGTCGAGCTTTACGTCCGCGTCTCTGGAGCATTTCAGGTCGGCAAGAACCGCGGCCCCAAACAGCCGCCGCTCTATATATTTGAGATCACCGGAAGCGACCGCGATCGAGTGCGAAAGCCGGTCGTTGTGATGTGGTTCCTGTCGGGCAAGGCCGCGAAGCACGCTATCGAATTCTACACGGGCAAGTTCAAACGCGGCGTCCGCTTCGTCGCCCACGGCCGTTGGGAGTGGGACGGCCGCCGAAACACATTCGTGCTGAAGGTCAGCAAGCCCGAGGAGCTTGAGATCCTTCCGGAAGACGAAGCTGCAGCGGAATTGCCCCTCGAGACGAACGAAGCTGACACAGAGGAAGACGAGCTTGGAGCCAATGAATCGGTCGCAGAGTTCGCCACCATCCACACCGCCCGCCATGTTCCGGTCTATCGCAAACTCGGGCCGTTCCAGACGAAGAGGCTCAGAGAAATCATCTATGCGGTCACAAATTTGCTCGACCGCCCGTCGGTCGGCGAATTTCTGCCGGATGAGATCGTCCGGTCGAATCGGCTGATCAGTCGCGGCGACGCGATGTGCGAGGTCCATTTCCCGCCGGAGAAAGCCGCGATCTCAGACTACGAACGCTTCCGCAGCGATGCTCACCGAAGGCTTATTTACGAGGAATTCTTCTGGCTCTCGTTCGCTCTTCAACTGGTTCGCGGGGAGCGAAAAAAGGAACCGAAAGGCGCGGTCATTGAGATAAATGAGACGGTCAAGAAACGCATCGCGGGCCTGCTTCCCTTTAAGCTTACCGAGGCTCAACGCCGGGTCGTCAAGCAGATATTCTTGGATATGACGTCCGATGCCCCGATGAACCGGCTTATTCAGGGCGACGTCGGGAGCGGCAAGACCATCGTCGCCTTCATCGCGATGTTCGCGGCGGCCGAGAACGGCTATCAAACGGCTCTCATGGCTCCGACCGAGATCCTCGCCGAGCAACACTATCGGAACGCGGTTAGCTTTTTCGAAGCGGCAGGTTATTCCGTCCGCCTCCTGACCGGCAGCCGAAAGGCCGCTGAAAAACGGAAGGCCCGGCAAGCGATCGCTGCGGGCGAAGTTCAGATCGTCATCGGAACTCACGCTATCATTCAGGAAGGCGTCGAGTTCGAGAATCTCGGGCTTGCCGTCATTGATGAACAGCACCGGTTCGGCGTTCTGCAGCGTGCCGCATTGAAAAAAAGCGGCCAGAACCCGGACGTGCTCGTGATGACGGCAACGCCGATCCCGCGGTCGCTCGCGATGACGGTTTATGGCGACCTCGACGTTTCGGTGATAGACGAACTCCCGCCCGGCCGAACGCCGATCAAGACGGTTGTCGTCGGCGAGGACAAGCGGGTTGGCGTTTACAAGGGCATCGAACGCGAGCTGAAGCTCGGCCGACAGGCATATGTGGTTTACCCGCTAATTGACGAATCAGAGAAGCTCGATCTGAAAGCCGCGACTGCGATGTTCGAAGAACTCCGCGACCGTGTTTTTCCGCATAGGTCCGTCGGACTTCTTCACGGAAAGATAAAGGCTGACGAAAAGGACGCGATAATGAGGGCCTTCGTCGCCGGCGAGATCGACGTACTTGTTTCGACCACCGTCATCGAGGTCGGGGTCGATGTTCCGAATGCATCGACGATGGTTATCGAGCACGCGGAGCGTTTTGGCCTCTCGCAACTGCATCAATTGCGTGGACGTGTCGGCCGCGGTGCCGAGCAGAGCTACTGCGTCCTGCTGACCGGCGACAAGAAGACCGCAGTCGCCAAAGAGCGGCTCGGGATAATGGAAGAGACGAACGACGGCTTCAAGATCGCGGAAAAGGACCTCGAACTCCGCGGCGAAGGCGAACTTTTCGGGACTCGGCAATCGGGTGTTCAGATGTTCAAGATCGCCAATATTGTCCGCGACTTCGAGATCCTCGAGGCGGCCCGCGGAGACGCCGAAAAGCTGCTGGCCGCCAAGCGGATCAAGCCCGAAACGGCCGATCTCATTAAACGCGTTCGAAGCGATGCGAAATACCGGCTCGCTGGGATAGGATAATAGCTTATGCGTGTCATTGCAGGGACTTACGGCGGCCGAATATTGAAAAGCCCCGCGGACAACCGCACGCGGCCGACCTCTGACCGCCTGCGGGAGACGCTCTTTAACGTCATCGCCCCAAAGATCGACGAGAACACCCGTTTTTTGGACCTTTGTGCCGGCACAGGAGCGATCGGCATCGAGGCGATCTCGCGAGGTGCATCTCACGCTACCTTTGTTGACCGGTCGCGGCGTTCCTGTGCCCTGATCGAAGAAAATCTCGATACATTGGCCGTCCCTGAAGAGCAGACCGAGGTGCTTTCGCTCTCTGCCGAAAACTTTGCCGGACGCCAGCACGCCGAAGGCTGGGACATCGTGTTTTTCGATCCGCCCTATGCGATGAACTATTCGCCGGTGCTCCATGAATTCGGCACGGCCGCGAGCCGGCTGCTCAACGACGGCGGCGTGCTTGTGGTCGAACACCACGCGAAGACCGAGCTACCGGACGCCGTTGGCCACATCCGGCGTTGGCGGATACTCAAGCAAGGCGAAACCCGTCTGAGCTTCTACGATCGCAGCTAGACGCCGCGGGTTAATTTATGAAGATCTTCGTTTGGCTGATACTTTGCCTTATCTGGGGAACGACGTGGATCTTCATCAAGATCGGGCTCGAGGACCTTCCGCCGATCACATTCGCCGTCAGCCGCTTTCTTCTTTCCGCCGTGATCCTGTTGCCGGTGGTTTATTTTGCCAAGATCCGATGGCCACAAGGCGGGCGAGAATGGAAGTTGATCGCTCTCACGGGCGTTCTTCAGTTCACGGTCAATTACAGCACGGTGTTCTGGGCCGAACAGTACATCACCTCCGGCCTTGCCGCAGTTTTACAGGCGATGATAACGGTCTTTGGCCTTGTGCTGGCCTGGATCTTTTTGCCGAGCGAGCGGATCACCCCGCTCAAGATCATCGCAGTAATGATCGGCATTGTTGGCGTTGGAGTTATCTTTCTCGACCAGCTTCGGGTCGAAAGTGCAATGGCGTTCGCCGGTTCGGTGGCGATCGTTGTCGGGGCATACGCTGCGGCCCAGGCCTCGATACTTGTTAAGGCAAAGGCGGCCGCGATAGACCCGGCAATGATACTTCTTTCGCAGATGCTATGCGGGCTTCCCGCTTTAGTGATCTATTCGCTCATTGCCGAAGGGTCGCCGTTTGCACACAACTGGGGCATTCGTGCCGCTGCGTCGGTACTTTATCTCTCGCTCGCCGGAACGATCGCCGCCTTCTGGCTTTATTACTGGCTTCTTGCAAGGATAGAATCGACAAAGGCGATGATGATCTCGCTCGTAACGCCGCTGATCGCGGTGCTGGTCGGAAACGTTTTCCTCGGCGAAACGCTCCCGCCCCAGACGCTTGTCGGCGGCCTTCTGATACTTTCGAGCATCGGGCTGATCGTCTTCAGACGGCGCGTCCGAGAAGCGAGAGCTGTCGAACTTAAGACCAACGAATGAACTTTAGATTTACAACCGCAGGCGAATCGCACGGCCCGGCATTGGTCGTCATCATCGAAGGAGTTCCGGCCGGGATGCCCATCGACAAGGCAGCGATCGACCATGAACTCTGGCGGCGGCAGCAGGGCTATGGCCGCGGCGGCCGGATGAAGATCGAATCGGACACGGTGCAAATACTTTCGGGTGTTCGCCACGGGTATGCTCTCGGGTCGCCGATCGCGTTAATGATCGAGAACCGCGACTTTGTCCATTGGCAGGAAGTAATGTCTGCTGAGCGGCTTGAGGCTGAGCCGAAGAATCCTCGCATCGTCAAACGCCCGCGGCCGGGCCATGCCGACCTCGCCGGCGGACAGAAATACCAGACGCGCGACCTGCGCGACATCCTCGAGCGTGCCTCGGCCCGCGAGACCGCTGCCCGCGTCGCGGCCGGTGCCGTCGCGAAGCAGCTTCTTTCGGCTTTTGGGATCGCTGTTCGCAGCCACGTCGCAAAGCTCGGCTCGGTACCCGAAACACCGATCGATGCGTCTTGGGAAGAGATCACGGCGATCAACGCAGATGCTCCGCTCGCCTGCGTGAACAAAGAGATCGAGGCACAAATGGTCGCCTTGGTCGATGAGGCGAAGGCGAATGGCGATACGCTCGGCGGGATCTTTGAGGTCGTTGCCCACGGGCTTCCAGTCGGGCTTGGGTCGCACACTTCGTGGGAAGAAAAGCTTGATGGGCGGATCGCCCGGGCGATCATGTCGATCCATGCGGTCAAGGCGGTCGAGATCGGTGAAGGTGTCGCGAATGCGGGTCGGTTCGGCTCGGAGGTCCACGACGAGATCCATGCGGGCTTTGTCCGAAAGACGAACCGGGCCGGCGGGCTTGAGGGCGGGATCACGAACGGCGAAGAGCTTCGCGTCCGCGGCTATCTCAAGCCGATCTCCACACTGCGGAAGCCGCTTACCTCGGTGGATATCGATTCGAAAGAGGAATCGCCGGCAGCCTTCGAACGCTCTGACATTACGGCCGTGCCCGCCGCCGGCGTGATCGGCGAGGCAATGCTCTCTGTTGTGCTTGCGAATTCGATGCGGGAAAAATTCGGCGGAGATTCGATCGAAGAAATGCTGCGAAACTACGAGGCTTATCAAAAAAGCATCGCCGAATATTAACTTCCGGCCGGTTTTCCGATATCCCGCCTTAACTGCATTCCGGGCCAAGTGATCTCGCCCGCAGCGGCGTATGCCTTTTCAAGCGCCGATGCGAGGTCTTCGCCGACGGCCGTGACACCGAGTACTCTACCGCCAGATGTCACGAACGAGCCACGGTCGTCGAGCATCGTGCCGGCATGGAATGTGACAACATCTTTGTGGGCCGCCGCTTCATTGAGGCCATTGATAACATCACCCGTCCGCGGCTTTGCCGGGTAGTTCTCGGCCGCGAGAATGACACAAGCCGACGAACCCGCGCGCCACTTGATCTCGGTCTCACCGAGCCTACCGGCAAGCATCGCTTCGCAGATCTCCACAAGATCGGTCTCAAGCCGGATGAGGATCGCCTGCGTTTCGGGGTCGCCGAAGCGGACGTTGTATTCGAGCACCTTTGGCCCGGCTTCGGTCATCATCAGCCCGAGGAAAAGTATTCCGCGGAAGCGAAAGCCCTCGTCAGAGCATCCCTTCAATGTCGGCCGGATCACGGTATCAATTATCTCCGCGGCCTGCTGTGAAGAAAGCAGCGAATCGTCTGTGAACGTCCCCATGCCGCCGGTATTCGGGCCGGTGTCGCCCTCGCCGATGCGTTTGTGGTCGCGCGTCGGCGGCATCAATGCAAAGCTTTCGCCGTCGGCAAAAAGGATGAGAGAGACCTCGCGTCCGAAAAGGCATTCTTCGAGAACGATGGTCGATGCGGCGTCCGCCCCGACCAGCGACTCTAGTTCGTTGATCGCATCGATCGCCTCGGCGCGATCGTTAGCGACCACTACGCCTTTCCCTGCCGCAAGGCCGTCGGCCTTCACGACGACCGGCGTCGACGCGTCACCGAATCGGCCCGTCTCGAGAAGCTCGATAGCTTCTGCCGGTGACATTGCGACGGCATAATCAGCCGTCGGAATGCCGTACCGCTTCATGAAATCTTTCGCAAACGCTTTGCTTGCCTCAAGCCTCGCCGCCGCCTTTGAAGCTCCAATGATCTTCAGTCCACGGGCCTCGAACTCATCAACCACGCCAAGCGCCAGCGACGTCTCGCCGCCAACAAATGTCAGATCGATGGCTTCGTTCTCGGCAAAATCGGCAAGCCGGCCGATCTCATCGGGCTTGATGTCCACCAGCTCGGCGATGGATGCGATGCCTGCGTTGCCATTTGCGCAGTAGATCTTTGTCACCCGTTGGCTTTTCGAGAACGCATAACAGATGGCGTGCTCGCGGCCGCCGGAACCGATAACCAGAATTTTCATACGCTTCGACAATCTTTACAGAGAAATCAGGCCAATTCAAATCCCATTACCTTGACATGGATTAGCTAATTTTATAACTTCTGTTTTTGTTCCCGCATGGCCCGCTCCCCCGCACAAGTTGGCTAGCACTCCCGGATGCCGGCCGCAGTGAAAAGGGCATTTACTACATTTCCCGGCCAGAACGGTTCGGCTGCCGATCGCGTTTTTTTGCGGTCCGAATTTTCATTGACGATTAAGAGGTAGGGCATGTCAGAGAACGGCTTCTCAGAATCATTCAACGTGGTGACGCAGGACAACCCCGGTGAACCGGAGTTTACCGACCAGACGATAAACTGCATCGATTGCCGCAGTGATTTCATCTGGACCTCGGGTGAGCAGCAGTTCTTCTATGATAAAAATCTAAAGAACCCGCCGAAACGCTGTAAGCCCTGCAAACAAGCCAAGAATGAACGCATCGCTGCCATCAACGCCGCCCAGGAACTCGGCATCAAGCAGCGGATCGAGGTGACGGTCGCCTGCGCCAAGTGCGGCTGCAACACGACCGTCCCGTTCTATCCTTCGCAGGGCCGGCCCGTCTATTGCCGTTCGTGTTTCTTGGAATTGAATCCCTCGCTGCTGCCGCCGCACGAATAATTCGTTAACCGCCGACGTGAACGTTCGGGCGGAGCTCGGGATCAGACTCTGCCTGCCTGAGAATTTCGCGCGTGACCGGAGCCGTATCTCCTTCGCCAAATAAAATGTAACGGGCCAGGTACATTATCGGATTGCCCTCGCTCCAGCCGAAATAAACGTGCGGTATCTTGCCGGTCCGATCGCGAAGATCGAGCAGCAACGCCGCGATCGCATTCGGCACCGCCGGAGATTCGGTCCGAAGTATCTTGTACCCGTCCACATCAACGCCTCGGATGTTGATCGTCCCCTTGAATTCCGAGGCATCTCCGAGATCGACCTCGTAGAAGATCACCGGATCGGTCGAGGGAATGTGATTGTCGATCCGCTTTTCGTGCTCCTTGAACCGATATTCGACCACATTGCCGACCTCGCGTCGGTTGGTAACGATCCGGATATCGCCCTCGGCCATCTCCTTGATGAATTCGAGAGCCGTCTCGTCATATTCGATCTGGTCTATCCGAAGCTCGGTCGTCCGAAGCGCACGCGAGATGAAGGACGTAAGAATAATACCGATGATGAAGAGGCCCGCGATCTGGATGCCGCTCGGTTGGGCGATCATGTTCGCGACGGTCGTATAGCTAAAGATCAACGTGATGATCAGGAATGCGATCCACTTCTTTTCATTCTTCCGCTTCGAAGAGATCGTTACGGCAACAGCCGCCGAGGTCATCAGCATCAGAACGCCGGTCGCGTAAGCACCGCCTTGGGCTGAAACACTCGCTTCGAAAAAGATCGTCACAACGACGCAGATCGCCGTAAAGACCATCACAAGCGGGCGCGTCGCCCGTGCCCAGTCCGGAGCCATGCCGTACCGCGGCAGGTATCGCGGAACGATGTTGAGAAGGCCGGCCATTGCCGAGGCACCGGCGAACCAAAGAATGACGATCGTCGAAAGGTCGTAGGCCGTGCCGAATGCCGGCCCAAGATATTCATGTGCCAGATAGGCTATTGCGCGCCCGTAAGCCTTTCCGCCGGGCCCGATCTCGGTCGCCGGCACGAGCATCGTCGTTATAATGCTCGAGCCGACCAGGAAGAAGCTCATGATCACGGCGGCACCTGTCAGGAGTTTTTTACCGCCGCGGATGCGTCCTTCGATATGGGTCTTGATGTCGTCCGGGGCTTCCGAGTGGTCAACGTGGGTCGAATGGAAGGCGACGAGCTGCGACTTTGGCACATCTACATCGCTCTTGACCAGCGGCATCACGACCACGCCGGTCTCAAATCCGGAAAGCCCCAACGCGAGCTTAGGGAACGTCAGGAGCGACGCAGCGATCAGCATGAAGATGCTCCCGTTGACGTTCGGCTGCGTCCAAAGCAAGGCGCTCCAGTTGGGAATGATGTCCGGCTGGATCCAAAAGATCTGGTAGAACCCGACGCCGATCGTAACGAGATTCAATGCGAGAAATACTACGACGATGCCGACCGCCAAGCCGATGACCTCGCTAAAGCCGCGAAGGAAGACCGCACCGAGCAGGACAATAAGAACGAGTGTGACGATGACCTCGTGGTGGAGAAAATGCAGGTTCTTCTCGACGAAGGGATTCTCGATGATGTGTGCCGTGGCGTCAGCGGCCGAAAGCGTGATCGTGATGATAAAGCTCGTTGCGACAAAGCCGAGCAATGCGAGCACGAACATCTTTCCCTTCCACCGGGAAAGCAAGCGCTCAAGCATCGAAATGCTGCCATCGCCGTGCGGGCTTTCTTCCGCAACGCGGCGGTACATCGGCAATGCACCGAATAGAGTTAAGAGTACGAGAACGAGCGTCGCGAAGGGAGATAATGCGCCGGCGGCGAGCAAGGCGATGCCGGGCTGGTAACCAAGGGTCGAAAAGTAGTCGACCCCGGTCAGGCACATTACCTGCCACCATGGATGCTTCTTGTGACGGCCTTCGGGTTCGTGAGGACCCTCGACCTCCGGGACGCCCTCGAACATCCATTGGCCGAGTCTGCCGCGCTTCTTTATCGCCATAAAAGTTCAAAAGAACCGCTTCCCGGCCGTGAGGCTGAGATTAGGCTCTTCCTACTGTCATCCATTCGACCGAACGATAATGCCAACGCCGGCCGCTTCAAAACATTCCGAGCATATAACAACCCGGGTTCCATTCCAAACTGCCGCGAAAACGCCCGGCAATGTGATCAGTTAGCTTGAGACTTTACGAGAAAAGCGATTGAAATATGGCCCGAAAACGAAAATGGGCGGCGTCTCCCACACCGCCGCCCGTTTTGGCCGCAAGTCCTCACCCCTTGCGGACCGATGTTCACCGGGGAGGTGAACGCCTCGATTATGCACAATATCGGGAAAAAATGGAAGAAGTTTTTAAACTTTTCTTAATATTTTGAAAAGTCCCGCTTATACCACGCATTTTGATGAGATGAAACGGTGAAGGCACCCGGAAAGCAATTTTCCTGACCGTTTCGGTCAAGCGAGCAGAGTGAGTAGGCACCGGGTGATGCATCCTCAGAAATGGTAACGTCGAACACCGCGACGAAACGACCGAAGGGATCGAGTGTCATCTCGATACTTCCGTCATCGATCGAAATGAACTTCGATGATGAATAGAGGACCGGCCTGTCACCGGCATTTTCCTGAAGGACCAATGAGGCCGTAAAGGTTTTTCCGGGATTCACCGGCAGGCTCATGACGGCCGCCTCGCCGTTGAGACCAACTTGGGCTGAGGAGCGAGATGCTGCAAGATCGGTATCGGCTTTGAGCACAGCAGTCGAGCCTTTCGAGACTTCAACTGTTCCGAGTATCGATCCGCTCCTGATCCCGTCACCGCCCTCAGATACAAAGACGTTGTAGGATCCGGCTCGAAGTGAACTGATACGCGCGGCCTTCTCATTCGCGGCAAATGCCGAGGCCGCAACCAACTTGCCCGAAACCGCGTCCTCGACCCACACGCCCGAAAGCGAATCGCCCGCCTTCGACGGCACCTTCACCTCAAGCGTTCCGCAGCACTTTTCTTCATCCGCAAATACCCCATACATTTCACGGACCGCTGCGAGATCGGCATCAAGAAGTTCTCTACGGAAAAATGACGAAACCGAAAAAAGCCCGTTTCTCCCGATCTGCGGCCACATCAGGCTTCCGACCGTTGACGAATGGTCGAGGCCAAGCAGGTGCCCGGCTTCGTGCATCAGCACTGTCTCAAGGTCGTAAGTGCCAAATGTTCCATCGGTCGAGAATTGATGGCTTGCGTTGAGAACGATGTCGGCCTCGGTGATGTTGCCGTTGCGGTCAAAAAAGACGCGGGTCGCTGCCGGCAGCGAGTTTCCGTTCTTACTGAAGACAAGGGTGTTCTCCGCGGTCGCCCCGATCGTAATAAGAGAA
This sequence comes from uncultured Chloracidobacterium sp., assembly GCA_964526245.1. GTDB lineage: Bacteria > Acidobacteriota > Blastocatellia > Pyrinomonadales > Pyrinomonadaceae > OLB17. The sequence goes on along the minus strand of CAZGLZ010000029.1, from coordinate 14,936 downwards.
ATGCCGTCGCCCCGCGGGCCGGAAGGGCTCACATTCTGAAGCGGAGTATGAAATATCTGAAGGCTTAGCCCTGCTGCCTCAGCCCATCGCTGAAGGCTCCGCTCGACCGCCTGGGCAACATCGCTTCCTCGCTTGATCGATGGGCTTTGCTCCGACATCGAACTCGAGATCGCGACGCGGATCGTGTTGCCACGCCACCGTAGGTCGCGAATGCTCGCCGAATCGCTGTCGTATGACGCAGCAAGCCCGGGCATCGTGCCCGTAAAGAGCACGGTGGCGAGCAGCAAAAATTTGAGGCTACGTTTCATCAAAACGAGCCGCCTCGACAAACCTTAGTCAGCTTCAGAACCAAGGATGTCCTGACGGTCAATGTTTTCGAGGTCGGAATACGCAACGATCAAAAGGAGAGCTACCAACGCGACGGTTGCGATCAGATAGATGATGGCTATCTGGTGCATGGCGATCAGAACGCCAATAACGATCGCGACCCCAACCAGCCAAAGAAGGGCGGACATCCGCCTGCTAAGCTTTTTCTTTTCAGCCATAAGAAACTGCCGGAGTATTGCCGGCGAACAATAATAATAAACTGATTCGGAAACTCTTTACAACGTTTGCTTGCGTATGAAAATACTTTTGATCAATCTATCACTCGAAGCGGAAGCTGCTCACGCGGAACCGGAGGCGATCCGGAACCATCGACCACCGGCGGAAATTGCCGCCGCTCGCGGCCACGGATGCCGATATCGATGACGTCGTATGGCTTAAGTTCGATGTCAACCGCCGAGCCCTGCGCGATCTGCTCAAGATCTGCCTCTATGACCGAACTCGCACCGCCCTCCCGGCGATAAATAACTACCTGCGATGCCACACCGTTCTTATCTAGCCCGCCCGCCGCAGCAACTGCCCGGGAAAGGCTGAGTTCCGCACGAAAAAGCTGCCGCCCAGGCCTCGTGATCCCGCCGATCACATAGATCGGGAAGGCCTCATTGACGTCAATGATATCGCCGGTCAGTATTGCCGGATTGGCATTGACATCGCCTGCAAGAAGATCGCTGATCTTTACCCGTATGGTACGCGGCTGCCGCTCGGGGCCGTTGCCGCCCTGCTCACAGCTCGTATCCGGACGGCGAAAGATCGTCACATCACCGCTAGCAAACTCGGTCAAGCCGCCGCTCAGAACAAGCAGTTCCTGAAGGGTCACGCTTCGCATAATGCGAAAACGGGTCGCGTTCCGCACGCCTCCGGTCAGGAAAACGTTCGGACGGCCGGAAGTATCGATGATCCTTACGGTCACCTTCGGTTCGCGCAGGAACCGCGAGTAGAGCTTGGCTACCTCGTCGGCGATCTCGTTTTCCGTTTTACAAAGAGCAAATATCTGACCCTCAGCCCGATCGAACCCGTCGAGAAACCCTTCCGGATTCAACCCGCCGCGCCAATCGAACTCAAAACTGCCGAGAACGTCGATCTCGATGCGGTCGCCGTAATGTACGGTCGTGAGAAGCTTCGATTGCCCCAAAACACCGACCGCCGTTAAGATAACGGCAGCAAGGGCGGCGAGGACACGTAAGGGACTGTGCGTGCTATTTCGACTCAATTTCCCTATTCTACGAAATGTTGGAGCGGAACGACACACCCAAAAATGAAGGTTTGGGACGAATTTAATCCTGATCGCTCGGAAGAGGCCTAACCTGGGCCCGATCACGCTTTTTCGAGCGCGAGTTGAGCGTTCCGGGAACCGCAAACCCTCGAAATTCAAGGTTGCAGTTATCGCACAGCAGATTGAACCTACAGACAAGCTTAAGCAGGAAAGGCGTAGGCCGATAGCCGCGTCGGATACGGTCGCTTCGGCATTTTGGACAGCGTTGAGAGATCATCTTAAAAAGTGCGTTGCCGTTGCCGGCATTGCATAAAGCCCTATAGCCAATATTCTAACAAAGATTTAACGCGTAAGCCCGAATCAAACGAAGAAGTTGCGGGTCGGTTCATACCTGGCACCGCAAAGCTTGACGAGATCAGGGCTCGCTTTCGATTATCGCTCCCTCAACGTCGATTACTTTCCCGAGGCCATCGCCACGGCCCGCGACAGAAACAGCTTCGCGGAGTTCGATAAGTACGCGTTCCTCCGGGTAATGAAAAAGTGCCAATTCCAGCGCCTCGATCGCCCGTGCAGATCGCATCCCGGGATCACCGGCAATGCGTCGTTCGGTAGCAACTGCCGCTTCTAGCCTCGCCCAACGGATCATATGTTCATAGTGAAGGCGGTTGGCTACAACGGTCCCTTTTCTAAAGGCGGCAAACCTGGGCGAACCGGGAGCAACCCGCGGCAGTTCACTCTTGATCAGATCCAAATATTCCTCACACAGGATGAAAACTTCCTTGTGTCCATCGGCCAATCCCCCGAGCACATTGGCTGCCTCGGACTTCTGCTGGATCGAACGGATGAGCGCCGAATTGTGCTCAACGGTCAGCTTATTTACGGCCGGCGGAGCCTCATACTCGCCGGAAACATTGCTGATCAAACGTCGTTCTCGAGCAAGCATTTGGCGCCTGCGTCCTCGGAGTAAAACTTCCCGAAACAGCACGGCCGCCACAAAGCACGCACCACCGGACAATAGTGCCCAATTGGCGGCGGAAGCTTCGCCGGTCTCGAACAATATCATCCCGACAAAAAGAGCCACTACTATCGAGAAGAGCACAGAAAACGCATAGAAGCTTCCGGCAGGAACCCGAAACGGCTCTCGCTTGGTACGTGCCTGACGGCCGGCCGCTGCCGCGTGCTTTGGAAACCGACCATTCAATGCATTTGCCCGTTTGCCCGACATTATTGACGTAAATACTGAATCGTTTCGGCCATTTAGTCAATTAAACGACTTTTCGACATTCCCGGGTCTGCTGTACCATCGCACTTCTTTGCTATAATACGCCTCGCTGTGGCGAAGGGACGGAAAAAGAAGCGAACGACGATTTTTGGATCGATCCGAAAGCCAACCGCTCCGCCGAGCCGGAAAATAGACGAGGATAAGCCGACGGAGAAGCTTTACCCCTCAGGCCGGAAGAGCAAGCACAAACAGCGGCCCGAAAAGGAAGATAACGGCGATGTTCAGTAAGCGCAAGCAGGAGCCGATCAAAAAGCACATTTGGGCAAGGCCTGAGATGCTTGTCACGTTCCGTGCCGAAATAATGCCCGGTAAGACCCGCGAAGAGCGAACCTTTAAGGTCAAAGAGGTGCGACCGAACGGCCGCGTGCGGCTCTACGACTTCCCGGACGAGCATCGGCAAAGCTCGTTTGAACCAATAAATTTCCTTAGAGCGGTTGCCGGAAAACCTCAGAAATGATACTCCCTCACGGGTTCGATGATCGTTATCTCGCGGTCAAGCGTTTTTCTTAGCTCCATAATCACCTCAACGCGATACATCGGCTTGATGTTGATGACGCAGACCTTAGCGTCGAGGTGAAGCTGTTCGAGTTCTGCTTTGAGGGTTGCCGGGGTAAGGTGATGGGAAGCCCCGGCAAGTTCGGACATACGGTCAGGAAACGCACATTCGATCAGGACAGCTTTGACATCGCCCCTCTCATTCACCTTTCCCCAAAACGCCGCGGAACTCGATGTATCACCCGAGAACGCGATCGCCGCGTTTCCATCATCGATGATGAAGCCCGAAGACGGCACCTTGTGATCGACCGGAATTGAATGAAACTTCAGGCCGCCGATCGAAAATTCCGAACCGAGTGTGAAAGGACGGTATTCCAGAACCGGCCCGTTTTCATTGTTCAGTTCTGAAAACCTCGGGTAAACAGACCAATTAAAGACATCTCGTTCAAGAACTTCGTGCACTTCACGTGTTGCGTGCACGCGTATCGGCTCGGTCAGCGAGGCGAATAGATCATCGACAAAAAGCGGTAGTCCGGCGATGTGGTCCAGGTGTGCGTGCGTAAGGACGATGTCGCGGACCGATCTTCGCTCGTTTTCGGACGCCGCCATCGCAAGGCTTCCGGCATCGAGAGCGACACGGCCATCGATCACGAAGGACGTCAGATGCTGGCCGGCCGAATAACCGCCATTTTCATCGAAAGTGCTTGGAAGCAGTTTAAGCTTCAATTCCCTATCCTCGATCGCTTGGCGTTATCTGAGGCAGGTTTGGCCTCTGCCGCCATCGATCTCATATGTTACGCCGGTTATCCAACCGGCCTTTTCCGAAGCGAGAAACGCTACAAGGTCAGCAACTTCGCGGGCCTCGCCGGGCCGTCCGAGCGGATGCGTCCGTTTGGCATTCTCAAGAAACGCTTCATAGGCCTCTTCAGTCATGCCACCGCGCTTATGCAGGTTCGTTACAACAACGCCGGGGTTGACCGCATTTACCCGAATGCCTTTTTCTGCCAGTTCGAGGGCGGCGCATCGTGTCAGTTGATCGACCGCAGCCTTCGAAATGCAATACGCCATCACGCCCGGAAATGCCCTTGATCCCGCAATGCTCGATATGTTGACGATGTTTCCGCTCGTTTTTTCCAAAAATGGGATAACTTTTTGCATTAAATAGTAAACCGAGCGGACATTTATGTTCATCAGCTTGTCGAGTTCATCGAGCGGCGTATCGACAAGCGTCCCCGAACGGATGATCCCCGCTGCGTTAACCAAAACGTCAATTTGCCCGCAATGCTGCACGGTTTCGGAGACAAGTCGGTCGATTTGCGACTGTTCGGTCAGATCGGCTAGATGGACCCGAACTGTGCCTTCCAGGTCGCGGACCTCTTCCCGAAGCTCGGCAAAGCCAGCTTCGTTCCTCCCGACGGCAACGACGGTTGCGCCTTCTTCGGCAAACCGGACCGCTGTGGCCTTGCCGATACCGCTGCTCGCACCGGTCACGATAGCAACTTTATTCTTCATTTACTTAGGGGGTTCTGTACAGTTTTCGAACGGTTAGAATACCAACTTGAATGGATGCGTTGCAAACCGTTTACGCGGCGGGACAAAGAAAAGGGCCGGTCACGTGCCGGCCCTAAGTGTAGGTAATGATGTGGTTTATCTCGATCAAGCCTGGCCTTCGGAGGCCTGCGGGCCTTGGGCAAAGAGTTTCTCGAACGCGATGTAGGTTTCTTCGCGCTTTCGTGATTGAAAATCATTTACCCAGTTCGTGACGGTCTTTACTGCGTCACGGGCGGCATCGCGGGCCTTTGTAGGTTGTTGGATCTTTCGCTCCGACGATGCCTCAGCTGCTCCTTTCTTTATGACTTTGACCTTTAATTTCTTCATTACTTTTCCTGTTCAATCCCTAAGCGGGTATTTATTATTCCAAGATCTCCGGCCTTTTGAATTGCCTACCTAGGTTAGCAGCAATCACCGTGCCATTGTTATAAGAACGTTCGAGTTTCAACCTTTTGCATAGGACCGTGATTTTTCTTCCATCAACCGCGACATTTGCATTTTGCAAATAAGTAAGCTCATTCTTTCGCAATTATCACTAACTTGGCTTACGACCAACCGCGATCAGAAGTTCCGAAAATCGACGGCAACCTCTTACTTTTCAATAGATAAGACGTGAGACGCTCGAAAAATCGGACAAAAAATCTACGGGAACGAAACTTGCCGACTTTAACCGTGATGGACGTCGATATTCTACTTGCCTATATCGCTCTCGGGTCACCGGTCGGGGTTTATCTGCTTCTCCGAGCCGACAGGAAAGAACTAAACGTCCGGTCGGCGTCGAAAACTTTGATCGGTTTCGCTCTTTGGCCGATCGCCCTTGGGCTGTTGATCTATCAACGGCGGTCGAATTTTGCCGATGCCTCTACTTTCGAAACGCGTGATCGGTCGGATTCACGTATCACGCTGGCAGCAAATTCATTGCGTGCGTCGGTTGAGGAAAGAATTGGCGATCTGGAGGATCGCCGATTCGCGGTCAGAAAGGAGCTTTTCGACGCCATCGACAGGTTCGTCGGGTTGCGTTTGGCGAGTGGTGAAAGCCTGCCGGCACAAGCTGCCAGTGCAGAGATCTTTACGGTTGCCGGACATCCGGATCCAAGTCTCGCGACCATTTGCCTTGCCCGGAAAAACTCGGAGCGGATCGCCATGCATGCCTCCCGTGCTGCGGCCGACCTTCAGGAAACAATAGATCTTCGGACTCCAGTGGTCGCCGCCATACCCGAACTCATCGAGCTTCTTTCGGATGCCGACCCAAGGGAACCTCAGCAAGCAACCTCCCCGGACGCTGCGGTCATCACACCGTGGAGGTAATATGAACGTCATAACGCAGCAAACTGAGACCGAAAAAATCAGGCCAGATCTTGACGATGACCAGTTTTTCGAACTTCGGATCATCAAGCTTCGGAAAGCTGCGGACGAACTTGCCGAAACTTCAGGCGACCGGGAGATCTCGACGAGTTTTCTCGCCCGACGGCTCGATCTGTCAACATCTTTGAGATTCTTCGGCATCGCTATCGGAACGGTTCCAACGGCGGCGATCCTCTTCAGGTTATTCGTTTTGGACAGTTCGCCAAATCCGGCAGTTCTGCTTCTCGCCGCCCTTGCAGTTGCTGTGACCGGATTGGTCGGGTACCTGACAGCCGGTGTTACCGCGGCGGCTCTTGAACGGGTCCTTTCGACGAGCTTTCTTCGCTCTCTTCTTTTGGTTCCGATCATCGGATTGGCGTGGGGCATCATTTCCGGGGCCGCGGGCGGCTTGTTTCTTTTTGTACTCGGAGCACTTGTCGGCGGAGTGATCGGCGGGATGGTCGCGGGAACGGCATTACCGCTATTTGTCGGACTCTTTAACCTCATTGCAGACGAAGGCGAGATCTCGGTCAAACGATTTCTTCCTATTGCTGCCGGCATTTCGGGCTCGGTGGCCGCTCTTTTTCTTGGTGCCTGATACCTAATCTCCTATCGTGTTTGTAACAAGTTGTTAATGTTGTGTTAACATTCCACTTTCAATTGGCTATTAATGCCAAAGGGCATCGTGGAAAAAACAAACGTAGAATCGAAGTTCTTCTTTTTTCTTTTTGGCCTTCTCGCTGTTGCCGCACCAACGGCTTCGGCACAATCGACCGCAGGCGAACGTGACTTCCAAGTATGGAGCGAAACCACGATTAACGTTCCCTTGGTCAAGAAAAAGGACTCGAAAGGCAAGGAATACAAAGACCTTACGCTGCTTTTCATCGGCAGCTTGAGGCTTGGCCGGAATAAGCTCTTTCCTGTTGACGAACGGGTGGGCGTCGGCTTCGACAAACGCATCAACAAATACGTTTCGATAACGCCCACCTACATATACAAGTACGCTGAGCAATCTCCCGGACGAAAGGACATCGAGCATCGCGTCCGGTTCGATACAACCCTCTCTTTTGCATACAAAGAGCTTTCGATAAAAGACCGCAACCGCGTCGAGTACCGGATACGTCATAGCCGGCCCGACACCGTCCGCTACCGCAATCGCATCACCTTCAAACACCCGGTCAAGAAGAACGGGAAAACGATTTTCTCGCCTTTCGTTGCTGACGAGGTTTTCTATGATTTCCGCGATGGCCGATTTTTTAGAAACGAGTTTGCCGCCGGCATTGAGCGGAAAGTGACGTCAAATTTTACGACCGAGATCTTCTACCTCAATCGCTACAACACCGGCGGGCTGCCCAAATACATAAACGCCATCGGGATTAACTTTAAGGTCGAGATCGACTAACTCTCAAAACGTCCGGTTTACGCGATCGCCGCCGCGGGCTTAGAATGCTCTTGATGTTCGCATTCTTTCAGCTAGCGGTCGTGATTCTGCTTGTCCTGCTCGGCTTTTTCGTATTTGTTAACGATCCGCGAAGCCGGGCGAACCAAACCTTTGGTGGGTTCATCGCATTTCTCGCCTTTTGGACGACCAAGGACCTTGTTTTCTGGAACTTCAATGATGCGGCCTTTGGTGCTGGCTGGTGGGCAGCGGCGAGCTTTGTGACAGCTTTGCTACTCCAGTTTGCTCTCGTCATCTTTGCTTGGGTGTTCCCGGAGAACAATCGAATTCCGCGAGAAAGGGCCGCTATCTTCTTCGCACCAGGGATCGTTTTCATCCCGGCAGCACTTTTTGGTTACCTATGGGAATCGGTCGAGTATGTTGATGGCCGTTTCGACATCTCGCTTGCCCCGCTCGCCTATTTCTTTGTCGGATATGTTTACTTTTTGTTCTTCTACGGCTTTGCCGTACTCATCGGCAAGTACCGGCTTTATGCAGGGACCCAACGGGCAAAACAGATCGGAGCGATCATTCTTGCTCTTGCGATCACCGGTGTTCTCAAGACCCTCGCTAATCTCGTACTTCCATACTTCGACCAGTACGAGCTTCTGCCTTACAGTTCGCTGTTCGTCATACCGGGCGTGTTGATCTATGCCTATGCGATCACAAACTTCAAGCTTCTTTCGCTGCAGACGGCGCTCGACCAATTTCGACTTTTTCCGATAACTTACAAGATCGCGGTGAGCATTGCCGCGGTCGCGGTGCCGTCGTTCTTTATTTTTCAGGTGCCGATAGCTTGGTGGGCATTTCGCGACGGAATGACCCCATTCGCGTGGCAAAAGTATTTGATATTTAGCATCATCTCCGCCCTTGTCCCGAACCTACTCTTGCTGCTGATGATCGTTCGTTCGGTATCGCGCCCGCTTCAGCGAATAACCCTCGCGGCGATCGAGGTGACCAATGGTCGCTATGGAGCCGAGGCTGACCTCAGAAAGAGCAATGACGAGATCGGCGTGCTCGCGTCGTCCTTTAACGAGATGAGCCGCAAGATGGCCGAGGACCTCGAACGCCTTCGCCGGATGAATGAACAACTCCAAAGGGCTGACCGGCTTGCCGCAATGGGCACTCTGGCAACCGGAGTTGCCCACGAGGTGAACAACCCGCTCGCTTCGATTTCCTCGCTAATTCAACTAGTTCGTTCGCGCAAAGATAATGATCCGGAAACCATTGAGGACCTTGACCTCGTCGCCGCGCAGATCGAGAGGATCAAGAGAGTAACACACGACCTTACAGATTTTTCGCGGAGCCGTCCGCCGGGCCGGGCTTTGATCAACGTTCGAGATGTCGTCAATTCATCTCTTCAATTGGCAAACTATGATGCGAGCTTCAATCGGCTCGAGATCCATACGCGAGTACCCGCCGAACTGCCGCAAATCCTGGCCGATGCAAGTCAGCTGCAGCAGGTCCTGCTCAACCTTTTCCTAAATGCCCGCGATGCGATGCCGGAAGGTGGAATGCTTGAAATAAAGGCGGAAAGCTCTGGCAATACAGTGCGAATCTCGGTTGCGGATTCGGGGAGCGGATTTGACGAGCATGTTTCGCGAAATGCTTTCGACCCCTTCTTTACGACGAAACCGGCTGGCAAAGGCACAGGGCTGGGCCTTGCCGTCTGTTATGGGATCGTAACCGCACATGGCGGGACGATCGAAATACGTTCGGGTGCCCCAGGCGGAGCAGAGATCGTCATCGAATTACCGATAGCTCAATGAGAAGGGCGGACGCCGAAACGCCCGCCCTTCGTTCTTCGGATACGAGAAAACTACCTTACATAGTATCGCTTGCCGTTACGGACGTAGAATTGACGCCCGTTATCGGCCCTGTAATAGCGGTTACCGTTCTTAGTGTAAAGATACGTTGCACCGGCTCCGGCGAGTCCGCCGACGACCATACCGGTCTCTCCGCCGATCCAGGCACCGGTTCCGGCACCAAGTAGCGAGCCGCCGGCGATCTTCGCAGCCCGACGATAGTTTGAGTTGTAAGCTCGCCTCTTAGTTCCCTTACGGCTTGATGCGTAAAGTAAACCGGCACCGGCACCGATCATTGCACCGTTACGCCCGCGTCCGATCAAGGCACCTGCGGCCGTACTACCTGCGACGATCGCGATGTTGGTCGCGAGACCGCCGTACTTTTTCTTCTTTCTCCGCGTCTGACCGTATGATTCCGGTACGATCATAGTGAAAATGAATGCGAAGAATATTCCGACAATTACTAGTTTCTTCATAAGATCTCCCCCCAATAAGAAATTACATAGGGATAGTAAACAAGCTCCGTGCCAAAGCGGGCTGTATAGATCACGGCTTCTTAAATCTTTGCGTCTTTTGCGTTTGCAAAGTCTGATCTGAGGATCGGGGCGCCCTGATATTGGAACCCAAACCTACGATATAGTGCGGGCTTTCTTGACAGACACACGATTTCGTTGCACCTTAGTCATATTCCCGTTACAACCGCAATCAAAAACGAGGTCAAACAAATGCGAAAATTATTAAGGCTAGTTTGCGTAGCCGCTCTGTTCGCCTGTCCGATTTTAGGACAGCCGCAGCCGGTTGCCTTTACAAATGCGCGCCTGATCCCGATAACCGGGCCGGAGATCGAGCGTGGAACTATCGTCGTGCAGGGCGGAAAGATAACCGCGATCGGGCCGTCCGCTTCGGTACGCCCACCTGCGGGCGCCCGTATCGTTGATATGGCCGGCAAGGTGATCATGCCGGGCCTTGTCGACACTCACAGCCATATCGGCGGAACCGCGGGAGCCGATGCCTCGGGGCCGATCCAACCGGAAGTGCGGCTTTTGGATTCGTTGAACGTCCGTTCGGCAAGCCTTCAGCGTGCGCAGGCGGGCGGCATCACATCGGTGAATGTCATGCCGGGTTCCGGCCATCTGAATAGCGGCCAGACGCTCTACCTGAAGCTTCGCGACAATGCCGTAAAGATCGATGATGTTCTGATCTTCGACAAGAACGGAAAATACATGGGCGGAATGAAGTTCGCCAACGGGACGAACTCGATCCGGGCCGGCGGCGGCAGCTTTCCGGGAACACGGGCAAAGTCAGCATCGCTGGTTCGAACCCAACTGATCAAGGCACAGGAGTATCGTGAAAAGATCCGCAAAGCTAACGGCGATGCGAGCATGATGCCGCCTCGCGACCTCGCGATGGAGGCACTTGTCGAGGTTCTCGAAGGCACTCGGATGGTTCATTTCCACACGCACCGCCACGACGATATCCTGACCGCCCTCAGGCTGCAGAAGGAGTTCGGTTTCCGGATCGTGCTGCAGCACGTATCGGAGGCGTGGAAAGTTGCCGAAGAGATCGCGGCGGCAAAAGCCCCAGCCTCGATCATCTTCATCGATTCGCCGGGCGGTAAGCTTGAGACGATGGACATCAAGTTCGAGAACGGCATTGCCCTCGAAAAGGCCGGTGCACTTACGGGTTTCCATACGGACGATTCGATAACGGATTCGCGTTGGTTCCTCCGTTCGGCCGGACTTGCGGTTCGTGCGGGAATGTCGCGTGACAAGGCACTCTATGCGGTCACGATGGCGAACGCGATCATGATGGACCTGCAGGACCGGGTCGGCTCGCTCGAGGTCGGCAAGGACGCGGACCTGGTCGTTCTCTCCGGCGATCCGCTCAGCGTTTATACGAATGTGCTCGAAACGTGGGTCGAAGGAAACAAGGTCTTTGACCGCTCGGACCCGAAAGATTACCTCGTAGCCGTTGGCGGTTTCGGTGCGGGCAATGACGAAGGCACCGACCACATTCACTGCTTTGACGGTGATATCGGAGGTGAAAACTAATGAATATCTCGAAACTTTTTAGGAATATCTTCAGTCGGGCAACAGTATCGAAGGCGATCGCTTCGATGTCGCTTTTTGCGATCGTCGCTTTTCCTCTCGCCTCGTCCGCATCGGCACAGATCGCCGTCCGCGGAGAGACCGTTTGGACAATGACGGGCGAACCGATCACCAACGGTGTCGTACTTGTTAAGGACGGCAAGATCGAAGCGGTCGGCACAGCGGCGCAGGTTCGCATTCCCGATGGATATCGGATCGTAAATGCAAAGGTAGTCACTCCCGGCCTCATCGATGCCCACACCGTGATCGGACTCAACGGTTATTTGAACCAGCCGCACGACCAGATGGCACTCGACGGCGGAGCCTCGATCCAGCCCGAACTTCGTGCTATCGATGCCTACAATGCCGAAGAGAAGCTCGTTGAGTGGGTTCGAAGCCTTGGCGTGACGACCATTCATACCGGTCATCAGCCGTCAGCTCTCGTTTCGGGCCAGACGATGATCGCAAAAACCACCGGAAAGAATGTTGACCAAGCGACCGTTTCGCCGCTGGCAATGGTCGCCGTAACGCTCGGTCAGGCCGGACTGGGCGGACAGGGCCGTTCGCCTGGAACACGTGCCAAGCAGGCATCGATGCTCCGTGCCGAGCTGATCAAGGCACAGGAAGCATCGAAGAAATCCGAGCCCTCGACCGACTTGAAAACCGAGATAATGGTCCGAGTGGTCAAACGGGAGGTTCCGCTTCTTGTCACCGCAGAAAAGGCTCAGGACATCATCACCGCGCTTCGGATCGCGAAGGAGTTCAATATCCGTATCGTGCTCGACGGTGCCTCTGATGCACCGCTCGTCCTAAACGAGATCAAGGCCGCGGGGGTTCCGGTCATCCTTCACCCGACAATGGCTCGGCCGGGCGGCGACCGCGAGAACCTTGCTATGACAACCGCCAAGACACTCAAGGATGCGGGCATTTTGTTTGCCATCCAGAGTGGATATGAAGGCTATGTGCCCAAGACCCGAGTCGTTCTTTTTGAAGCAGCGATGGCCGCGAATGCCGGGCTCGGCAAGCGCGATGCTCTTGCCAGTATCACTATCGATGCGGCAAGGATAATCGGGCTTGATTCAAGGGTCGGCTCGTTGGCCGTGGGCAAAGACGCCGATATCGCTATGTATGACGGCGATCCGTTCGAATATACGACCAAGTGCGTCGGCACAATGATCAACGGCAGGATCGTAAGCGAGGAGGCAAGATAGATCGAGAATGAAAAGCACTTTAGTTTCACTTCTTTTGATGCTTGTATTGGCTGCGGCTGGCCTCGCCCAGAATCCCGCCGCGTCTCCTTCCCCGGCCGCACCGCAGGCGGCGGCGGAAAAGGATGAGCCGCCCGTCGTTACCAAACACTCGGCACGGGTCGGCGGCCGGGTTTTGGACTACACGGTAACGACCGGCTTTATGCCGATCCGTAATTCACAGACGCAAGTGCTCGAGGGCCGGATCTTTTACATGGCCTATCAGCTCGATGGCGTGGCGGATCGGTCAAAGCGTCCGCTGATGTTCTCTTTCAACGGCGGTCCGGGCTCGGCATCGGTCTGGCTGCACCTCGGTGCTCTTGGGCCAAAGCGGGTGAAGATGCTCGACGACGGTATGATGCCGCCGCCGCCTTACCAACTGGTCGAGAACGACCATAGTTGGCTGGACCTGACCGACCTGGTGTTCGTCGATCCGGTCGGGACGGGCTATTCGCGACCGGCAAAACCCGAGTTCGCGGCAAAGTTTTTCTCGGTCAATGGCGATATCGAATCGAATGGCGAGTTCATTCGGATGTTCCTCGTCCGCAATGAGCGGTGGTCGTCCCCGCTATTCCTCGTCGGCGAAAGCTATGGCACCACGCGCGTTGCCGGGCTTTCAAACCATCTTTTCGAACGCGGGATCGGCCTCAACGGCGTCGCGATGGTCTCGATGGTGACGAACTTTCAGTCGATCCGCTTTGCCGACTACAACGACACGCCGCTCGTTATGATCTTCCCGTCGTATGCGGCCACAGCCTGGTACCACAAGAAGCTTTCGCCCGAACTGCAGAGGAAGCCCTTACAGGAACTTCTCCGCGAGGCCGAGGCGTTTGCGGTCAATGAACTGGCTCCGGCATTGATGCGCGGCGACCGAATGCCCGCTGCCGAGCGAAACGCGCTTGTGCAAAAATTCGCGGCTTATAGCGGTCTCTCACCGACATTCGTCGCAAATCAGAACCTGCGGGTCGAGCTTGGCGAATTCAACAAGGAACTGCTTCGCGACCGTCGGTTGACGACCGGGCGGCTCGATAGCCGGTTTACCGGTATCGACCGGGACGCGGGCGGTTCCGGGCCGGAATTCGACCCGAGCATGACGGCGATCCGCCCGCCCTACACAGCGACGCTGAATGACTACGTCCGCCGCGAACTTGGGTTCAAGACCGATCTCGAATACTACATCCTCGGCGGCGGCATCACGCAGCCGTGGAATTGGAACACGAACAACGGTTGGGCAGATACGACGCAGGCTCTTTCGAGTGCAATGCGAAAGAACCCTTATATGAAGGTATTTCTCGCGAGCGGTTACTATGATATGGCAACGCCCTATTTCGCCGCTGACTATACCTTTGCATCGCTTAATCTCGAACCCGAGATCCGGCGAAACATTTCAACGGCGTACTACGAGGCCGGCCATATGATGTACATCGAGGTCGGGTCGCTGCGGAAGTTGAAGGACGACATTCGCACCTTCATCAACGGAAGTGTTCCGAAATAGGCGTATTTGTTAATAGGTGAGACGGGGCGAGCGGGCATTAATGGCCTGTTTCGCCCCGGATCAGTTTTAACGCGTGGACAAGGACAGGCTCGAAGACGGCGAAGCATTCGCGAACGCCCTTTGGTGAACCTGGGAGATTGATGATCAGCGTCTTTCCGCGGATGCCGGCAACCGCCCGGGAAAGCATCGCAAACTTTGTACTGGCGACGGATTCTCGCCGGATCGCTTCAGCGATGCCGGGTGCCTCGCGGTCGATAACGGCGAGCGTCGCTTCGGGTGTTACGTCCCGCTCAGCGAATCCGGTTCCGCCGGTTGTCAGGATCAGGTCAACCTGAGCTTTGTCAGCAAAACTGATCAGGGCTTCACGGATCGTCTCGAACTCGTCCGGTACGATCACCCTCTCGGCAACACCGATCCCGAGCCCAAGAAGAAGCCCGACAAGAACCGTGCCCGATTCATCCGTTGCTTTCGTTCGCGTATCGCTCGCCGTCAAGACGGCCGCTCTGATCTCCGGATCAAACTTCATTGCTTTATGCCGCGGTCGCTTCCAGCTTTTCGAGTGCCCGCTGTCTTCGGCTATAGAGTACGCTCATCA
>CAZGLZ010000028.1:0-35878 GCA_964526245.1 uncultured Chloracidobacterium sp. | reverse complement strand
TCGAACCTGATCAAAAAACACAAGCCGCGGTTCAACGTGATGCTTAAGGATGACAAGCAGTATCCGCATCTGAAGCTGACAAATGAGCCGTTCCCGAAGGTCGTCCTGACCCGCCGCGTGGTCAAGGACGGCAGCAGCTACTACGGCCCGTTTCTTCCGGTAACCCTTGCCAGAAAGACACTTAACCTGATCAACCGGACGTTTCAGCTCCGCACTTGCGACATCGAGATCGATGGCCGCCTGCCGCGTCCCTGTCTTGAATATCACCTCAAGCGATGCCTCGGGCCGTGCGTTAAGGGGCTTTGCACGCAGAAGGAATACGAGGAAGCGGCTCGTGACGTGAAGCTGCTGCTCGAGGGAAAGAATAAGGAGCTTGCCGAGCAGCTTGAGCAGCGGATGTGGCGGTTTGCCGAAGAGGATAAATACGAACTCGCGGCAAAGTTTCGCGACCTGCACCGCACCGTTCTTCAACTCGCCGATCAGCAAAAGATGGCGATCACGGCCGAAACGGATATCGACATTTTCGGCTTCTATCGCGAAGGCCCGCGCCTCGCTCTGCAGCTTTTCACTATGCGCGAAGGGCGCATAGTCGGCCGCAGGGAGTTTTTCTGGGAAGACCTGCCCGAAGATGACACCTTCGATGCCTCGGAGTTTCTCGGCGACGTTTTGCTTCAGTATTATTCGACCGATTTTGTCCCGCTTGAGATCCACGTTCCACAAGATTTCGAGGATCGCCAGCCGCTCGAACAGCTTCTTACCGAACGCCGCGGCCGCCGCGTCAAGATCCTCGACCCCAAACGCGGCCGCAAAAAGGAACTGATCACCCTCGTCGAAAAAAATGCGAAGATCGCCTTCGAGCAACGCTTCCGAGTACTCAAACCCGACTCCGAGAAGGTGCTTGGCGAGCTGCAGGAAGTGCTCGAGCTTTCATATTTCCCCGAGCGGATCGAATCATTCGACATCTCGAACATCTCCGGTGCCGAGAACGTTGCCGGCATCGTCGTCTTTGAGAATGCAAAACCGGCCCGCTCGCTCTATCGCCGCTTCATCATTAAATCGGTCGATGGCAGCAACGACGTCGCGTCGATGCACGAGGCCGTCCTGCGGCGGTATCGGCGGATGATGGAAGAGGGCGGGCGGCTGCCCGAGCTTGTGTTCATTGACGGCGGAAAAGGGCAACTAGCCGCAGCGGCCGCGGCGATGCGAGAACTCGACCTTGAACAGATCATGCTCGTCGGCCTGGTCAAGCCGCCGAAAAGGCATAACGAGATCTCGCACCTGCTGGTTCATGGCCGCGAGGACCGCCCGATTCCTTTTGACCGCAATTCGCTGGCATTCCGGCTGATACTTCAGATACGCGAGGAAACTCACAAGACCGCGGTCGAATTTCACCGCAAGCGGCGAGAGAAACGCGACTTCACATCGGAGCTTTCGGCGATACCCGGTATTGGCGAAAAGCGCAAGATGCAGCTCCTGAAAAACTTCGGCTCCATCGAGCGGATCGCCAAAGCCTCGCTCGAAGAGCTGCGGCCCTTTCTAGGAGAAAAGGCTGCGAGCTCGGTCGTAGAGCACTTCGACCGGCAGCGCAGCCTCGCCAAGAATCCGGCTGATCACTAGGGCTCGTCACATTCTTCGGTTACCCTCGTAAACAGCTTGCGAAACTCCTTGAAATATTCGCCGTTCGATGACCGTTCGTCGTATTCGATCTCGGCATTGGCACAATTCCACCATCCGAACGACATCGTCTCGACCAAGGCGAACTCAAGCCTTTTCGGCGAACGCATTTCCTCGTCGAACCGCCGTTGGAGGCGTGCCGGGTCCGAATTCTTTGACTGCGAATCAAGATTGACCGCCCGCCAAGCTGCCAAAAGCTTATCTCCGCCGGCAATGATAGGCTCGGCAAATTTTGTCTTACAGGCGGCCGCCGCCGGATACTCGCGAAGCACGTCCGGCTTTGTGTACGCCCGCATCGTCAGCCGTGCCAAGCGATAGACCTGCTCGATCTCTTTTAGGCGTGCCGCCCGTGCCCCCTGCCAATAGGGCGTATCGATGATGTCCAGATTTTCAAGTTCCGACCGGACGGCGTTGTAATCGCGGTCGAGCTTGACCGTGTCGAGTTCCGCGATCTCGCTAAAGTTCCAAACGGTCGCCCCGACCGAACTCAACGTAAGGTCGCCGGGCGTCAGCAGCCTCGCGGTGTTGCGGAGCTTTGCCTCGGAATACTTCCGCGAATCGTAAGTTCCCTTGAACGTGCAAAGCTCATCCGTCCATTCAAACGTCCGCGTCTGCGCATAGGCAGCCGGAACCAGCAATAAGAATAGCAGTACGAATTTCATAAATTTCCCTTTAGATGACGCCGCAAAAGGCCCTTTTTGCAGATCCTCAGCCTCACCGCCCCCGAAGGCGAATTGCACTATATCTACGGATTGAAGCCGCGGAGCGTATCCATTGCAAACTCCTCGAGCGGATCGAGCACGTCGATGGCCTTTGCGATCTCTTCGCCATTGCCGAGAAGGATAACGATGTCGTCCTCGAAAAGTTCGCACTTCGCCCCCGGATTGATCTTCGTCTCGCCCTCGTGGACGACCGCGACCACGGTTGCCCCCGTACGTCCGCGAAGATCTATCTCTCCGAGCGTTCGGCCGATGGCAGGCGAGCCTTTTCTTATCTGCACCGACTCCGTGCTCTCCGACTGCATCTCAAGGTCCAGCTCGACGGTTCGTGTTGTTGGCGCCGATGGCGTCCTAAGCATCTCGTACCCTTGTTTTCGGATGCGTTCGATCTGCCCTTCGATGATCTTTCTCGAAAAGCCGAAACGGTGCAACACGCGGGCAAAGATCTCGATACTTGTCTCAAACTCTTCCGGGATCACCTCATTCGCCCCAAGTTCGTAAAGCTCTGTGATCTCCGTAACGTATCGCGTCCGCACGATGATATGTATTTCCGCATTTATCCGGCGGGCGAGCTTTACGGTCAGCCGTGCAGACCGCGGATCTGACATCGCGAGCACCAATGCGGAGGCCCGCTCGATCTCGGCGTGTTTGAGTACCTCGCGGCGAGTGGCGTCGCCGAAGTTTATCTTCTCGCCCTGTCTTTTTGCTTCCTTTACGACCTCCGGATTCAGTTCGAGTACCGTATAGTTCACTCCGACCGCCCGTAGTACACGCGAGAGGTTCCTGCCATTGAGCCCATAGCCGACGATAATGACATGGTCGTTTAGCCCTCCGCTCGATGTAACGTGGGCCTCGTCATCCTCAGTATTTTCAAGCCCGCGAAACCGGCCGTCCCGTAAAAGCCCCTGCACGAGGGCTCCGATGGCGGGTGCATACGTGATCAAGAACGGCGTCGCGATCATCGTTATGATCGAAGCGGCAAGAAATACCTGGTAATCCGTATCAGGCATCAGGCCGTGTCCGCGTCCGGCTTTTGCGAGCACGAACGAGAATTCCCCGATCTGCGCCAGGCCGACCGCGGCAGTTACAGCGACCCGCTGCGGATTGCCTAGCAGCTTTACGATGCCCCAGATGATCAGTGCTTTTCCGATCATCAAACCGCCGACGAGCAACGCAACGCTCCCGATGTTTTGTACAAACGCTGAGAGCGAAAGCAGCATCCCCATCGAGACGAAAAAGAGGCTGTTGAAAACGTCGCGAAACGGCAATATCTCTGCCGTCGCCTGGTGGCTGAAATCCGTATCAGCCAGAACGACGCCCGCGATAAAGGCTCCGAGAGCAAGCGAGAGCCCGAACTGGAATGTGATCCACGAAAGCCCAAGGCAGAGCAGCACGATAGTAAGGAGAAATACTTCGGTGCTTCGCATTCTGACCACCTGCTTTAGAAAGGCCGGGATCAGGAGCCACGCCAGAAGCACGATAACGATCAGCGAACCGAGCGAAGCCCCGAGATCAAGCAGGATCGATGTAAGCGAGACGACATCTTTGCCGCCGAGGATCGGGATCAACAACAGCATCAGGACGATGCAGATGTCCTGAAAGAGCAGGATGCCGATCGCAGCGCGCCCGTGCGGCGAATCGACCTCCTGCCGGTCAACATAACTTTTCAAGACTATCGCCGTGCTCGAAAGGGCGATAAGGAAGCCAAAAAAGATCGCCTGCGTTACCTCTCGCCCTAGCGAGGCCGCGATCAGAGATGTAACGAAGATCGTGATCCCGACCTGCAGGCCGCCGCCGATCAGCACGAGCGTCTTCATCTCGCGCAGCTTGCGGATCGAGAACTCGAGCCCGATGGTAAAAAGCAGAAGCATCACGCCGATCTCGGCGAGTATCTCAATGCCCTCCAGTTCGTGGATGAATCCGAGCCCGTATGGGCCGATCGCGATGCCGGTAAGCATCAGCCCGACCAAAAGCGGCAGCTTAAGCCTGAGACAAAGATAGGCCACCGGCAGCGAGGCGAGAATGATCACCAAAAAATCCCTAAAGAGCTCGGGCGTATGCATAGATTGCTCAAATCTTACAGCACAAATGACGGCGCGTCATCTCGTCTTCACACCACCCGCATATACTTGGCACGGAGGTCCCGGAGGAATAAAAACGGCCGAGGGTGTGGTTAAATACTGGTGATGCATCAAAACAAGAAGCAAGCCGAGCCGTGTGTGATGATGATCTTCGGCGCGACCGGAGACCTGACGAAGCGCAAGCTTTTTCCCGCGATCTACAACCTTGCAAAAGACGGACATATTCCGGATAGCTTTGCCGTGATCGGAATCGGCCGGCAGGAACTCACGAGTGAAGAGTTCCGCGGGCAGATCTTGGATGATCTACGTGAATTCACACCGAACGGGGCGGATCAGGAGTTGCTCAGTTGGTTCGAGCAGCGGACGTATTACACCGGCGGCGATTTTGATGATGACAAGCAGCTTTTCGGTGATATCAAGGAACTCGCGGCAAAGGTGTGCGCCGAGCACAATATCCCAGCGAACTTCTTTTACTACATGGCGATCCCACCGGGCCTCTTCGCCAATGTCGCCCGAAAGATCGTCGATAACGGGCTCGGCCGCGAAGAGAACGGCAACTGGCGGCGGTTCATCTTTGAGAAGCCCTTCGGCCATGATCTCGAGTCAGCAAAGGCCTTGAACGCCGAACTCCTGAAGATGCTCGATGAGCGACAGATCTACCGCATCGACCATTATCTTGGGAAAGAAACGGTCCAGAACCTGCTCGTTTTTCGCTTCGGAAACAGCATTTTTGAGCCGATCTGGAACCGCAATTACGTCGATAACATCCAAATAACAGTCGCTGAAAAGCTCGGCGTCGAGGGCCGCGGCGGCTACTATGAAAAGGCAGGGGCCCTGCGGGATATGATCCCGAACCACATCTTTCAGCTTGTGACGCTGACAGGAATGGAGCCACCCGTCTCCTTCGACGCCGATTCCGTCCGCGACGAACAGGCAAAGATCCTCCAGGCGATCAAGTGCTTCACGCCCGAGGAAGCCTTGAGCTGTGCCGTCCGCGGTCAATACGGCGAAGGCGAGATCGATGGCAAGCGTTTGCCGGCCTATCGGAGCGAGGAAAGCGTCTCCCCAACCTCAGCGACCGAAACCTTTGCTGCTCTCAAGCTCTCGATCGATAACTGGCGTTGGGCCGACGTGCCCTTCTATATCCGCACCGGAAAGCGAATGGCGACGCGCCACTCAAGCATCGTAGTGCAGTTCAAAAAGGCTCCGTTCATGCTCTTCCGCGATACGCCCATCGAGCGGCTGACGACGAACCGCATCGAGATACACATCCAGCCGGACGAGGGCATCACGCTTCACTTCGGAGCCAAGATCCCCGGGCCGATCGTTCAGATGGGCGCCGTTGATATGGACTTCAACTACGTTGACCACTTCGGCGAACAGATCTCGACCGGTTATGAACGCCTGCTCTTTGACTGCATGATCGGTGATGCGACACTCTTTCAGCGTGCCGATATGGTCGAGGCTAGCTGGGCCATTGTTTCGCCGATCCTCGATGTTTGGGCCGCTGTTCCGCCTCGTTCGTTCCCGAATTATCCGTCCGGCAGTTGGGGCCCTGCCGAGGCCGATGAACTGCTCGCAAAGGACGGCCGACGGTGGAAGAACACCGAACATCACACCGACGCCGTTTGATTTCTAGCCAAGTGAAAGCTTAAGATTCCGACTATCCATTTTATGGAAGCAGAGATAGCACTTGGTGCCCTGATCCTCATTTTGCTCGCGTTCCTCGCGACCGTGGACATGGCGTTTTCCCATCTTTCGGACATCTCGCTCCGGCGGCTCGCCAGCGACGTCGAGGATTCCGATTCGCCCGCCCGTGCCGTATTTCTAAGGCAGATATTGAACGACCGCTCGGGTTTTCGCTTCGCTTTATCGCTTACGATCCATATTCTGCTCATCACCTTTGCGGTGCTCGTTGCCGTAACGGCGATCGGCTGGCTCGAAACGCGTCGCGAGGTCGCCCTTTATTCGCTCGGCATCGCATTGGTCGCGACGGTGCTTTTCCGGCAGTTCATCCCGAAGATACTTGTCCGCTCCGACCCGGAGAAACGGCTTCTCTTGCTGCTCCCGGCGGTCCGGCCGCTCTACACGGCATGGAGTTGGACCATCGCGCCGTTTTCGCGGCTTTTCAGCCCGGCGAGTGAACCGGCCAGGCTCGATACGACCACGACGCCCGAAAGCATCGAGGAGGACGAAGAGGACGCCGCCGATGACCTTCAGGCCCTGATCGAGGTCGGCGAGGCCGAAGGCATCATCGAGGAACGCGACCGCGAGTTGATCGAATCGATGGTCGGTTTTAGCGATACCGTCGCCGGCGACGTGATGACGCCGCGGACCGAGATCGTCGCCATTTCGATCGATTCGACCGTCCGTGAGGCACGCGACCTGATCATCGAGCACAAATACTCACGCATTCCCGTTTACAGCGAGAGCATAGAGAATATCGAAGGCGTGCTCTACGTTCGCGATCTGCTTCAGGCATGGGCAAACGGCAAGGAGATGCTGCCGATAAAGGATATGCTCCGGCCCGCGTTCTTTGTTCCTGAGACAAAGCCGGCAGCCGATCTGCTCAAATCGATGCAGCAGAACCACGTCCAGATCGCCATCGTCATAGACGAATACGGCGGTGTCGCGGGCGTTGTCACGGTCGAAGACCTGATCGAGGAGATCGTTGGCGAGATCGAGGACGAGGACATCGAGGAAGAGGAGATCATCGAAATAATCGAGGGCGAGGACGGTTATTGGGACGTCATCGGCTCGACCGAGATCGACAAGGTCGAACGGCTATTCGGGCTCGACCTCGAGGACGAAGAGTACAACACCATCGCGGGCCTTGTTGTCACCGAAGCTGGCTACGTCCCGAAAAAAGGCGAAGAACTCGTCGTTCGCGGGCTCCACGTCGAGGTGCTGCGGAGCGACGGCAAACGGATCCAGCTTCTTCGGCTCAAGCATGCGGACGAGGACGCCGAAACGCAGGCCGCGTTAACCGAATAACAGACCGGCGGTTGTGATATACTGCGGATAAATATCACCGGAGGTACCCGATATGAGCATACGTCTCGGAGACGAAGCACCTAATTTCACTGCCCAAACGACCCAGGGCGAAATCAATTTCCACGAATGGCTTGGCGATAGCTGGGGCGTCCTTTTCTCGCACCCGAAGGACTATACGCCTGTCTGCACCACCGAACTCGGAATGGCGGCCCGGATGAAGCCGGATTTTGAAAAGCGCAACGTAAAGATCATCGGCCTCAGCGTCGATCCGCTCGATTCGCACATGGGCTGGGAAAAGGACATCGAGGAGACGCAGGGCACTGCCGTCAACTTCCCGATGATCGCCGACAGCGACCGCAAGGTCTCGGACCTTTACGGCATGATCCACCCGAACGCGAGCGACACATTCACCGTCCGGTCGGTATTCGTGATCGGCCCGGATAAGAAAGTGAAGCTGACGCTCACCTATCCGGCCTCGACCGGCCGCAACTTCGACGAACTGCTGCGCGTCATCGATTCGCTCCAGCTTACGGCGAACTACAGCGTCGCAACGCCGGTCAACTGGAAGGACGGCGACGACTGCATCATCGTCCCGGCGGTTTCAAATGAGGACGCAAAGGAGAAATTTCCGGCCGGTTGGAAGGAATTGAAGCCCTATCTACGTGTAACGCCGCAGCCGAACAAGGTGAAAGGCGAGGGCCAGTCTGTCTAGTTGCGACAAAGATCAATGAGTGAAAAGGCGGTCTCGCGGCCGCCTTCCTATTTATGAAGCTGACCGCCGAAACGGAAAATAGCTCGCTGCCGATCGAATTTCGCCGCCAAGACGGCCGCGTCTCTGCGGTCATCAATGGGCGCGAATACGACCTCGAGGTCTCCGAGCCCGAACCGGGTGTATTTCTTTTCAAGCATGAAGGCCGCATCTTCGAGGCGTCTGCGATCCGCGACCCGGCCGCTCGTTCTACCTTCACGATCTCACTAAAGGGCCGCGAACACAGCGTAAGCATCGTTGATCCGAAGCGGCTTCGCGGCTCGGGTTCGGGAGACTCGCAGGCCGATGGGTTTGCGGAGATAAAAACGGCAATGCCGGGCAAGGTCGTTCGCGTTCTTGCCGCAGAAGGCGATGCGGTAGAGAAAGGCGACGGAATAGTCGTCGTCGAAGCGATGAAGATGCAAAACGAGCTCAAATCGCCGATCACCGGCACCGTAAAGACCGTCACCGCAATTGAGGGAGCGACCGTCTCGGCCGGCCAGGTCCTCGCGACCATCGAATAATGGCCCTTTACCCAGCTGAAACGTTTACCCCGTCTATCTCCGCTGCGCGAGGTAACGGCCGATATCGGTCAGAACCATTTATATGCCTGAGCGGTTCGCTCAGTCCCGACATCATCTCACCGAAGAGTTCGAACGTCAGCGATTGTGCCCCGTCGGAGAGCGCATTTTCCGGCTGGGGATGGACTTCTACGATGACGCCATCAGCACCAACCGCGATCGCAGCCCGGGCACAGCGGCCTATGATGCTCCGTTTCCCTGTCGCGTGTGAGGGGTCGACGATAACCGGCAGGTGTGTCAACTCCTTCAGCAATGCGACGGCCGCTAGGTCGAGCGTGTTTCTAAGCGAACTATCAAATGTCCTGATGCCGCGTTCGCAAAGCACGACCCTTTCATTGCCGCCATGAAGAAGGTAATCCGCTGCTGAGAGCCATTCCTTTACCGTCGCCGCCGGGCCGCGTTTGAGAAGCACTGGCTTCTCGGTCTTTGCCAGCCTTTTCAGCAACGCAAAATTCTGCATATTCCTCGCCCCGATCTGAAGCATGTCGGCGTGTTCACAAACGAGGCCGATGTCATCCTCGCTCATCACCTCTGTCACGACCGGCATTCCGGCAAGGTCTCCGGCCTCCCGAAGAAGGCGAAGCCCTTCAACGCCAAGTCCCTGAAAATCGTGCGGCGACGTCCGCGGCTTGAACGCTCCGCCTCGGAGCATCACAGCTCCGCGAGCCTTGACCGCTCGGGCCGTCTCCGTAACCTGCTCGCGAGATTCGACCGAGCAAGGACCGGCGATAACTACCGCCGCCGGCCCGCCGATCGGCACATTTCCAACCCAAACGATCGTCCTTTCGGTTTCCGACGTATCGGCGGCTTTTGATCCGGCCGAACTCTCACAAATACCTGGTGACCATGTATCCAGCATAATTTATTTCCTCGCAATAGCTTCCCTGTGTTCAATTTCCGATCAAGATGAATTCAGTCCAATTTCCCTTCATGTCCGCAATGTTCTCGGCGAGGACTGCCGCTCCATAGATCTCCGCCGCACGCCGGCTGCCGATCGCCGCCGCCTTCGTGTTTCTGCCTGCGGCTACTTCGCGGAT
The DNA here is from genome assembly GCA_964526245.1 of uncultured Chloracidobacterium sp. GTDB lineage: Bacteria > Acidobacteriota > Blastocatellia > Pyrinomonadales > Pyrinomonadaceae > OLB17. The sequence goes on along the minus strand of CAZGLZ010000028.1, from coordinate 26,044 downwards.
ACAACTTGCCGTGTCGGTTCCTGCCACCTCCATGCAACAAAGAATTCTCGAAATGAAGCGGCGGCATTGCTTGAGGGCCGCCGGATGCGAGCTGACAGTATTGACCTTCTCGATCGCAGCCCCGTGAGGACCGGCCAAGACGTGCTCGATCGGCAATCGTCGCCGCCCAAAGATACGGGCGTTCGATCTTGACATGAATGCGGTGACAGGCTGTATCTCACCAATGATACGGTTCGCGACCGGAACAACAGCCATCTCCGCCGTGCCGTTTTCGAGCATTGAAAACACCGACGCAAAGTCTCGGCATTCGATCAGCTCCGCCGAAGTGTGAAACTGGCGTGCGGCTTCTTCGCTGTATGAGCCGGCAATACCCTGTATCGCGATCGTTTTCATCTTGAGGCCTCCGCGTCGGTGAGCATTTCGGCCCGTTCGCACCTCTGCAGTTCCCGCGATTCGGTCAGGATTTGTTCGTAGATCCTGACGGCAGAGACGGCCTCATCGCTCTCGCCTAATATCGCCCCGATGCGCCGAAGGACCTGGCGTTCGCGCTCACGGTCCTCGATCGGGAGCCCGGCCGCTGCTTTCATCCGCCCGACAGTCCGGGAGAGCTCCGCACGCCGCGCCAACAGCCTGATCAACTGCGAGTCTGTTTGATCGATCTCTTCTCTAACGTGCTTTAATGTCATCGTCTATCTCCGAAATCAAAAAAGGCCGCGAACGCTATGGTCCACGGCCTTCTTCTGGTTTGTCTTAAGATCTTATTTCGTACTTAAGCAAAAGTCAGCCGTTTCACCATAAAAGTAAAAGTAATAAAAGCTGACGTTGTTAAAGTACACGTTCTGCATTTCTTCCCTGCTAGGGTCTGAACTCTTAAGACCTTAGCGGATTCGATCCGGTGATGTCAACATCTTTTTTTCTAGATCAAACCTTCGACCGTTGAATTGAGCATTTCCGCTGCCGAGTTGATGTTATGGCGAACTCGTTCGAGCCACTCGCTGTCAGCTACCGCTTCATCCCGTTCTACTCCGAGTGCACGTCGGGTTTCCGATGGAGCCGGACCGCCGAAGATCGTCCGTACGGCGACGAAATTCTCCGGGCTTACTGCCGCGGCAAGTTCCTCGGGAGAAAGTTCAAGCTCGTGCCCGAGCACGTCCATCGCCGCCTCCTGAATGATCTCATGCGTAACGTCGCTGCCCGCCTCGATGGCCAGCCGAACGCTTTTACCGACGATCTTGTGCGAGAGGCTGAACGGCAGATTCTCCCGGCGGACTATAGTGTCGGCAAGTTCGGTTACGGCGATGAAGTTCTCGCCCGCACGCCGTCGTAGATTTTCCGTATCGAACCGTGCCGAGCGGAGCGTGTGGCCAAAGAGCGAGACCGCCCGGTCGGCATCGCGCATCGCGTTGAAGATCAGCGGCTGAAGGTCGTCCTCGACGTCATTTATATCACCAAACGGCGTGTTGTGGACCGCCGTAAAAACACCGAGCGTTTGCCCGAGTGCCTTGCTGCCGATCGCCCGAATATGCTCAAGTGCGACCGGGTTCCGCTTCTGCGGCATGATGGACGAGCCCTGAACGTAGCCGTCCGGAAGGCGGATCGCATTGAACTCGACCATCGCCATTTGCATGAATTCCTGCGCAAATTTGCCGATGTTGACGAGTAGTGCGGCGACCGCCCCGAGCGTTTCGGTAAAGTAATCGACCGAGGCGATCGAACCGTAGCTGTTCACCGTCGGCTCCGAAAAGCCCAGTAGCTCAGCAACGCGGTGGCGGTCGATCGGGAATCCGCTGGTCGTTATTGCACCCGCCCCGAGCGGCGAGCGGTTCATGTTCTCGAAAGCTGCCCGCAGCCTTCGAATATCACGCCCGAGGTTCTCGGACATCGCCAGGATAAAATGCGCGAGCGTCGTCGGCTGTGCCGGCTGCGTGTGCGTATATGCCGGCATAACGGTCTCGTGATGCTCGGCGGCAAGTTCGTGAAAGACCTTACGGAGTTCAACGGCTGAGCCGATCAGCTTGAGACACAGTTCGCGAAGCTGAAGCCTGTAAATTGTGACATCAATGTCGTTACGGCTCCGGGCGGTGTGCAGCTTTCCGGCCGTTTCGGCATCGCAATGCTTCCCGATCTCTTGCTGGATCAGATAAAAAACATCCTCGAATGTGCCGTCGTATTCGCGTTCCTTGATGGCGTTGAAATCAAGCCGGCGGAGCGCCTTGAGGATCGTCCTCAGCTCGTCCTGCGAGATGATGCCCTGCTCGCCGAGCATCACTGCGTGGGCGAGGTCGACCTGATGATAGGCATCAAGAAAATATCGTTTTGCGTCTTCAAAACAGTCCGCGAGTACATTGTCCTTGTACCCGCGGGCCGGAAATTTCTCTTCCATTTATCTTTTACTTCTTTGCCTTTGGCAGGCTCAAGATATTTGCAAAAATGCGATACGCACCCGGCGTTCCGGCGGGAAGTTGGCGGAACCACGAATACGAGGTGTAAAGGTAATGGCCCTTACCGAGCGGGGCATAAAGCATCCCGCCCTTGTTCGGGTCGTCGCCCTCGTCGGTCGATTCGAGAAGCGCCGTATATGCCGGATCCCAGGTCGAGAAGCAATAAAGGTTCCTCTCCTGTATCCAGTTTGCCCAGTCGCTCTCGCCGATCTTGTTCGGGTAATTGAAAATCGGATGATCGGGGACAAGCACATTGACCTTGGCGTTCTCGTCCGTAGTGCGGACGTTGCCGATCCGCTGGTTCCCTCGCGTTACGCCGGTCATGCTTGCCGGGAACGGCTGCATATTGTTCTGGATGTATTCTTGCTGCTGGTATTGAACAACCAGAGTGCCGCCGTTCCTGGCAAAATCGAGAAGCCGGCCATTGTTCGCGACGAAGTCCGGACGGACCTGCGAAGCACGAATGCCGACCACAATGATGTCGTATGCAGAAAGGTCGCCGGTCGAGAGGTCCTTCTCGCCGAGAATCGTTACGTCAAGCCCGAGCCTGCGAATGGCCTCGGGAACCTTGTCGCCGCTGCCCATGATGTAACCGATCTTGACCGAGGCCACTTCAAGGTCAAGGACATGCGCCGTAACGTCTGCCTTCTTAAAGATCCTATGCGTTTGGATGTGCGGGTATGCGATGGTCTGCATCGATTGCCCGTAACGCTGCCCGCCCGCCTCGGCTACGGCCCCGATCTTATACGACCCGACGGCCGTGTTTGCCGGCACTGTCACCTCGAACGTGAACGCCGTCTTATCGCCGAACCGCGGTAGCTTGAATGGGATCGAACTTGGTGTTTTCGTCCAGCCGGGCGGAAGATCGAGCGTTGCGTTGCCCGAGAGTTCGCCCGGCGTGTTGTTCGAGACGGTCGTCACTATCCGGTGCTTCGTCGCCTGCGGCCGTTTGGAAACAATGAGCAGGTCCGAATCGAGCCCAATGGTCGCCGCCGGGACGACCGCGAGCGGACGGCGAAGCTCACCGCGGATATCATCAGCAAATCGAGACTGAATTTCGCGACTTACCGTTATTTCCTGCCCGCCGATCTCAAGCACGGCCTCGGCCGTCGCAAGCGGCTCGGCAAAAGGCATATTCTGCGAAATGCCTGCCGTTGACCAATCGAACGTAAACTTATCGCGTGGCTTCTCGAGCCAATATGGCTGCGTCGGCGATGCGTTGGCCGCAGCGGTCAGCTTAAAGAACGCTGCATTCATCGCATTCTCGTTACGCGGACGGAAACCCGTTGCCGGCGGTTGCTCGGGCTCAGCGATACTCTCGGCCGACCAGCCTGCCGGTGCCTTGACCGACGTTTTGACGACCTTGACCGGGCTGCCGTCGTTTGCAAATACACGAACGCCGACGTTCGTCGCGGCTCCCGGGTTCAGCATTTCGCGGTCGGCGAGGGCATCGACAACAACTCCCGCTGCCATCTGCAAAGCTTCGGCAAATTCGGCCTTCTTTTGCCGGACGAAGAACTTCGAGGCCGGCTTTCTGGTTGACCATTCCGCCTCCTCGGCCTGCTTATATCCGCGGGCAAGGATCGGGACGATCTTTTCGGGTGCCATTGCGTCGTACGAGCGAAGCGCCTCTTCCGCGGTCGCCTGAAGAGCCGCGAGCTTCTGCCTGAACGGCTCTTCGCTGTTGTTCGTCAAGGCGGCGATGCCGGTGATCGAGGTATCGATGCCGTCGAAGACGCTCGTCTCGTTCTCGACCTTTGCTGCCTTTGATTCCAGAAGCGTCATCCCGGACGTCTGCCGTCCGCGAAGCTCAAGCAATCCCATCTCCTGCGATTTGTGCTGGCTCCGGCCTTCCATTGCTATCTCAAAATAGCTGCGGCCGATCAGCGGGTCGTAAATGCCGGTGTTCAGGACAAGGCTCGGCTGCGCTCCCTCGGGCCGGAAGCCCTGTCCGCGATAGAGTTTAAGCGGCTGCCAGGGCTCGATGCCCTCACGCATATGCTCCGGAAACTGAGCAGGATCTCCGGCAGCTCGAAAGGCCAATGGCGTAAGGTACCCGGAAAGCTGGTGATGCCCGTGGCCGTCGGCCGGCGTACCCGAGAACCGAGCGATTACGACCAGCGGCTTGTAGATACGGATCGCCCGCACCATATCCGCCAGCACCTGCCGCTCTTCCCAGTTCCGCCGAGCCTCGTCGATGGTCTTCGAAAAGCCGTAGTCCATCACCCGCGTGAAGTGCTGATCGCCGCCGTCGAGCCGGCGGGCCTGCAGCAATTCCTCCGAGCGGATAACGCCAAGCCCCTCAAACAGTTCCTCCCCGATGACATTCTGTCCGCCTTCGCCGCGGTTAAGAGAAAGATAGGTCGCCCTGGCCGCTTCCCGACGTGCGAGATAGGCCATCAGGCCCGAGTCCTCGTCGTCCGGATGGGCTCCGGTGTGCATTGCACTCTTTGCCGACTGCAGCCGGCGAAGCATCTGGCCGAGCCCCGAGGCTCCCATGTCGTAAACTGCGCGCACCTGGGCCGTACTCGTCTGCGGAAGGCCAAGCGGAATGGCGGTGAGGGCCATTGCCGCGACTAGCAGAAATGCGACAGAACGAAATGCTCTTTTCATTTTCTCTCCGTAGTTTTCTACGCCGCGGGGGCAGCGTTCTCTGTATTGGCCGTCGGCTCGTTCGGGACGGTCAGGCTGATGAGGTAGCCCGCGATGACCGTAACCAGACAGCCGACGACGTTGAACCAAAGGAACTCGATATTTGTGAAATTGCTCGCGACCCAGACCGATGCGACACCGAACATCAGCCCGAAAAAGGCTCCGCGGGCATTCGCTCGTTTGACCGCGATCGCCAAAACGAATACGCCGAGCAGCGAACCGTAAAAGAACGAGCCGAACTTGTTCACGACCTCGATAAGCGAACCGAGATTTGTGGCGTATGTGGCGACAATACAGGCGAATACGCCCCAGATGAATGTCGCCACGCGGCCAAAGCGAACAAAGTGAGCCGTGTCCGCGTTCGGGTTGAAGTGGCGACGATAAAAGTCGATGGTCGAGGCGGTCGCAAGTGCGTTCAGCTCAGATGAGATCGAAGACATAGCCGCGGCAAAGATAGCGGCGATTATCAGGCCGACGATACCCATCGGCATATTCGCGACGACGAACGACGGGAAAACGTAGTTAACGTCCGTAAACTTCGAATTGCCGGTCGTCGTTTTTACGAGGTCTGCTGCTTCTTCGCGAACCTTTGCAAATTCCTTGTGTGCTTCCTGATACTTCTGTTTTGCCGCGTCGTCCTTGTTCTCTGCATATTCGAGTGCCGCCTCAGAACGTGCCGCATGGACGTTGTTAAATTTCTCCTGAAGCGGAGCGAATTGTGCCGTCTGTTCGATCTTTCGGCTTTCGACCGGGTTAAAGATCATTGGCGGCGTAACGAACTGGTAGAACACGAAAACGAAGATACCGATCAGCAGGATCATGAACTGCATCGGTATCTTCAGGAACGCACTCATCAGCAGCGACGTCCTTCCCTCGCCGACCGATTTAGCTGTCAAGAAACGCTGAACCTGGCTCTGGTCGCAGCCGAAATATGAAAGGAAAAGGAAAAGTGCGGCGATCGTACCCGACCAGAATGTGTATTTCTCTGTGATGTCGAAGCTGAAATCGACCGTCTCAAGCTTGCCGAGGGCTCCGGCAATGTGCAGCCCGTCGGTGACCGAGACCGAACCCGGAAACTGTCCGACTATGACGAAAATGCAAACAAAGAGACCGAAGAAGATCAAGACCATCTGCTTGACGTCCGTCCAGGTTACGGCCTGAACGCCGCCGAGCATTGTATAGAAGGTAGTGGACATTCCGATAAGGAATATCGTCGCCACCTCGCTCCAGCCTAAGATGATGGAAAGCACGACCGAAGGTGCCGCAATGATGACGCCGACCGAAAGGCCGCGGGAAAGAAGAAAGCAGAAACTCGTAAGCGAGCGGGTCTTTGCGTCGAACCGCTTTTCAAGATACTCGTAAGCCGTAAAGACTTTCGCCCGGTAAAAGAACGGAACGAGCGTCACGCACAGGATGACCATCGCGAGCGGCATCCCGTAGTAGAACTGCAGGAACCGCATACCGTCCGAATATGCCTGCCCGGTCGTGCCGACAAGCGTGATCGCGGACATCTGCGTCGCCATCACCGAAAGCCCGACCGCCCACCAAGGCAGGCTTCGGTTCGCGAGGAAGAACCCCTCGACATCGCCTGTGTTTTTTGAGAGCCGGATGCCGTCCCAGATGACGTAAGCCAAATAGGCGACGATGACCAGCCAATCAAGATACCTCATTAAAATTCTTCAGGGTCTCAGGCGGCGAAATATCTGCTGAAAAGCCAGAGAAGAAAGATGACGACGACCGTCGTCACCATAACGGCAACGTACACCTTGTACCACCATTCGTCCGGCATCTCTTCCGGCCGCGGGGATTCCGCTTTTACTTTCTCTGCCATCGGTAAATGTGTCTGATGTTTCCGGAATGCACCCGGGTTGGATGCATTCCGGAAAGCGAAGCCCTAGAAGATAAACTTGAAACCGATCTGGAACTGCCGACTGTCAAGCGACGTTATCGCGCTGTTCTGCGGGGTCGGGATCGTTCCCGTTATGTTTCCAAGAGCATCGGTCGTAACCGTTCGGTTATTGACCTGGAAAACGCTGTTGATGTTGAAAACATTCAGAAACTCACCAAAGACCTCAAGTTTGTAACGCTCGGTAAAGTCAAAGAACCGCGAATAACGAAGATCTACGTTCGTCTGTTTCGGGGTTTTGAACTGGTTACGCGTGATGCCAACCGGATTATCAGAACCGATGAAGCCATCGAGGTTGATGTCCGTTGCGGCCACGACGTCATAACGCTCGCCGCTGTTTGCGGTGAGGATGATGCCGAGCTGGTTGTTGTTGACGATGTAGTTCAAAGCCTTGTTCTCGAAATTGAACTGCGGCCTTCCGACGAAACTCATATTGAACGTATGCCGCTGATCGGCGAGTGCCGGTCCGCGACCACGGGCACGGTTCGTCGGATCCTGAACAACAAGGTTGCCGGCCTGTGTGGCCACCATGTTCTGTTCCGGGGCATCGTCTTCTGCTTTCGAGAGAGTGTAGTTCGCGCTGAACTGATATCCCTTCGAGAACCGCTTGGCGAGCTGGAACGTCAAGGCATTGTAGGTCGAATTGGCGACCGACTCGGCCATCAGGATGTTATTGAACCGCGGATCGAGCCTCGTCGTCGAGCTGATCGTGTTGCTGAAGATCGGACGTCCATCCGCCAATGCTCCGGTCGGATTTATCCGGTTTATGTTGCGATAGACCGGTATGTGGCGGCCGCTCGAGTGAATGTAGCCGATGGTGAACGAAAGATCTTCGGAGATCGCCTGCTCGACCTGAGCCTGAGCATGCATCGCGTACATATTTTCGAAATCCGGAGCGATCGTCTCGATACTCTGAACCGGAAGAGCAGTTCCCGGCGGGAGATTCCCGAGCGTGTTCGGGAAGTTCGGGGCCGCAGCATTCGCTGGGGCGAACGTGAAATTCACCAGCCGCGGGCTGCCGTTGTTAAGCAAAGCACGCTGATAGAAATCGAGATAGACCGTATCGTAGTAGATACCGGCACTAGCCCTGATCACGGTCGGGTAGCGGCCCTCGCGGGCACCGTAAACGACACCGAGACGCGGAGCAAAGTTGTTCTTATCAACTTTGAACTTCTGCGAAGCAGAGAACGGCGAATCCGTAAACGCTTCCGGGATATTATAAAGGTCGTAACGGACACCGTAGTTCAATTTGAGTCTCCGGGTTACCTTCCAGTCATCCTGAACAAAGAAGTTGAAGAAGGTCGAATTGTACTCGATTCCTGGGTCTCCGAACGCTTCGACATAGTTCGTATAGCCGCGGAGATTCGTTCCGTTAACGGCGTTCAAGTATGCCGTCAGGTTCGGGAACGTGTACCGGGCAAACTGGTTCGACCTACGGGTATCATCGATCCAGTTGACGCCGACTCCGAATTTATAAACGTGATTGCCGCGAGTCCAAGTTAGGTTGTTTTGGACTTGATTCGTCACCTGCAGCGGAGCGATCGTGTCGTCATTTTCCGGAGCACCGAAGTTGGCGACGCCGGTCACCACGATCGAAATTCCGGTGCCCGAGTTATCGTTCGCGATATTGCGCGAATCACGCTTTGCGTATTGATAACGAAACTCATTCAAGACATTGGCGTTGATGATCGAAGCGAGTTGGATTCCTACCGAATACGATTTGTCGTCGAAGTCAACGCTTCGCTCAAGCGTGTTGAGTCCGCCAGCAATATTGTTCGGCGAGATGTTCTTGAAATAATTGAACCGGCCGGAGAGGCGGTTGTTCTCATTGAGCTGGGCATCCGTTCGGAAGATGAAGAAGTTTACCTTCTGAGCCGCCGGGATGGCCGTCGGGAAAGCGCTTGCCGGAACGCCCGCTGCGATCAATGCAGCCTTGTTCGCTTCGGAGATGGTGATCGTCCGCTGCGGCTCGCCGGCGAGGTCGCGCTCGACCCATTCGTAGCCGCCGTAGAAGTGCCAGCGGTCTTTAATGAACGGGCCGCCGATCGCTCCCGTAATGTTATCGACCTTCGTTTCCGGTTTCACCGCCGTCGGAGAAATATTGAACGGCCGCGAGGACATTCCCGTCCTGCGGAAACGATAGCTTGCTGAGCCGTGAATTTCGTTTGTTCCGCTCGGCGTAACCGCGTTCATGATCAGTCCCGGCGTATTGCCGAACTCAGGTGCGAAACCATTCGTAACAAGCTGTACCTCGGCCACGAACGTATCCGAGATCGGCATCAGGCGGATGCCGCCGCGGTCGGCCTGTGTATTGTTGTTGCCGTCAAGCTGGTAGTTCGTCCGGCGTGTGTAGCCGTTGGCGTTGATACGCGGCACCCCGAACTCAACGTTCGGCCGGCCCGTAACGTTTGCCTGGAGAAGGGCATAGTTATACGGGTTGCGTGAAACGAGCGGAAGGTTCTGAACCTCGCGGGTGTTCATCACGCGGCCTACGTCGATCTTACCCGGGTCGGCAATCGGGGCGTCCGCAGTAACGGTCACCGTCTCTTCAAGTCCGCCGGCCTCGAGGCTGGCACGCACCGTGGCGATCGAACCTGTCGTGAGGATAATTCCTTCCTGCACGTAACGCTTGAAGCCTTGCGCTTCGATCGTGACGCGATACGTTCCCAGCGGAAGCAGCGGGACGCGGTAAACGCCCCCTGTATCCGTCGTGACGGAACGCTCCGAACCGGTACCGATGTTTCGAACCGTGACCGTTGCGTTCGGCACGGCTGCACCGTTCGAGTCGGAAACTATACCTTCGATCTGACCATTGATGGCCTGCGACTGGCCGTTAGAGGTCAGGACACCAAAGATCGAGACCGCAGCAACTATTGCGATGGCCGCCAACGATCTCTTAATAAACCAAGCTTGACGCATATATCTTTCTCCTTTGCTACGAAAATTGCGGAAATCCGTGTTTGTGAAACCGTTTCCGGCCGCTAACCGTTCGGGAGACGCTTAAGCGAATAACTGATAGTTTGTCGGAGTTGCCAACAAAGATGTAATACAGAATCAATACTCTTGTCAAGAATCGACGCTCAGGCCTATGTGACCGAGCCGAACTTTCTCGCAAGAACAAGCCCGATCGCACCGAGCAGCGTCGGTGCATCACCGAGCGAGGACGGGATCAGTTCCGTCGGCGGCAGCCCCGCGAGTACGCTTCGCTCCGATACGCGGTAAAGCTGGTCGGCGAAAACGTCCCACGCCTTCGTGATCTTTCCGCTGACGACAACTACCTGCGGGCTCAGGCCAACGATCAGGTTCGAAATACCATTCCCTAGATAATGTGCGGTCTCTTTCAGCGCCTCGACAGCATGCTTTTCGCCATCGACAGCGAGCTGTACGAGGTTGTCAACGTTCATCTCGTTCTGCTTCAGATCGCCGTTCCGGAGGCGGTCTTTGTAACGGGCAATAAACGCCTTTTCCGAGGCGTATGCCTCCCAGCACTCACGACTGCCGCAGGAGCACTCGACCGGAGCATTATCGCCCGCGATCATGTGGCCAAACTCGCCGCCGGCACCTTTCTCGCCGCGATAGACCTGGCCATCAAAGATGATGCCGGTTCCGATTCCCTCACCAACGAGAACCATCACAAACGTGTCTGATTTCTTGATACGCTCGTCGCCGAACCAAAGTTCAGCAAGGGCCGTCGCATTCGCGTCGTTTTCGACCGTTACCTTTGATCCGGTGGCTTTTTCAAGCCGGTCGGCTATGTCCCAATCGCGCCAGTCGAAGTATGGTATATGAAAGATCTTGCCGTTCGCCTGATCTACAAGGCCCGGGACGCTCATTCCGATCTCAACGCCCTTTGCACCCGTCTGCTCGATCATCGCCGTCGTCCGGCGAATGATCTGATCCGTCATAAAATCGACGTCGGGCGAGGTCGAAAATGTTTCCTTTGCGAGCAGTGTGCCGGCAAGATCTGCAACGGCCACGGTCGTCGTCCGCGGAGTAACGTCGATGGCGATCGCCGTTGGATCGCCCTTCTTCAATTCAAAAAGCTCAGGCCGTCGGCCTCCGGTCGAGACCCCTACTCCAATACCGACGATAAGCCCCGTCTCGAGCAGTTCGTCGATTATGACCGAGACCGTTGATCGGTGCAGCTTTGTTTCGCGCGCGATCTCAGCCCGCGATATCGGCGAGCGGTCACGCACGTAGTTCAACACTATACGCTTGTTTATGTCGCGGATGGTCGTCGGCCTTGCAATTTGGGAACTTGCTCTTTGTAGGTTTATTCGCTTCATCGCTCTTTCGGGCCACGCCGGAAAGCTCTACGCTTACTGCAACGAACGGCAAAATAACTTTGTCGGGAGCCTCAACAAACCCAACAATATACCCGAATCTGATGATTTTGCAAGCGGAAAGTTAATGGTTTTGCAACATTTCTTGTAAGATCTCCGGAAAAAGATCCACGACAAGCCACTTTAGATGCCATCGACGCTCGCGTAACATTAAGTCCGGTGGAAACCGCGTTCGATGTCCCGCATCGTCAACCGGAGGATCACCGGGCGGCCGTGCGGGCAGGTCGTCGGCGATGATGTGACGAGCAAACGGTCGATAAGCCACGCCATTTTTTCCGGCGTCAACGGCATATTGATCTTGATCGCCGCCTTGCACGCGAGGCTCGCGGCAATGTCGTCGCGGATAGAGCTTTCCGCACCGGAACGGCCGCGGCCCTCGAAGTTTGCCAGCAATTCTTTGAGCAGCATCCTTCCCTCCGCCGGCGGAAGATCTGCCGGAACGGACTTGATGGCGATCGTTCTGCCGGAGAGCCGCATTACGTCGAACCCGAGTGCGGCCAGTGTCTCGGAAACCGATTCGAAGACCTCGGCCTCGGCCGGTGTCAGGTCGAGCGTCTCGGGGATCAATAGATTTTGCGACTCGAGCGGTTTTCCGTATTCGGCCCGCCGAAAGCGGTCAAAGAGTATTCGTTCGTGGGCCACGTGTTGATCGATCAGCAAAAGCCCTTCTTCGTCAACGGCGATGATAAAGCTTTCGTGAAGCTGGCCGACCGGGCGGATCGATCGCGGCTGAACATCCTTTAGCTCGCCCGCTTTCACGATCTTCGCAGCCGAATCCACCGGCGGCAGAACAGGATAAACACTCTCCTCAGACGGCGGCCGGATGTCCGGGGATTCGTGTTTCTCGTAAGCTCGTGCCTCGGCCTGGTGCTCGAAATCCATCGACCCGAGGTCCAGAGCCGCATCCAAAGAGAAAAGACCCTGAACAGCTTCGGCTACTTGTTCGGCCCGCTCATCAACCCGAACCTCTTCCCTACCATGAGCCCCGGCCGCGGCCGCATCTCTCAGCTCTTCCTGCCGCTCGAAGATCACCACCTGAGTATCGGCCGGGTGTTGCCGCGGCTCGTACTCCCGCGGAACCTGCACGCTATCGCGAATTGGCGCTTCCGCTGCTTCGATTCCCGCCTTTGCGAGCGATTCGCGAACGGCCTCGGCGATAACCTCCTTCACCGCATCGCGTCGCCTAAACCGCACTTCCGTCTTCGCCGGATGGACGTTCACATCGACCTCCTCGACCGGAATATCGAGAAAAACGAACGCGACCGGATAATAGCCGTGCGGTAGAACCGAACGGTAGCCCTCGCGGATGCCCTCGGCGATGGCCTTGTCGCGGACAAATCTGCGATTGACAAAATAGTACTGCGAGTCGCGGTTCGTCCGCCGCTCACGCGGTGCGGAGACGAATCCCGACAATGTCGCAACGTACTCTCGTCCACCGCTCACCGGCAGAAGACTCTCGAGCAGGCTTCCGCCAAAAAGCTGAAACGCCCGTTCACGAAGGTCCTTTGCCGGCGAAACGCTTATCACCGAGCGGCCGTTGTTGTTAAGCGAAAAAGCAATGTGCGGATATGCGAGTGCGTAATGCTGAATTATCGACGTCAGGTGGTAGTTCTCCGTCGCTTCAGAACGCATGAACTTTCGCCTCGCCGGCGTGTTGAAGAAAAGATCACGCACCGAGACGGTCGTCCCGGTCGCCCGCGGAGCGTCGCCGACATCGGTCAGCCGGCCGCCTTCGATCTCTACCCGAGTCGCCGCCGCGTCTTCCTCGGTCTTGGTGACAAGCTCGACCCGTGCGACCGACGCGATACTTGCCAATGCCTCGCCGCGAAAGCCGAGCGTTCCGATCCGCCCGAGGTCATCCAGGTCTCGGATCTTCGAGGTCGCATGCCGCTCAAAAGCGAGCACCGCATCGTCCCGAACCATGCCGTGGCCGTCGTCGGCGATCCGCATCAGCCTTCGGCCGCCGAGTTCGACGTCAACAGTGATGCGGCCCGCACCGGCATCCAAGGCATTCTCGAGCAGTTCCTTGATAACGGACGCCGGCCGTTCGACCACTTCGCCTGCGGCGATCTGGTTTGCAAGATTGTCCGGAAGTATGCCGATCTTGTTCATCCGGTCTAGAGGTAGAGCACGCGATGGTCCTTGTTGTCGAGGTCGATGCCGTCGTAGAGCCAATCGACGAACTCGGGCCCGTATCGATTTACGTAATGGATGACGTTCAGGCTCCGCTCCTGCAGGTGCCCGAACGGCATCGTCGAGGAAAAAAGCGAGTCGACCCGCCGCCGGATCTCCTGATCTTTGTTGAACTGGGCGGTACGGAACTTATCCCGGAGCGCCGAAATGTGATAGATCATCTTTCGCCGGCGGGTCGCCAGGTTCTCAGAAAGCGTTGGGTCAATCTCAAGAAAGGCTTGGTCGAGCCGGTCGAGCTCGGTATCTATCCGCTCTTCTACGTCGGCGATCAGCGTCGCGGTGCCGGTGTTCAGGTGCCGGTCAACGAGTTCCGGAATTAGGGCGTTAAGGCCCGCGAAAAGATCATCGAAACCGATCTCGAATTTCTCCATCGTCCGGCCGAACCGTCGCTCGATCACGCTAAAGCTTTGCCGATGGAAGATCGGCGTCGGCGGACGATCGAGGATACGATAGACCTCGCTGCTCTGCGCGAAATAGGCGATCTCGGCCGCGCCGCCGAAATAACATACGGTCGGGAGCAGGTGGTCCTGCACTACGGACCGGAGCACGACACTTGGGCTGAAGCGGGCCGGGTCGCGTTCGGCCGTCTCCGCGAGTTCATCCAGCGTGAATTCTCGGGCACCGTCCTTGGTGTGAAAGGTACCGTTCTCGCTCTTTTTGAGCGCGTTGCGTGTGCCGTCGCGTGCCTGCCAAAAGAGCGGAAAGTAATCATCGCCGACGAATACCTGGGCGACATAGCCCTCGGAGGTCAGTTGCTCGCTCCTCGCCTGAAGTGCCCGGACGATCTCTTCCGAATGCCTGATCGCATTAACATAGATCGGTGAGGCAAGCGTCTTCAGCCGCGAATCGAGCGGGCAAAGAATGATCAGCCCGTACTTGCCGATCAAGGCATTCAACAAACGGGCGAACGCATCGCCGTAATAGGTCTGCGGCATCCAGATGTCGTCGAGCAGGCCGCGAAGTTCCTCCGTGTGCTCGGTCATCGGTAAGGCGTCGAAAAGCCCGGCGAGTGTCCGCCGGATGCTGTCGTCAAGCTTCACGTAGCCGACCGGCAGATCGTCGTGGCACCGCTTCGGCTCGTTCTTCACCTCGGTCAGCCGGTTCTCGCGGTCGAGCACGAACGTCCGCGAGACCTCATCAAAGTCGTGGTCCTCGGTCGCCGCCCAAAAGACGGGAACGGCCTTGACGCCGCTGCGACGCAGCTCATTGGCCGTCTTAACCGCCGAGAGTGCCTTATAGATCGTATAGAGCGGCCCGGTCAGAAGCCCGGCCTGCTGCCCGGAAACGACAGCGACCGAATCTGACTCGCGGAGCATCGCGATATTCGCGAGCGTCGCCTCGGACGCTCCGAACTTGCGGTTCATCTCCTCGAGTGCGTCGCAAAGAACGTTGCGGTCGGCCGTGTAGCGCGAAAGCACCTCCGGAATTCGCTCAACGGCCTCGCGATGCGAGCCGATAGCACCGGGATAGAATCGCTTCAACGAGACAGGGTCGGCCTGATATTCGATGAAGAGCTTCGATTGTCCTGGTATGTTGGCGAACGGAATATCGAGCGTTGCCGAAAACGGAGATCTGCTCGGCTCGGGACAGGCGGATTCTTGCTGCACGAATAATTTCTCCTTTCAAAAATTATAAGTTTCTGAAAGCGAAAACAAAAGGAGGCGTCCCGCTTGGAACGCCCCGCTTTTGCATCCCTTTGATGCCGCGTTACTGATTCGTTGCCGCTGCGGTAGCGGTCTTCGCCCCGCTCTGGCCGGCCGCTGTGTCCTGCAGGCGGTCGATGCGATAAATGCCCGAGGAGTGCGAAGCGGCGTAGATGCGGTTCGGATCGGCCGGGTCGAACGCCATCGCCCAAACGCGGCGGCTCGGGACGACCATGTCCATAGAATCGATCCGCGTCCATTGCTGCCCGGCGTCGCTCGAATAATAAAGCCCGCCGCCGATCTCGTGCGCACTGCCGAGAAAGATCTCTTCCGTGTTCTCCGGATTGATCAGGATCGCCGTGTACTTGCCGAGCGGCAAATTGCCGCCGCGGCGTATCCACGTCCGGCCGCCGTCGCGGCTAAGGTAAAACGTCTGCGTCGTTCCGGCGTAAACATAGTTTGGCCGCTTCGGGTCCGAAGCTAGCGAGACGACCGGGATGCCCTGCGGCGTAGCGTTCACTTTCTCCCAGGTCTTGCCGTCATCGCGGGTCACGAGAACGCCCGATGTTGCCGTCCCGACCCAGATAGTTCCCGGAACGAGCGGCGAAGCATGAACCGCAAAGATGTTGGCATTGACGCCCTCGCCGAGCTCAAGCTTTTCCCAGCCCTTGGCGATGTCGTAAGTTCGATAGAGCCCTTTATCGGTTCCGGCGATGATGCCGTTCTTCTCGTCCTCGGTCGGGAGCAGGACGCGAACGCTGTCCTCAAGAGCCGGGACGACCTTGGCCTCAGCAGCGGCCTTCGCGGCAGCGGCCTCGGCGGCCCTTCGTTGTGCGGCTGTCATCCGGCGGGCCGGAGCCTTACGGACCGGTGCCTTTTTGGGTGCCGATAGAAGCGTCCACGATTCGCCGCGGTCAAGCGAGCGGAAGATTCCGCGGTTCGTCCCGAGCAAAAGCCGGGTCGGATCAACGCGGTCCTGCATCACGGCAAACGGGGCGACCTGGTCAAGCCCCGCACCGCGAGCCGCGGTCCACGTCTGCCCGCCATCCTTGCTATAGAAAAGATTGCCACCGCTGGTCGCGGTGTTATGCGTTGTTGCATACAGCCTTCCGGGCATACCGACGTCCGGCGTTACCGTGTAAGCAAAGCGGCTGGTAAAGCTTTGGTTGGCCGGAGCGAAAGTACGGCCGCCGTCGTTCGAGATCATCACGCCGTTGTTGTTCGTCCCGATGAAAACGCGGTCCGGAGCGTCCGGGTGAACGGCGATCGAATTGACCTCAAGATTGCGGGCCGTTGTCATCCGCCAGGTCTTGCCGCCGTCAACCGACATCCAAAAGCCCTCGGTCGTTCCGGCGTAAACGGTTCCCTGCCGCGAAGGATGCTGCACGATGTCGCGGGTCCGCCGCGAGGTCGAGGGAATGCCCTGGATCTTTCGCCACTTCTCGCCGCCATTGAGCGATTCGTAAATGCCGCTGCATGCCGAGGCAACGATGTGGTCGCGATCCCGTTCATTAATGCTGATAGCAAAGACGTCCGAGTCGTCGATCATTCCGTCCTTGATCAGTCGCCAGTTCTTGCCGTTGTCGGTCGATTTGTATGCTCGCCACCAGGTGCCGGCATAGATCGTTCCGGTGCTTCGCGGGTCGATCGCAAGCGAGTTGACGTTGATCGGCATCGACTCGGACGAGATCTTTTCCCAGCTATCGCCCGAATCGCTTGAGACAAAAACGCCGTTCGTTGAACCGACAAAGAGGTAGTTCGGGTCGCTCTCGGCCTGCGTCATCGCGTGGATGGCCTCGTTCTTAAGTTCCTTGGCCTCGCGCCATGTCTTGCCGCCGTCTTTCGACTTGAAAAAGCCGCCCGCTCCTTTATGGCGGTGGCCGGAGGCGTAGATAACGTTCGAATCGCGGCGGTCAACGAAAAGATCGTCGATGGTCAACTGCGGCTGCTCGAGATTGACGAGCAAACGCCACGTTCGCCCGGCATCGGCCGAGGTGTGGATCTGCCCGTCAAGCGTACTGATATAGAGCCGGTCCTTGTTGTTCGGGTCGATCGCCACCGAGCGGACATCGCCGCCCTCGGGGCCGATAACGGTCCAGGCGGTCATTCCCTTCTTATCCGTATAAACATCGCCGCCCGAGCCAAGGACGACCTGGCTGAGCAGGAGCGATGCCAGAACCGAAAGATGCAGAACAGAGCCGATGATTCCTTTTGATCTCTTCATTATTGATTCCCGTTACTTGTCGAAAACTGAAAAGGGTTTGCGAGGCCGATGGTTAGGATGACGCGGCCGCCCGCGGGGTTTGCAGCTAATCGCTGCCGGCCGAAATTTGCCCTGCCATCAGAAATACTTTCTACATACTAAAAAATTCCCAATGCTAAAGCAACACTTTAAGTTCAGCAGAGCTTACCGACCGATAGGAAATGAAAAAGCGGAGCCTCGAAATGAGGCCCCGCTTTGATGTTCATCTGCCTCGCGGCAGGTGAAGCTTGTCCCAATTACGGATTCGGATTCTCAGCACCCGGCGGTACGCGATAGAGCTTGGTGTTGATACCGCTACCAAGGTCTCCTCCGCGGACCATCGTGATCCTGCTGCGGTCGAACCGGCGGAACGAGATGTGGTTGTTGATCAACCGTTCGCGTGCTGCGATCTCGCGTTCCGTACCGTAGTTGATGATGTAGCCCTGGTTGGTCGGGTTGTTCTGCAGTTCAACGAAGAAGGCGTCGAGACGTGCTCTTACGTCGTCGTTCTGCAGTTTGCCGAACTCATCCACGAGTACAGCTTCCGGATTTCTGTCAACGATACCGCTGTCCGAAGCTTCGCTTACGCAATTGCAGGTCGGATCGAGTCCGCCGAGCGATACGCGTGCGGTGATGGTGCTGCCGGCATCGGCACGCGAGGTGCGTACGCGGATGCTCGGGGTTCCCTGGCCGCTTTCGATCGTGCCGCCGCTGACGGTCCAGTTATAGGTAACGTCCGGGCCGCCGCTTACGTTAGCGGTAAAGGTCATCACGTCACCCGGGTTCGTGACACCGGCCGGTCCGCTGACGGACAGGGTCGGGCACTCGCAGGTGATGCAGTTCGGGCAGTCTTCGACGGTGACCGTACGGGTCTGCGTCTGTCCGCAGAATCCGCAGCCATCGTCAACACCGGCCGTGATCGTGTAGGTTCCCGGCCGGACTCCGCTGAGGTCCCACTGCACGTTAGCGCCCGAGCCGACAATGCGGCCGCCGCTAACAGTGTAGTTATAGACAAGCGGGTCATTTTCCGGATCCGTCGCTGTCGTCGTGACGTTGATCGTCGTGTTGTCGTTGCAGCTCAGGCCTTCGGCCGGACGTCCTGCAGGACACGGCAGCGTGATCGTGCTGTCGCTGACCTCGATCGCCGTTACGTTCGCCGGCTGGTTGACGATGTCGCCCAACCGCGTGTTGCGGCGTCCGATCCAGGTCTGGAAGATGAATCCGTGCGGGTCCTGCGAAAGCTGGAAGCCCGGAGGAACACCAGTGAACCGGGTGTTGACGACCTGCGGAACGCATCCTTCTCCGACGTTCGGCTGCGTTGTTACGCCCGTACACGGGATGGTGACCGAGTTGGTGAACGTTTCATCATCAAAAATAC
Organism: uncultured Chloracidobacterium sp.; assembly: GCA_964526245.1. Classification (GTDB taxonomy): domain Bacteria; phylum Acidobacteriota; class Blastocatellia; order Pyrinomonadales; family Pyrinomonadaceae; genus OLB17. The sequence goes on along the minus strand of CAZGLZ010000028.1, from coordinate 7,246 downwards.
CGTCATCCTGCTGATTGACGTTGTAGCGATAGGCGAAGCCCATACCGAACCAACGTGTCGGGAAGACGCGGAAACCGGCGATGAAGTCCATCGGATGATGCTCGAAAGCGTTCGGCGTACGTCCGCCAACATAGCGGAGCGAACGGAACTCGAGGATCGGCTGGAAGTAACGGTTGACCGGGAAGTCAACACCGACAGCCGTCAGGAGTTCATCCGGACGATCGAGAAGCGTGAACTCGCCGCCGGGGAATTCGCCCTTAACATCAGCATTCCAGTGGTAGCCGACGTTGGCCGAGAAATTGACCCACTTTGCGAGCCGTGCATCAGCAAACATGCCGACGATGAAGTCGCCGCGGTTGCCGCCCGGGCTGGCACCACGCTGGAGCTGGTTAAAGCCGCCGGCGCCGTCTGCCGTATCGGCATAGAAGCGATAGCCGGCATTGATACCAAAGCCGATCGGGTTATTGACGTTGGTCCAACGCCACTTACCGCCGACCGTGAAGGTGCTGAATGCCGAGGTGCCCCATGTACGGTTCATGAACGGAGCATCAGCAAGGTACGACGGAGCCGTCGTGAAGACGGTCGGGGCCGAACCCGCCGGAGCACCGGTCGGTGACTGAAGCGTGATGGTCTGAAGCACAACGCCCGGAAGGATGCTGCCGTAAACCGAACCGAGGCCCGGGAAAACATCAGCACCGCCACCGGCGCTCGGACGCGGAGGCCCGATCAAGGCGTTCGTTCCTGCCGGGAAGCCGAAGAGTGGTCCCGAGAAGAATGGCGGCTGGAGGCCGAAACTTCCTGCACTACCGCCGATATACGGGAACTGAACGAACGGAGCCGTTCCGGCCGGGCGATAAACTGCGCGGCCCGAGAACGGGCCCGGAGTCGCGCCCTGCGGAGCGAGTATGATCGCTGCCGGGCTGATTCCGCCGATCCGTGAATTCGGAAGATAGAATGCCGAGAGGTTCCTCGGCGAGTTGACCTTCAATCCACGATACGCGTCAGTGTTAAAATAAAGTTCAAAGTAGTTGGTCAAACCTACCTGGAAGCTTACAGGGATCTCAGTGAAGTCAGCATTGCCGGGATCCCGGTCAAAATTGCTGATCGCTGCACTGAAGGTGAATTCCCCTTTCCTCAGGGTTTGACCGTCCAAGACCGTAAAAAGGCCCGTGCCGCCGCCCATGGGGCCGCCCGTGCCGACGGTCGGAGCCGTGTTTCTAGGGTCCTTCTCCGAGCGCTTGCTGTTGTCAGTGCTCGTCGTCTGGGCGATGCCCGCGACCACGAAAGTAAACAGAGCCAGCGTCAAGAAAACCACTCTATAACCGAGTTTCATCATATTCCTCCGCCGAAAAAATGGATCAATTTCAATTGTTATCAATTAAAAACAGTGCTGCACTCTCATTGGGCAGCAAACGTGGCCCGGGACTTCCAAGAAACCGTTTTCAGGCGGTTTCTCGCTGAAATTTCCAAAGGCCTTTAAACTGAACTCTTAGCTCGCCCGGCTGATCAGACCGCTGTAAACACACTAACCGCCAGACTTACTTCTGTAAGACGATATTACAACTCAAACCGAAAATCAAGTGTTTTTAACAAATTAACAGCTTTCGGTTAAGCGTAGATACCGCGCATTCGCGTATGATACGCGACCCGGTCGATCGCCAGCATATAGGCCGCGGTCCGAGTATCGACCTCGTGCTTGTCGGCATAATGGGCAAGTTCGTTGAAACTTGCGACCATTTTTTCCTCCAAACGCTGGTTGACCTGCTCCTCAGACCAGAAGTAGCCCATCCGGTCCTGAACCCACTCAAAATAGGAAACCGTAACGCCGCCCGCATTGGCCAGGATGTCCGGGATCACGAAAATGCCCTTGTCGTGCAATATTTTATCCGCACGCGGGGTCGTCGGGCCGTTAGCACCTTCGGCAAGTATCTTGCACTTGATGCGGTCGGCATTCTCCGAGGTGATCTGGTTCTCGGTCGCACAAGGGGCGAGCACATCGCATTCGATCTCAAGCAGATCCTTGTTCGAAACGACGTCGCAGTCCGGGTAACCGTCAAGCGACTTGTTCTTGTGCAGATATTCCAGAACGTGCGGAATGTTGAGCCCGTTCGAGTTATAAATGCCGTTGTGGATATCCGAGATCGCCGTGATCTTGTATCCCTGCTTGTACATCAGCTCCGCGCCGATGCCGCCGACGTTTCCTGCTCCCTGAACAACGACCGAGGTGTTCTCCGGCGTCAGGTTGAAACGCTTGATCGCCTCATTAACAGTGAACAGAACTCCGCGGCCCGTCGCTTCCCTGCGGCCAAGCGAACCGCCAAGTGCGACCGGCTTGCCCGTGACAACGGCCGTGACGGTATTACCGGCGTGCATCGAGTAGGTGTCCATGATCCAGGCCATGGTCTGCTCGTTGGTGTTCATGTCCGGTGCAGGCACGTCGAGGTCCGGGCCGATGAAGTTGAAAAGCTCGGCCGTGTAACGGCGGGTCAGCCGTTCAAGCTCGCCCTGCGACATCTGCTGCGGGTTGCAGATGATGCCGCCCTTTCCGCCGCCGAAAGGCACGTTAACGACCGCGCACTTCCACGTCATCCACGCCGCAAGGGCCTTTACCTCGTCAAGCGAGACGTCCGGAGCATAGCGGATGCCGCCCTTTGCCGGCCCGCGGGCAAAGTTGTGCTGAACGCGATAGCCTTCAAAGACCTGTATGTGGCCGGTGTCCATTTTCACCGGGATGTAAACCTTGATCTCTCGGCTCGGGACGCGCATCACCGCGTAGAGGTCCGGGTCGAGGCCTAGAAGCTGCGCAGCCCTGTCGAACCGTTCGCTCATCGCCTCGAACGGATTCTTTTCATCGCTGCCCTTAAACCGCCGCATTTCATCGGCCATGGGGTTTGCCATTTCTTATCGATTCTCCAAATTATACCGGCGGCCATATGCCGCCATTTAATAAGTAACTATCCTTTTGCAGGGTTCATCGAGCCCGAGCGAAAGCCTTCCAGGTCAAGCGTTACGAACTTGAAACCCAGCGGCTTCATCTCACCGGCCAGTTGCTCGATCACCGCGGGCACGAGCAAACGCTCGAACTCGCTCTTTGCGACCTCGATGCGGGCAAGGTCGCCGTGAACCCGAAGCCGGAACTCGCGAAATCCGTGACGGCGAATTATCTCTTCGCCTTTTTCAACTGCCGTTAGCCTGCCGATCGAGACCGGCGTTCCCGGTGCGATCCGAGAAGCAAGACACGGGCTCGCCGGAAGTTCGGCGGTCTCAAGCCCATGCTGCCGGCTGAACTCTCTTATCTCCGCCTTGCTGAAACCGAGTTCGGCAAGCGGGCTGCGGACGTACTTTAGCTCGGCTGCCCTGCGGCCCGGCCTGTGATCACCAAGGTCGTCGGCGTTCGTACCGTCGAGCACGACGGCCGTTGCATCACCCGCGATCTCGGCCAATACGCCGTAAAGCTCGTCCTTGCAGAAAAAGCACCGGTCGCCTGCGTTCTCCCGGTACTTCTCACTTTCGATCTCGCGTGTTTCGACCGTCCGCCATTTGAGGCCGTAGCGACGGGCAAAGCTCTCGGCCTGTTGCCGCTGACGCCCGGAAACGCTTGGCGAGAGCCCTGTAACGGCCTCGGCCGCGTCGCCGAGTTCGTCCTTCGCGACCCATGCAAGATATGAACTGTCAACGCCGCCCGAGTAGGCGACCAACACCGAACCGAAACTTCGCATCAAAGCCCTTAATTCCTGCTCTTTACCGGTTCGTGCCGGTGAAACGCCGTGGGCGGATTTACTTTCGGTCTGCATCGAACTACGCGCTAAGAACTTTGTATCCACATCGATACAAAGCCAAAATCTTAACGTAGCAAAATGCGGTTAGCAACCGCTTAGGTTCGAAATTGCAGGCGGGCGGAAAACGGCAAAAAATTTAACTTTTATCGGGGCCGCGTGATATCATCAAGGCTCCAAGTTCAACACCGTGGTCCAACTCTCGAAAATCCGGCAGGCAGTCGAACCGGGGCGTCCTTTTGCCCTTGCGATGCTCATTCTCTGCCTGTGTATCTTCGCCTCTTTTTCTTTCGCCCAGGAAGAGACCGACCCGACCGCCGACGCAATTGCTTTATTTGAGGAAGGCCAGGACCTTCACGAAAAGGGCAACCTTCGCGGTGCTATCGAGCTTTACACTAAAGCTCTAGCGCTGATACCGGAGTTTCCCGAGGCCGAACTACAGAAAGGTAGTGCTCATCTCTCATTAAAAGAGACGTCGGAGGCTGAAGCCGCGTTTCGGCGTGCGGTCGAACTTCGCGAAGATTGGTCGCTTGCACTTGCGTCTCTCGGGTCGCTGCTCGTGCAAAAGGGCGAATTTGCCGAAGCCGAGCCCTTGCTTGCCAAGGCGATCAAGCTCGACGAGCAGAACTATCCTGCTCTTTCGGCAATGGCCGAGCTTCGACTGCGGACGAACGCCGCGGAGCCTGTCCTTCGTGAGCTGCTCGTAACATTGACTTCGTTGACGACCGGCAAAGTAAACCCGCCCGCATCGGCCTGGGCTTCGCGAGCGGCCATTGAAAATCGGCTCGGCGACCTTCGCTCGGCAAAGGCAAGCATCAGCCGGGCTCTCGCTATTGAACCATCGAGCATTTCCGCTCTAGCCGAAGCGGCTGAGATCGCTCTTCGCGAGAACGACCCGGCGAGTGCCGAAGAGTTTGCTCGTCGGTTTGAAGCGGTCGGCGGCGATCCGGATGCGGTGAGGCTTTTCCGCGCGCGAGCGCTTCTGCTTCGCGATGACGTCACCGGGGCGGAGAAGATTTTGGCCTCGGCCTCGCCCGATAACAAGGACGCTGCGACGCTGCTCGAGCGGATCCGTGCATCCGCCGCGGCCGATCCCGCCGAACTTGAAAAAGAGCTTGAGGCGAAGCCGAATGATCCGGCCATACTCGGAAGGCTTTGCACGCTCTATCGCCGGAGCGACCCGCCAAAGGCTTTGCAGTATTGCCAGGCGGCATACAACGCCGAGCCCGGCAATACGGGCCACGCTGTCGGCTTCGCGGCTGCTCTCGTGCAGGCAAAGAACTTTGCCGCTGCCGCTGAGCTTCTGAAAAAGCTCGCCGCGGCCGAACCGGAGAATGCGACGATCAGAGCGAACCTCGCGACCGCGCTCTTCCAGCTTCGCCGTTACGCGGAGGCGAAGGCCGAGTTTCGATGGCTTATCGATCGCCAGCCGGAACTCGCCGCCGCTTATTATTTCCTGGGCGTTGCCCATGACAACCTTGGGGAATATTTGGACGCGATGGCAAACTATCAGGAGTTTCTTCGCCGTGCGAAGATCGCCGAGTTCAAGGACGAGATCGACCGGATAAATCTCCGGCTGCCGGCTCTCGACCGCCAGATAAAAGCAGATAAGGGAAAGAAGGCTAACTAAGAATAACGATGACCTATTTCACAAACACATCGCCATTCGCCAATACAAGAAGCCGGGCCCGCTCGGCAGCACGGCAGGCGGTGTTTTTGTGTTTCGGCATCGTTTTCACGACACTCGCTGCGGCAAACGCATCCGCCCAAGACGACCCGCCGCAGTATGAGCTTGCGCCGCCGCCGCTAATGGTGATGTCGAAGGCCGAGCGCGACAAGCTCGACATGGAACAGGGCATAAGAAAGCGAACCCAGCTCGCGCTCGAGCTAATGGACGCTCGCGTCGGCCTGGCGGAAACTGCGAATACCCGCGACGACCTTAACGAGATGTTCTCGCACCTTGGGGCATTCTCGGCGATCATGGAAGACACTTTGGCGTTCCTGAAAACGGCGGACCCGAACCGCGGCCGCACGCTCGACAATTTCAAACGGCTCGAGATCGGGCTTCGCCGCTTCTCGCCCCGGCTTGAACTGATCCGACGCGAGCTTCCGCTAACGCACGAATTTTACGTCCGCAGTTTACTCCGTCAGCTACGCGACGCGCGCTCGCGGGCACTCGATCCGCTTTTTGATGATTCGGTCATCCGCAGCAGTACCTGAATATGAAGCGTTCCTTTTTTTACCCGCTCTCTCTGATCGTTCTAACGCTCGTCGCCGGCGCCGGTGAGGCCTCGGCTCAGCGCGACTACATGACCGAAGAAGAGATCGAGATCGTCCGCGACGCGCAGGACATCGACCTTCGCATCGACGTGCTGACGAAGATGATCGACAGGCGGCTGGCTGCTCTCGGGATAGAACACGGCGGCTGGAAGAACGCCGCGAAGGAAGACCCGAAATGGGGGCCGTTGCCGAAGGGCTCGCGTGCGGAATTGCTAACGGATATCCGGCGCCTGATCGAAAAATCGATAGACGATATTGAGACCATCGCCGACCGCGACGACCGAGCTCTTGAACAAAACAAGATGGGCGGAAAGCTCTTTCCAAAAGCCATCCACATGCTCGACGCCGCCGGCCAACGTTACACCGCCATCTTCAAAAAACTGCTTGACGGCAACACCGAAGAACGCGAACGCGGCGTCCTGCTAAACTCCATCGACCTCTGCGACCAAATTAACGCCGCCGCCAAAACCATCCCAAAACCAAAGAAATGACCGCCGGAGTCTGGCAAGGGTCCTTTACTCTCGAGTCATTTCCTACCTTTAATCCATCAGAGTCATTGGCTTCAGATCCTCATGCTTACAAGGATCATAGTCGGTCGAATAATGCTCCCTCATGTCGCTCGAAGCGTATCCACGCTCCATCGTTAGGGTTTGGTTGTGACCGTTCCCTTCGACGATATCGAAAGATACCAGCATTCGTTTGAACCCGTATTTTTCTGAGAGCATACGGTATTGGCCTGCTGGCAGAACCCGTGATGTGAAATGCCCTGCCGCGTCGGTTCTCCCTTTTACGACCAATTCCCATTTGTCTTGTTTTCGTTTGTGCGGGCGCTCGATCCTGACGCGTACCCCGTTAACCGGTTTGCCGTCGCATGAAGGATCGACAAACGTGAAACTCGCGGTTCTTGCTTGTAGGTTAGCTCCATTGTCCGACACTACCTGGAACGCACCAGGAACCGGCAAAAGAACGAAAACCACTAGGGCTACGATTGTCGTCCAAACTCGCTGCACGTTAATTCAAAAGATTCGCCAGTTCAATAATAAGTTGCTTTGATCGGAAAACGACTTGATCATTATGTAAGCGAACCGAGTCTCTAAACCACCAGGTTCTCCGAATAAACGAAGAGCTTCACAAAAACTCCCCTCCTTACGAAGGAGGGGTGGCACCCGCTTCGGGTGACGGGGTGGTTC
>CAZGLZ010000027.1:0-36966 GCA_964526245.1 uncultured Chloracidobacterium sp. | reverse complement strand
ATAAAGTTACAGGAAAGAAAAACGTTTGTCAACACTTTTTTGTCATGTTGAACACACGCTGATTGAAATGCCTTCAAATTGACCGACCGGCCTTTCTGGAGAGCGGTCTGCGGCCCGGCATCCGATAGACGGAAAGTTGCAGCAAAAGGCGGTTGATCTCTATTGCTTTCGCAGGCTCCCGGCGGTCTCCATCTTCGCGATCGATTCGAGGTGAACCTCATCTGGGCCGTCCGCCAGCCGCAATGAGCGTGCGTAGATCCAAAACCCGGCAAGCGGATGATCCTGCGAAACGCCTCCGCCGCCGTGGGCCTGGATCGCACGGTCGACCACGTCAAGCGCCATTCGCGGAACTACGGCCTTTATCATCGCTATCTCTTTGCGGGCGGCTTTGTTTCCGGCGGTGTCCATTTTCCACGCGGCATTGAGCACAAGCAGCCTTGCCTGATCGATCGCACATCGGGCCTCGGCGATCCATTGCCGGACGACGCCTTGATCGATTATCGGCTTTCCGAACGCGACACGCACTGCCGTCCGCTGAATCATCAATTCCAGAGAGCGCTCGGCGACACCGATGAGCCGCATACAATGATGCACCCGTCCCGGGCCAAGCCGGCCCTGTGCGATCTCGAACCCTCGGCCTTCGCCCAGAAGAATACTGCTCTTCGGAACGCGAACATTTATGAAGGAAACTTCGGCGTGGCCATTAGGAGCATCGTCGTATCCAAAGACATTCAATAGACGCTCGACGCGAACGCCATCGGCATCCATCGGAACGAGAACCATTGATTGTTGCAGATGCTTCGGGGCCTGCGGGTCGGTCTTGCCCATAAAGATCGCCAGCCTGCATCGTGCGTCGCCCGCACCGGTGGACCACCATTTGCGGCCGTTGATCACGTATTCATCGCCCTCGGCTAGGATCGACGCCTGAATATTTGTCGCGTCGCTCGACGCAACTTCCGGTTCTGTCATCGCGAAGCATGAACGGATCTCACCATCGAGCAATGGTCGCAGCCAGGCGTCTTTCTGCTCTTGTGTTCCATAAAGATGCAGCACTTCCATATTGCCTGTATCCGGAGCGGAACAATTGAACACCTCGGAAGCCCATGTGACGCGGCCCATCATCTCGGCAAGCGGCGCGTACTCCAGATTCGAGAGGCCGGAGACATCGGGCAGAAACAAATTCCAAAGGCCCTGTTTTCTCGCCTCACGTTTCATTTCCTCGATCAGTGCGATCGGCTGCCAACGGTCGCCCGAGTTCACTTCGTCGTGATACCGCTGCTCGTTCGGATAGACGTGCTCATCCATGAATGCAGCGAGCCGCTTTTGCAGTTCAGCCGTTTTTGCAGAATAATCGAAGTCCATATTCGCCACAGATTACCACAGCCCGCGGACATTCCGCTGCGGCCCGCAGATCGTAGAATGGAGTTCGATAAAACACAGGAACCCAGGCCGGGCGAGGAACTCGATCATGACGCGCTTGAAGCTTATCTAAGAAGCAGGCTTCCGACCGCATTTTCGAAACTGGATATCTTTCAGTTCCCTGCCGGAAGTTCGAACCTGACTTATTTGCTCCGGCTCGGTTCGACCGAATACGTGCTCCGCCGGCCGCCCATTGGCAACACCGTTAAGACCGCTCACGACATGCGGCGGGAGTTTGATGTCTTGTCGAAGCTCGCGTTCGCTTACCCGCCGGCTCCCGAACCGGTCCTTTTCTGCGACGACGCTTCGGTCATAGGCTCGGAGTTTTATCTGATGGAAAAGCGAAACGGTGTGATCGTCCGCGGGAGCCTTCCTTCGGCAGCCGCCGCTTTAAGGGATGTCCAGCAAAGACTCTGCTCGTCATTCATCCGCGGGCTTGCGGAACTCCACCAGGTCGATCACAAAGCCGCGGGCCTGGAGGACCTCGGCAATCCGGAAGGCTACAACCGCCGCCAGGTCGAGGGCTGGACAGAAAGATATCTTGCGGCAAAGACGGATGAGCATCGCGAGCTCGAATCTGCAATGAGCTGGCTCGGCCAGAATATCCCGCCGGAGTTCGGGGCCGCACTCGTCCACAACGATTACAAGTTTGACAACATTATGCTCGACCCCGACGATCTGACCCGGATCGTTGCCGTTCTCGACTGGGAAATGGTGACAATCGGCGACCCGCTAATGGACCTCGGCACAACGCTCGGATATTGGATGTCGGCCGATGCAGGCGACGAGTTGATGACGATGCCCTTCAACCCGCGTACGCTGATGGAGAACTTCACTCGCCGCGACCTTGCAGATATCTACGGAGAAGCCTCGGGACGCGAACTTCCCGACCTGCTTTTCTACTACGTCTTCGGAACATTCAAGATCGCCGTCATCGCTCAGCAGATCTACGCTCGGTATGCGAGGGGCCTGACAAAAGACAGACGCTTCGCGAATTTTGACAAGTTCGTCGGCGCACTAGGGAGAATAGCCGGAAATTCGATTGATAAAGGAAGCATCTGATCTTCCAATTGCCAACTGGAAAAGACCTCACGATGCAGTTCGCTCCTGCCAAGTTTGCGGGTTTGCACCGTCATCGCGACGCTGCATCGTTATCGCTCCCGGTGAGGGACATACAAGAGCGCAGAGGTTGCAGCCTACGCATTCATCTTCGATCACGCGCGGATAGCGTTGGCCGTTGGATTCGACGAACTCAAAACTCTGGTGGGCTCCGTCTTCGCAGGCTACGTAGCAAAGGTTGCAGCGGATGCAATGCTCTTCATTGACGTGGGCCTTGACTTCGTAGTTGAGATCGAGATTTCCCCAATCGGTAACTCGCGGCACTGACTTCCCAATGATGTCACTCACCGACGCAATGCCTTTCTCATCCAGATAGTTGTTCAGCCCGTCGATCATGTCTTCGACGATGCGATAGCCGTAGTGCATCACTGCCGTGCAGACCTGTACATTCCCGGCACCGAGCAGCATGAATTCGACCGCATCGCGCCACGACGAGATGCCGCCGATGCCGCTGATCGGGATGTTGAACTCAGGATCACGTGCTAGTTCTGAGACCATATTGAGCGCGATCGGCTTGACCGCCGGGCCGCAATATCCGCCGTGGGCCGCCATGCCGTTGACGTTCGGGTGCGGAACCATCGTCTCCAGATCGACGCCCATTATCGAGTTGATGGTGTTGATCAGCGACACGGCGTCGGCACCACCGTTTAACGCAGCCTTCGCCGGCGGGACTATGTTCGTAACATTTGGCGTGAGCTTGACGATAACCGGAACTTCGGCGACCTCTTTCACCCACTCGGTCACCATGCAAGTGTATTCCGGTACCTGGCCCATCGCGGCGCCCATGCCGCGTTCGCTCATTCCGTGCGGGCAGCCGAAGTTGAGTTCAAGCCCGTCGCATCCGGTATCCTGCGTACGCTTTACGATCTCATGCCAGGCCTCGCGTTTCGATTCGACCATCAGCGAGACGATCAGTGCATGATCCGGATATTTCTTCTTACACTCGGCGATCTCTCTGAGGTTCACCTCAAGCGGCCGATCGGTGATCAACTCGATGTTATTCAAACCGATCATCCGCATCGCTCCATGGTCGATCGCGGCCAGCCGCGACGAAACATTGACGATCGGCTCGCCCAGCGTCTTCCAAACCGCCCCGCCCCAACCCGCATCAAAAGCGCGCTCGACCATCGAACCCATATTCGTCGGCGGCGCACTCGCCAACCAAAACGGATTGGGCGATCTTATTCCCGCAAAGTTGCTACTCAGGTCTGCCATATATTCTCAGTCAAGCCACTCGATCTTAAGGCCAGTTGCTTTTACTATCGCGGCTCGGCTCTCTGGGGTCTCGAATCCAACAACGGCATTTTGGCCGCCGGTGTCGAAATATGTGTATCGCCCTTTAGTATTCAGCTTTCGCGTTAACTCGACAACTTTCGTAAATAGTTGAGTATCAACCCAGTCATCATTCACGACAAGATCCCATCTGAAGTCCTGACCGTTGATAGAAAATGAAACCCACGCTATCCCCTCTTCGATATCTACGTAATCCTTCAGATTGTCGAACTTTAGCTCACCGCGGCTAATTCGCTCGAGGTTGCGCATTATCTCTACATACGCCCCATGATCTTCGATCGCCTCGGTGTCAAAATCCCATACTCGATTTGTAAATGGAGTCCACGGCTCTTTTTGCAATCCTCGGCCCAGTTCCATGTAAAGATACGAAAAGGGTCGATCAACGATCAGTTTTTCGCTCTTGAGTTTCTCAAAATCAGCGATCAACGTTTCCGAGGCTAATTCGAAACCTAGGCTCTTGAAAACACTCCATTGCTCGTCAAACGATGGCGAAGTTCGATTTTGAACTTGAACGGGAGGCGGCGGCCCTTGCCCGTTGACTTCATTCGAGGAATTACTGAACAAGGAAACAATAAAGGCAATTATACCCACAACTTTCACCCATTTATTTCTGTCGAACATAGAAATCGTCAGAAACTCTATACAGTTTCAAGCTTCTTCTTTAACGCTTTTAGAAACTTCGTATTGTTCAAAATGTCATCTGCACCGCGAAGCGCGTTTGAGGTTTCGCCTTCCATCACTTTCCGCAGTTCATTGTTGATCTGCGTTTGATACGGAGCCGCGTTGGGTTGCTTCGCTCGCGTTTTGAAATGGTCCAACACATCGGCGTCGATATACATGGTGACCCTGACCTTGCAATTACTAAGGTCTGTATCACCGGGGCTAGCTTTGAAACTACCTCTCGGCAGACGTTTCATTTTTGCCACCTCTGCGTCCATTTTTTCTTCGCCCGTGAGTTTCTTCCGGTCAATCAGTTTCAGCATAAGTTCTCTGCATTTTCCGGCTGGCCTTTCGTGCCGAAATTATACGATATTTATCGTCTCGTATTGTGAATGAGACAAAAACAAGCCCCGCCGGACACATACCGAGCAATGCGTATCGAGATTCGCCGATCGAACTATGTTCCGGATCGGCATACGGAATGGCCAAATCGTCATCGAACGCCATTACCGCATCGGTGAATTTAATCCCATGCTTTTTGGAGTTTAGCTCGGCTTTTTCATCATCCCATTCAAATTCCATGCTTATTATACCGACATATCTGTATATATCAAGATATTTCTAGAAAAGGGCGGCCGTTGTGACCGCCCTTGGAGTTTTAGGGATAGGTGTATGGGGCCTGAACACCGAGCGGAATGCCGAGTGCCCAATACGCGATAAGGAAGATGATCCAAAAGACCATAAATACGACCGTAAACGGCAGCATGATCGAGATCAGAGTGCCGATGCCGGTGCCCTTAACATAGCGTTGGGCGAAGACCACCACGAGCGGAAAATAAGGCATCAGCGGCGTAACGATGTTCGTCGTCGAATCGCCAATGCGATAGGCCGCCTGTGCGAGCTCCGGCGAAAGGCCAAGCTGCATTAAGAGCGGGACAAAGATCGGTGCGAGCAGTGCCCATTTTGCAGACGCCGAACCGATGACCAAGTTCAGCAACCCGGTGAGCAAAATGATGCCGATGATGGTGACCTGCACCGGCAGGTTAAGCCATTGGAGAAAATTCGCTCCCTTTACGGCCATCAATGCGCCAAGATTTGATTGATTGAATGCCGCGATGAAAAGGGCCGCAAAGAACGCCAGCACAATGTAATAGCCCATCGTGCTCATCGACTTGCTCATACCGGCAACGATGTCTCGATGAGACTTCACTGTACCGGCTACATAGCCGTAAACGATGCCCGGGATCAGGAACAACAAAAAGATCAGCGGCACGATCGAGAGCATCAGCGGGGCTGAATTTGCCGTAAGTTGCGGAGCGACCGGCTCGGCATTCTGTGCTATCGCGGCGCCGTATGTCTTTGCGCCTTCCTCGCCGATCCTGGCCTTTATCGCAGTATCAAGCGCCGCTTTTCCAAAGATCTCCTGTTCGAGGATCGGCCCAAGCTTTAGGGCGACGTCCTCGGGCATTCCCTCGGCTTTCAATTTCTCGACCGCACCGGCCGTAACCTTGAACCCTGCCGGTGAACGGAACATCGAATCCGTCGGAAGCGACAGAGCCACAAGGATCGCAATGCCGATCACCATCGAGACGAGCCCCGCAATAAGGCCCTTTTTCTCTTTCGGCCCGAGCGTTTCCATCTGGGGCATATCGTCCGGGTCGCCATCAACCTCGGTCGTACTCTTGAGTCGCGGCTCAACGATCTTGTCGGTCACGAACCAACCGAGCACAACGAGCAATATCGTAGATGCCGCCGTGAAATACCAATTTGAAAGCGGGTTTACGACGTAGCTCGGGTTGATGAACTGTGCTCCGGTTTGCGTCAGGCCGGCGAGCAGTGGATCAAGACTTGACGGGATGAAATTCGCGCTAAAGCCGCCCGAGACCCCGGCGAAGGCCGCCGCAATTCCGGCCAGCGGATGCCGGCCTGCGGTGTAAAAGATTACGCCGCCGAGCGGTATCACCAGCACATATCCGGCATCGACCGCGGTGTGGCTAATAATGCCGACGAAGATCACCATCGGCGTCAGCAGCGAAGGAGCCGTGATGTTGAGCAAAGCCTTGAGCGAAGCATTGATGAATCCGGTATGTTCCGCAACACCGACGCCCAGCAAAGCAAGCAATACTACGCCGAGCGGCGGAAATGCCATGAAGGTCGAAACCATCGTCGAAAGAAACGTAGCGATCGCCGTACCGGTCAAGAGATTGTTTACGACGATCGGCTTCTGCGAACGCGGGTCGAGCTCGGCGAACGACATTCCCGAAAAGATCGCTGAGCAGATCCAGACGACAAAAAGCAAGATCAGGAACAACGCGGCCGGATCCGGCAGTTTGTTGCCTATTCGCTCGATAAGATCCAATGCACGGTCAACAAAGCCGGTCGGCTTTGCGCTGGGTACGGTTTCATTTTCCATATTGTCCCGGTCCTCGAATGACTATGACTGACTGGTTAGAAAAGCTTTTGCGAAAGTTTACTTTGAAACGGCCGAGCCCGCAAACGTCACGCGTTCACCCGTAAGTGCGTGATGAATACCGATCGCGGCGAGCTTGCCCATCTGGGCCGCATCGACCGCCTCGGCTCCGCCGTTAACACAATCGCCCGCGGCAAATACTTTGGCCGCCGAGGTCCGCATTTCATCATCAACACGGATGCGGCCTTTCTCGTCGATCTCAACACCGAACATCTCGCTGAGCGAAGGCCCGAGCTTCGCTTGACCAATGGCCTTGATCACCTGATCGCAATCGATCAAGGTTTCGCCGCCATCAGCCCGATTGCACCGAAGCCCTTCTACTCTGCCATTGCCGGTGATCTCTAAAGGCGTCGTCTGCCAGTGGAACTCGATTCCATCCTGGCGAGCTAGTTCCATCTCGTAATCATAGGCCGGCGCATCGGCCTCAGTACGCCGATATACGAGCATCACGGACTCGGCACCAAGGCGTTTCGATTGAGTCGCGGCATCGATGGCCGTATTCCCTGCCCCGATAACGGCAACTCGGCGGCCAAGCGGAACCGAACTCCAATCGCGGGTTTTGATCGCTTCGATGAATGTCAATGCGTCGATGACACCGGGCAGATCTTCTCCGGGAATATTGAGGCGGTTCGTTGCGCCGAGCCCGGCGGCGATGACGACCGCGTCGTGCCGCGAGCGGAGTTCGCCCGTAGTGACCGTTCCTACTGCGGCTTCTGTTCCATCCGCAACCACCGACGTTTGGGTCACGAACTTCACGCCCATCTTTTCGATCAGCCCCACCTCGGCAAGCGACGCCGCCCGAGTCATTTTGTACTCGGCCATGCCGTAGGTATCGAGCCCGCCGGGCTCGGCCCGCCGCTCATAAACCGTGACGGAATAACCGAGCCGGGCAAGATTTGCCGCACACGAAAGCCCGGCAGGCCCGGAACCGACGATCCCGACCGAAAGGCCGTTCGCTTCACCGGGAGCGAAAACAGGCTCGCCATCGGTCAACGTCTTTTCTGTCGCATATCTCTGAAGGCGGCCGATCTCGATCGGCTTTTGAACGAGCGTTATCTCAACACAAGCACCCTCGCAGAGTGCCTCGACCGGGCACACGCGGGCGCAGGTCGAACCGATCGGGTTCGCGTCAAAGATAACGCGGGCCGAGCCTTTCAGGTTGCCGCTGGCTATCTTCTTGATGAACGAAGGAACATCGATATGCGTCGGGCACGCATGCATGCACGGCGCGTCATAGCAATAAAGACAGCGGTTCGCCTCGGCCAAAGCTTCCGCCGCCGACATCAGCGGATGAAGTTCTGCGAAGTTCTGCTCGATCTGTTCGTTGGTGAGTTTTGACATCAAAAACGATCAAAATTCAGCGTCGGCCTCTACCTCGACCAGCATATCGGGATCGATCAGCCCCGAAACCTCGACCATCGTGGTCGCCGGCATTATCTCACGAAAAAACTCGCCGTGGGCACGGCCGTACTCTTCCCACCGCGAGATATCGGTGACGAACATCCGGGTGCGAACGACATTTTCGAGCGAGGCGTCAAAGTGTTTCAACGCCCGCTCGATGTTCAAAATGCATTGCACAGTTTGCCGATATGCATCGCCAACTCCGACGATGTTACTCTTCTCATCCGTCGCCGTCGTGCCGGTCACATAGATGCGGTCGCCGACCCGCACGGCCCGCGAATAGCCGACGACCGACTCCCATTTTGCTCCCGATGAATAGCGTTCGCGATGCTGCATTACTTTGCCTTTACAAAATATCGGCCGTTGAAACGATATGTGATGAAGCGGTCCGTCACCCTGCCCTGCGGCGTCTTTTCGTCCGCGATCACGACCGGGAAACGAAACTCCTTCCGCGCCTCATTGAATTCGAAGAGCTTGATCGGCCGCTCAGGCCGGTCAACCACAGAAAAAAAGTCGTACCCAAATCCGACCGAATTGGTAAGCCCTTCGGCGGTTCGGATGAGCTTCGCATTCAGGTCAAGTTCATCGCCATTGATCCGTATCGCTTTGATCGACTGCCCGTGCATCGATGTCGATCCGATGAAGGTCGATGTCGCAAGATAGATCGGACCCTGCCGCGAACTTATCTGAAATACCTCAGGATAAAATGAACCGGCCGACTCATCCTCATCGTTCTCAGCCCAAGTAATGACCTTGCCGCTCTTGCCTTTGAACTGGAAAACCGCCGCAAAATCCCGCATCGTGCCGCCCGTCTGCATGTCCCAGGAATATATCCGCAGGCGGCCGTCCTTCGAGGTAGCGACGTACATCTCGTCATTAAGCCCTTTGAAGCCGTAGGCAAGAACATCGGCACGAGTGCCGTATCGCATCAGCTTTTGCCGAAGCGCATCATTGGCGGCCGAAAGCTTATCTCCGTCGTAGCCGCCGCCGTAATTCCCAAATCGCGAGATATCCGCTAGGTGACCGATAAGTTCCCTTTCGATCGCTTCCGGCGTCTGGGCTGTTGACGGGAAGTACATCAAAAGTGTGAGACATAAAAAAGTCGCAAGTCTAAGAAACATACTAACCTTCGATTGAAAACAATGCGTGCGGACTAATCTTCAATGATCGGGCCGTATAGATCCGGTCGGCGGTCGCGGAAGAATTGCCATGTGTTGCGGACCTCGCGGATCATATCCATGTTAAGTTCGGCGACAACGAGTTCGTCTTGGTCGCGGGAGCCTTCGGCGACGATCTGGCCCCGCGGATCGCAGAAATAAGATTGCCCGTAAAATTCGCCGATATTCCACGGAGCCTCCGTGCCCACACGGTTGATCGCACCTACAAAGTAACCGTTGGCAACGGCGTGTGCGGGCTGCTCAAGCTTCCACAAATATTCCGAAAGCCCGGCGACCGTTGCTGATGGATTAAATACTATCTCAGCACCGTTCAATCCGAGACATCTTGCCCCTTCCGGAAAATGCCGGTCATAGCAAATGTAAACACCGATTCTGCCGAAGGCTGTATCAAAACACGGATAACCGAGATTTCCCGGCCGGAAGTAAAACTTCTCCCAAAAGCCGGGAGCAACATGCGGGATATGCGTCTTGCGATACTTGCCGAGATACGTGCCGTCGGCGTCGATCACCGCCGCTGTGTTGTAGTAAATGCCCGTCTGCTCTTCTTCATAGATCGGCACGATCAGCACCATACCGTGCTGCTTTGCCACATCCTGCATCAGCTTGACGGTAGGCCCGTCGGGCACTCGTTCGACCGCCTCGTACCAGCGGGTCTGCTGCTCCGCACAGAAATACGGCGTCGTGAAGATCTCCTGAAAGCAGAGCATCTGCACACCTTGCCTCGCGGCCTCTTCGACAAACTTCATTTGATTGTCGATGTTCGCCTTCTTGATCTCATCGATCGGCGAATCCGCCGGAGCAACATTATGGGCCTGTATCAAGCCGGCTTTTACGATTCGTGACATCAATATCGTCCTAGTTATTATTTTCTTCCCTCAACGCAAGAATGTGTTTCGGAATTTGCTTGAGATCCATCAAAACTTGTGGCTGCTTTTTATCCGCGTTAATCCATATACCCCATAACTCGGGGCGACCGAAAACACCCCGTTTGTATGTACCGACCACAATACACACAGAGACGGTTATATTATCTTGCGTCTTAACCGTTGCGTCCACACATATAGGGAAATCCGTTCGACGACCGGAACCATCCTGCTCGCCACAGTCATTAACTTCCCATTCGATCTCTTGTCCCTTTTCGACGGTCTCCACTAGCCACATAGGAAACCTAATGGACGGCAATTCTCTGTCTAGCTGTGAAGCGGAAAGGTTCTTGATCTTTTCAATTGCGGTTTTGTCACGCGAGTTGGTCTGAGCATTGACAAAACCTACAAGAACCAAAACCACTAGAACAAACATTCCCTGTCTTACCAGAAGTGATTTTGACTTTGTCATTGTCTCACCTGTTCTTGTCTCTAAAAGTGATCATATAATACAACACAAAGGCGATCCCGAAAGTAACAAACCACGCGTAGGTGTAAAGCGTATCAAAGAAACCCGCGTCGGCGACCTGCCCGCCCGGAGTCGCGGCCGCTCGAAGAAAGCCGGGGACAACCGGAGCAATCGCAAGCACGAGTGCCGCGATCGCACGCCAGTTGAACCCGTTCGAATATGAGTAAATGCCGTCCGTTTTGTAAAGTTCGGCGAGTTCGATTCGGCGGCGTTTGATTAGCCAATAGTCGCAGATCAGAATGCCGCCGATAGCCCCCATCAGGCCCGAATACCCGATCAGCCAGGTGAAGATGTAAGCACCCATCGACGAGAGCAACTGCCAGGGCATCATCAAAATGCCGATCACTGCCGTGATAAGCCCGCCGGTGACATAGCTGATCCGCTTCGGGTCAAGATTCGAGAAATCATTCGATGGCGAGACTACATTCGCCGCCATGTTTGTCGTGAGCTGTGCGACAAATATCACGACCATCGCGAACAAAATGACGAACACGTTGTCGAATTTCTTGATGAGCTGTACCGGATCGGCAATCGCCTCGCCATAGATGATCACGGTCGCACTCGTCACCGCAACGCCGATGAATGCAAAAGCCGTCATCGTGAGCGGCAACCCGAGAGCCTGCCCAAGCATTTGCGAACGCTGGCTCTTCGCATAACGGGTGAAGTCCGGAATGTTCAAACTTAGCGTCGCCCAATAGCCGACCGAGGCGGTCAATGCGGCGGGAAAGATCGCCCAAAAATCAGCTTGCGTTGCCTGCAGTGCGGTCGTCCCCGAAAGTACATTGCCAAGCCCGCCCGCCGCACTCGAAGCCCAGATAAGCAGGATCAGCCCGCCGAGCAGGAGTAGTGGTGCCGCCCAGGACTCGAGATGTTTAATGCCCTCGATGCCGCGAAGGATTATGACGACTTGAATTCCCCAAAACAGTAAGAAAGAGATCCACGTGTGTACCGGATTGCCTGCTATTATGCCGCCGATCTCAGTCCAGCCGCCCCACAAAGCCGCGAGCAATGCGTCGATCGCCGTTCCGCCGATCCACGTCTGTATCCCGAACCATCCGCACGCGACCACGGCCCGGAGCATCGCCGGGATGTTCGCTCCTTTCGTCCCGAACGAGGCCCGCAGCAGAACCGGAAACGAGATGCCGTACTTCGTTCCGGCGTGTGCATTTAGCACCATCGGGACAAGCACGATGCAGTTGCCGAGCAGGATGGTCAGCATCGCCTGCCACCACGCCATACCCTGTGCGATCAGGCTTCCGCCGAGCATATACGTCGTGATGACGACGCTCATCCCGATCCAAAGAGCGGCAATGTTCCACGTGGACCACGTCCGCTGGCCGATCGTCGTCGGAGCAAGGTCGGCATTCCACAACGGCGATGCGGAAACGTCGTCGGTCATTTCGACAAATTCAACGTGGTCGGTCTTCATCGATATTGTTTGCTCCTGTATTCGGAGCATCTTTTCATACTTATTTGATCTCGGCTAGAAATTCGGGGGACCATCCGCTAATTCGCCAGGCCTGAATCCTTTATTCGAATGATGCTGCTCAAACCCAATGACTTAAACATCAGGATCTTCGTGCCGTCCTGCGACCAAACAAAATCAGCGGTATCCATATTTGTGTCGAATTCACTGACCTGCGTCTCGGTCTTACTGGCGATGTCTATTTTGAAAAGATCGTGGCGTCCTGTATCTCTTTCAAAGACGATCGCGCTGCTGTCAGGTGTCCACTTGATCCTCGACATCTGGTCGCCATTTATTTCCAAGACCTTCTTTCCGGCGACGCCGTCATTTAGTTCAACTACTCTGACAAAACTTTTTATCTTGCCGGTCTGCTCATCTTTCACCCAAGCCATATACGCCAGGTACATATAATTTGGCGACGGCGAAGGATTTCGATCGCCAAATGCTGGCTCCAGCCCTTCGACAACCCCAGCGAATCCGCCTGCGACCGGTATTCTCATAATTTGCATCCGCTGGGATGGGCCAAACTCCGAAATCCGGGTAAACCAGATCATCCCGCCCGCGGTTAGCCGAATGTTGACGCTGGCTGTGTTCTTTACATCGGTCAGCTGAATTTCATTTGATCCATCAAGGTCCATCCGGTATAAATGATTCCCGGGGCCGGAGGGCGACCAGGCGCTTGCCACGAAATATTTTCCGTCGGATGTTACCTCAAAACCATCGACAGTTCCTTTCCGGGTGAAGAGCTTCTTTTGATCGGTCCCGTCTTGATTCATCGAGTAGAATTCATCGGCTCCCTTTCCACGTTTCAGAAAGAACAACTGGCCGTCATTCGATGCTGAAAGTGAATTGGAATGTGTGGCCTTATCTTCGGACGTGAGGCGTTTGGCGGTTTTTGTTTTTGGGTCGAGAGACCAAAGGGTGACCAGACGGAAACCGGTCCGGGCAATTAGGCTTTTCCCATCTGCCGCGACCTTCAGATCAAGATAATTCGCCGCATCATCCGTGAGTTGGCGCAGCTCTCCGCCCGGATAGGACAAATAGAACAAATCGGCTTTCAGGGGCGAACCTACTTTATTTGCTAAAAACACGAGTCCGTTCCCGTCCGCTGCCCAATGAAAAGTGTTGGGATCGTTCCCCCAATCGCCTTCATGCAGGACCCTTACCCTTTCCGTTGCTGAATCACCGGGATTTTCAGTATCAAGCACCGCGATAAAGTACGGGGAGTCGTTCGCACCCGCTTCATCTTTCATGTCCGCCCGCCAGTACCACATAGAGAGCTTCTTGCCGTTAGGCGACCAGTCGCCCAATATTATCGCGCCAGCTTTGATATCCGCGGCGGCTAGAAGCACTTGTTGACCGGAGCCATCTACGTTCCCTTCATAAATATCCTGGCCTCCGCCTGACTTTTTGAACGCGATCTTTTTCCCGTCCGGCGATATCGCAGTAGTCGTGACATTCTCCAGTATTTTTCGTACGCTGCCGCCAAGTGTTGCGATCTTATAAAGGTTGCTCGGGCCTCCGGCCTGACTCTCGCCAAAATAGATATACTCGCCGTCCGGCGAGAAAGATTCTACGATCAAATTTGTACTCACCGCGTCCACCTCGCGGATGACACTTTCGGCACCGGACGCCAACTGTCGAACGACCACCATCTTGGTATCCTTACCCTCTTTCATAGCCCGCTTGTTGTAAGCGATCAGCTTGCCGTCGGGGGAGAGTGCATACCTTCCGATGCTGTCTCCGGTGAAGAGTTCCTCGGAGCTGATCTTTGCAAATGGCGTCGGTTTCGGGAACAGTTTCTCGCCAACGAAATACCAGCCGGCCACGGCAATGACGATCACGGTCAGTCCCGCTCCCGCAAGAACAAGGCCCCGACGCTTTGTCGAAGTTACTCTCTCAATACCGCCTGGAAGGACCGCCGTCTCGTTCGTCGTGTCTAACTGAGCGCGGGTCGCGGCCTCGCTCAGTGCTTCCGTCGAATGCAAGATCGCCGTCGCCTGCTCGTCAGTTGTTGCCGGGCCGTAAAGCAGCTCTGTTCCGTCGTCGAGGCAGAAGCTCATCGTGAGGTCGTATTCACGGCTGCATTGTGGACATCGTTTCATACTTAATCCGGGAACGGGATCTTTCGAACCAATTCCTTGTAACGGGGGTCATCTCGTATCCCGTCGAGGGCGGGGCTCGTGCGAATCTGAAGGATCGTAAATCCACGTTCCTGGTACGCTCTGTCCAGTTCCGCGAACGCCTTATCGTGATCGCCCAGAATTACGTAAAAGTTCGCGAGCTCCCATGCCCTATTCATACTTCGCTTCTCAGCTTCGATCACCTTTCGTATGGCCGCGTTCCAACCTTCGTCCAGATAGGCATTACGGATCGCATCCGCGTCCTGCTGGCCCACGAGAAGTTCATAAAGACTTGCAATCGAGCTGATTGCTTCGTCTTGTTTCCCTTGGATCTGGTAGATCTGGAACATCACCTGATTGCCGAGGGGGGAAACCGGACCAAGCTTTTTGGAGTCCTCTATAAATTGCACGGCCTTGTCAAACTGCCTCGCATTGAAGAAAGAGATACCGTGATTGGCCGTCATAATCGGAGACTGTGGATCCGTCTGAAGTGCCAAGCCAGTCTCGCGGATCGCCTCGTCCATGCGGCCAAGATACCTCAACATCTCGCCATACCACATATGGGCCGTACCGTAACCGGGATCGAGTTCGATGGCACGTTTGTACTCCCGTTCGGCCGCTACGAAATCATAATCATAGGTGCAAAGCACCAGGGCGAGTGCTGTGTGCGCCTCAGCAAGGCTATCGTCCAGAGCTAGCGCCTTAAGTGCAGCTTCTTTCGCCTTTGGCATTCCCTCCCTCGGAGTCATTACGTTGTAAACCGGCAGAAGGCTGTAAGCGTCAGCGATCCCGGTATGAGCGAGTGCGTAATTCGGATCTTTTGCTACAGCCTGCTCGAATAACTCCAAGGCTCTCTTCAAATTGTCCGCCCCCCTAAGATTCCAATAAAATCGCCCCTTCAGATAGAGCTCATATGCTTCGGAATCGCTCGATATGTTCCTGGCGGCGTTGACCTGTTCGGTTCCGGCAATGGATTCGAGCCTGGAGGAAACGTCCCGCCAGATCTCTTTCTGCAGCGACACCAGGTCCGCTTGGGAACGTTCGTAATTGTCGCTCCAAATGACATCCCCGGTCTCTGCCTCAACTAGTTCAAGATTGATCGCGAGTTGATCTCCTCGTTTTGTAAGTCGGCCGTTCAGCAGAGCCTGCACACCTAGTTCCGAAGCGACGGTTTTTGCGTCAGCATCCTTTCCCTTGTAGCGAAAGACCAAAGAACGTGCTTTGACTTTGACCTGTTGCAGCCGAGACAAAGTTCCGATCAGGGTCTCCGTCATGCCGTCGGAAAGATACTCGAGATCGGGATCGCCAGTGCCATTCTCAAACGGCATTACCGCGATTGATTCTATCTGCTTCGAATTTGCTGATGGGAGATATCGGTATCCGAAAAAGCTGCCTAGAGCGACCGTGGCTATAACCGCGACCACCAAAAGCGGTTTAGCTACCTGATTTGCATGTGGGCTGTGCTTTGTTGCCGAATCGGCCAAGCTTTCGTGAGGCTCCGCCTCGACTCCTCTAGCAGAGACGGATGTCTGTTCAGTATTGTGAAACTGCGCACGGGTCGGAGCCTCGCCGGGAGCGGCGGTCGAGTGCAAGATCGCTGTTTGCGGTTCGTCGAACTGGCCGCTAGCGGGACCTTCTAGCAGCTCATTGCCGTCATCCAAACAATACAGCAACGTATCGTCGTAATAATCTCGCCTGCATTCAGGGCATCGTTTCATAAATTTCTATAACAAGGACTCAGGACTTTTAGTTGACAATCCCGGCAGGCCCATCTAGAGTTAACGGCATTTAAGTGCAAAAGGAGTAACACCATGAGCAATCCCCGCGAACCGAACACGATCGACGAAACTGATGAACACTCACTCCGCGAACCGAATACCCGCGAGCCAAATACACGTGAATCCGACTCGCTGAATCTCACTTCGCGTGAGCCTAATACCCGCGAGCCGAACACCCGCGAGCCGAACACCAAGGAACAGTAGATCGCTGTCATCCGCCGAGCCCGATCCGCTCCATCAGCGGCTGCCATCGGCCATCGCCTACCAGATTCGCAAACCGCGGATCAACCTTTGCGTGCGTCACGCCGGGGTCGCGTGCCTCGACAGCGCGTTCAAGCCACGCGAACGCCTCGTCCGCCTCGCCGCGGAAGGCATGTACTTCTGCGATCTGAAACGCGTCACCGACAGTGGCTTCTGTTTTCAATCGCTCGAGTGCCGAGTCTGAGGCTGATGTATTTCCCTCCCGATATTCGATCATCGCCATCGCCCAGTCCTTCCAGAACTCATCCCGCTCGGCATTCGCATGTTCTTTCGCTCGAACGGAATTACCACGATCAAGCACGACAAGTGCAAGCAAAGCGCTCGTGGCCACGCCGCTTGTCGGCATTTCAAGCGACCGCAAGAACGCACTCTCGGCTTCGTCCAGGATTCCCGCAGAATGGCAAAGCAATCCAAGGTTGTGCCAAACGGGAGCGCTCAGCGGATCATGGTCAAGCACTCGCTGGCAGAGCTCAAGGGCCTGCTCGAAGTTTCCGAGCTTGTAGGCAAGAACGCTTGCTCCGTCGAGTGCCGTTGCACTTCCCGGTGCGATCGCCAACGCTCGGTCGTACGATACTGCGGCAGCCTTGAGGTCCCAGTCGTATGAAGCCTGGATCCGCCCGAGTTGGGCGTGTGCCTCGGCAAGTTCGGGTTCGAGTTCCAAAGCCTTCTCGACCGCTTCGCGTGACAATGCAAATGCCTCATCGGTAGGAGACCATGATTTTCCGGCACAGATTGAATAGGCCCGCGAAAGCTCCGCCCAACACAAGGCGAAACCCGGATCTATCTCAAGGGCACGCGTGAAAAACTCGATCGCCGATTCGGCATTCTCACGCGTATACAAACCGAGATGGTAGCGCCCCATCAGCATCAGCCGATGAGCTTCAGGCTCGGCCGTCCTTCCGCGAACAGCCTCCGCAACATCCGTTTCGACCTGATCGATCGGTATCTGTTCGGGCTTGATTCCAAGCAGCAACCCACGAAGTTCCTGCACTACGGATTGTGCAATGTCGTCTTGGACCGCGAAGATATCGTCCAGCGTTCGGTCATAGGTCTCGGACCAAAGCTGAAAGCCGTCACTTACCTTCACCAGGCTAACCGAGATGCGCACCCTCTCACCGGCCGTGCGGACGCTGCCTTCAAACACGGTCGCGACGCCGAGCGCATTCCCGACCTCGGTTGCCGTGGTCTTTGCGTTCTTGAATGAAAAGGCGGAGGTTCGGGCCGCGACCCGCAGCCCTTCGATCTTCGAGAGTACGTTCAAAAGTTCCTCTGCAAGGCCGTCCGAAAAGTAATCTCCGTCACCACTCGGGCTTAGGTTACGGAACGGGATGACCGCGATCGAGTTGAGCGGTGGCTGGTCTCCCAGGGTTGGTGTAGAAAGCCGAACGGTCGGCTGATCGGCGATCGAGGGAAGAGCCATGATAGCGGTCGCGGGCTCGACCGAGAATGACGGGCTACTTGATGGCCCTTCGAGCAGTACTGAACCGTCGTCGAGGCAATAGCTTAACGAATCATCAAAGTAATCTCTTCTGCATTCGGGACAGCGTTTCATAAGCGGCGAACGCCGATAGTATAGCCCAAGTCACCCGAAAAGCTGCCATTTTATGCGCGTGTAGGCGATCTGAAATCCATTCTTCTGAGCGTTCTTTTGCGATTGGCTGCCCGGTGCGGCACCCATCATCGCAAGCTTGCAGCCGCGGGAGGCAGCGAAACGGAGCCGGTCGCTAAGCAGAGCATTTTGCGCACCACGATTGCGACCCTCCGGAATGGTGCTTGCTCCTGCAAGGATGCACATTTCGCCGTAAATGAAGAGCATTCCGGTCGCGATCGGACGGCCCGCGAGCTCCGCCAGATAAGGGAACGCGCCATCGCATCTCGCACTGATCCGGCCAAAGTTCAACATGAAATCCGCCAGCCCTTCGTGTTCGGTCGCCCAGCCGGAAGCAGACGTTTGCGCCCAAAGGTCGGCCTCATCGTCGGAAATGACCCGTGTCGTGAGTTCCGGTGCCCGACTTCGTCCCTCAGCGATCTCGCTGCCAAGTTCTCTGTAAAGGATGGTGGTCAACTCAATCGGACGATAACCGCGTTCGCCGAGCAGCGTGAGGATCGAAGGGTCCGCCATCGGGCTTACTTCATGAAAGACCGGGGACTCGCGATCCTTAAAAAAAGTCTCGAGCTCATCCAGGTGCTCGCGCGTCGCTTCCTCAAAAATACCAAGGCCGAACGTCTGCGTCAGCGGCGACTCCGCGCCGTCAAACATCGCATAGGCTCCGCCGACCTCGATCCACGCGGCACCGCTCTCCGGCTCAAGCCGGGCCCGCGTCGCAACAAAATCCGAATTCGCCCGGGCCTCCGTACGCTCGAGCATCTGTGATAATTGCAGGTCTGAATAGATCATTGTGATACCCGTTTAAGAAGACGAAAGGCGGGGTAAAATAAGGCAACGATGCCAAGAGCGATAAGGCTATTGACCGGATTGCTGACCAAATAGCCGACCAAAAAGACGACGGCCACGAGAAGCACGATCGCCGGCAGCACGGGGTAACCGTAGGCTTTGAACGGTCTATTCAGGCCGGGTTCTTTCCTTCGAAGCACGAAAAGTGCAAGATATACGGCCCCATCGCCGATGATCGCAAAGAGAGCGGTCATCGCGAGCAGCGACTCAAAGCTGCCGCTCAGTGCCGCCAACGAACCGAAAACAACTAGAAATGCGAGTGCTATCGCCGGCGTTCCCCCCTTATTGACGCTCGCGAACTGCCGCGGAAGCAGCCCGTCGCGGGCCATCGCAAACGGCACCCTCGGGCCATAAAGCAAGATCGCGTTGACGATCCCGATCGTCGTCACGATGCCGAATACCGTGACAGCGACCACGCCGGCCGAACCGAATACACGGTCTGCGACATTGGCGCCTGCCACCTTCGACTCGGCCATCTCTGTCAGCGGCAGGACATACATAAATGCCGCGTGTATCGCTAGATATGCGACAGAAACCAAAATGATACCGGTAAACATCGACCGCGGAATGTTCCGGGCCGGGTCGGTGTGCTCCTCTGAAAAATAGACGCTGGAGTACCAACCCGCGTACGATTCGTTCACGATCTGGAACGAAAGCATCACGGCTGCAAAAAGAGCGAAATACGAATCGAAGCGAACGATCTGCTCATTCGCCGGGTTCTCAGTCCCGCCGCTGTACATAAAACACGCCGCGACAAACCCGGCAAACAGCAGCATCTTGAGCGTGCTGATGAGCTTTTGCGAAAGGTCGCCTTCGCGGAGGCCGAGCCAGTTAAGCAAGCCAAAAACGACGATCGGAACGACGGCGATCAAATTTTCGTAACCCTGCAACTTTGGGAAAAGGGAGCAGAAGAACTCACTCGACACGATCGCGAGATATGCGACCGCGCAGACGTTGATGATCAGGTCGTTCACTCCTCCGGCAAAGCCGATGAATTCGCCATAGGCTCGTCGGAGGAAAACATATCCGCCGCCTGCCTCGGGAAGCATCGTACCGAGCTCGGCATAGCTATTGGCCCCCATCAACGCCCAGATCGCCCCAAGAGCAAGCACGCCGATGACCAGCCATTCATTGCCAAGGTGCCCCGCGAGCATACCTGCAGTTCGAATGACCGAACCACCCATGACGGCGCCGATGACGATCGCCACACCGAAGCCGATGCCAAGTATTTTTAGAAGATTATTTGACGCCGCAGGGCGAGCGTCGGATACAAGCGAATTGTCCATCAGGGTCAACGGCCGAACAACGCCTTATTCTGCACGAAAAGTCGTAATTTGTCGTCCCGCGGGAGTGGTATTACACGTAGCTAACAAGTTCGAGCGGACGTGTACCTGAAACCGTGATACCAAGTTCGGAAAGCTCCGCGGCCTTTGACGGATTGCCGGTGAGCATCGTCACCGAGCTCACTCCCAGTTCCGCAAGTATCTGCGCCGCCGGCCGATAACTTCTCGCATCCGGCTCAAAACCGGCCATGCGGTATGCCTCGGCTTGGCCGTGTTCCTTCTTGTATTTCATACTCTCGATCAGCGCGAGATGGCCATTGCCTTTTCCTTCCTGGTCGAGATAGATGATAACGCCGCGACCTTCGCGCTTTACCGCTGCCTGGGCTGCCGCCATCTCTGCCGCACATTCGCACTCGATGCTGTTGAAGACGTGTCCACCAATGCAGGCGGAGTGGATCCGACAAAGCACATTCTCGGCCCCGGACACCTCGCCCATTACCAACGCGATCGATTCACGCTGGCCATCGTAGTAGAGCACCTCTCTGAAAACGCCGAATTTTGTGCGAAGATCACGGTCGGCAAGTCTTGCTATCATTGTTTGAAATTCCTTTTTCCCTGGAGAACCGGAAACGTTCCACCCATAGATTTGCGTGGCCGTCGTGCATTTTAGAACGCACTCTTATTGCGGGAGGCCGATCTTGGCGATGAGTTCTTGAAATCGAACGTCAGACCTCAATCCGTCGTAAACATCCGAATTTGCAATGGTCACAATGCTCGGCTCTCTCGCCTCATAAGCTTTGTTTAGATACTCGATGGCCTTTTCATTATAGTTGACCGCCGCGTAAGCATATGCCAACCCTTCGTTATCGTAAAAGGAACGGTCCTTGTTGCCCTTGACAGCACGTTCGAGGTTGATCATCGTCGCCAGATGTTCCATCCAAAAACCATTCCAGCCCTTCAATTTGAATGCGCTCTTGTACCTGCGGAGCTCATAATTGCTCGCCCCGTCAAGCTGAAGCCCGGCAAGAAAATGTTCGATAGCCTCTGCCCGCTTTCCTTTGGCCGCATGCGCCTCGGCAAGATTGAACCGGACGATCGGACTCTCCGGATAAAGCTCAATGGTCCGCTCGAACTGGGCGATCGCCTCATCGTACCGTTTTGAGAACGTGAGCAGGTTTCCCTTCATCCGATTGATCACCATTGAGAACGGGTCAAGCTCAAGTGCAACGTCGATCTCAACCAGGGCTTCCTCCAAATTGCCGCGAAATGCAAGGTGCTCCGCATACCACTGCCGGGCGGTCGCGTAGTTCGGATTCAGCCGGATCGCCGTGCGGTACTCGTTTCCGGCCGTCTCCCAATCATGCTCGAAAGTTTGTGCAATGTAGCCGAGCGAAGCGTGTGCCTCGGCAAGATTCGGGTCGATCTCCAGAGCCTTGAGAGCCGCTTGCTTTGCCTTCGGCAGATGCTCGTGCGGACTAAAGTTTCCGTAAAGAGGCTTAAGGGCGTAGGCGTCGGCTAGACCAGTATAGGCCAGAGCATAATCCGGATCTTTCTCAATGGCTTGTTCAAAGAACCGTGCGGCCTTTTCGAGATCTCTGGCAGTCCGTCTTACCCACTGAAACCTGCCTCTCAGATATAGCAACTGTGCTTCTGCGCTCGTCGAATAGTTCTTGGAGATGCGTCTCTGCTCGGCCGGGGTCAGTCCTGGCCGCAAGTGCCCCGACACATCGCGGGCAATCTCCCGCTGCATGGTCGTTAGTTCCGCCATCACCCGCGAATAATTCGCGGACCACAGAACGTCCTGGGTCGACGTGTCAACAAGTTCGAGACTCAACCGTATTTCCTCGTCGCCTTGTTCAAGCCGTCCCAGCAGAACGGCGTCGACACTTAGGTCGCTCCCAATAACTCTCGGTGAAAGCTCTTTGCCTTTATAAGAAAAAACAGTACTTCTCGCTTTTACGGAAAGGCCGGGAACGGACGAAAGACTTCGGATCAGGTTATCCGTCATTCCGTCCGCAAGATATTCAATATTGCTGTTTCCGCTCGCATTCGCGATCGGCATTACGGCGATCGAGCTTATTTCTTTATTCGCCGCCTGATAACGGTAACCGAAGATACCGCCGACCACGGCAAGAAAAGCCACAAGCGACCCGGCCATAGCCATCCTGGTGACCGGTCGGCTATGGTTGATCAGGGACGAGGTCTCCCTCTCTGTCGTGAGTTCCTCGAGCCCGTTTGGCTCGGGCTGAAGATGTCGAGACTCATCGGTCGCAACAGCGGCTTCCGCTTGCTCGATCCGGCGCTTTTCGTTGCGTAGATCCGCAAGCAGATCTCCGACAGTCTGGTAACGGTCGTTCGGGTCCTTCGCCAAGGCACGGGTTATGATCGCCTCGACCCGATCGGATATATCGGCGACGCTCATCCGGATCGGCTCTGGGTCTTTCTGTATGATCGCCGACATTGTCTCCTGGGCGTCCGTACCCTTGAATGCTCTTTGGCCGGAGACCATTTCGTAAAGGACCGCGCCGAAACTGAAGATATCGGACCGTCTGTCAACCTCTCCGCCGCTTGCCTGCTCGGGCGACATGTAATCAGCCGTCCCGATGATCGCTCCGGCCTCTGTCTTACCGCGGCCTGTCGGGCCTTCCGCCGTACCGGTTGGTTCGCCAGATCCTGTTTCGAGGAATTTAGCAACCCCGAAATCCAGTATCTTGACCAGCCCACTCGGCCTAACCATCACATTGTCCGGCTTGATGTCCCGATGCACGATCCCGGCCGTATGAGCTTCGTCGAGCGCGGAGCCGATCTGGACCGCGATTTCCAAAGCCGACTCAACCGGGAGTTTTCCATCGCGGAGCACGTCCTTCAACGTCCGGCCATCGACGTATTCCGTTGCGATGAACCGCATTCCGTCTGCCTCGCCGATCTCGTGAATGGTCAGGATGTTCGGGTGGTTCAAGGCGGAGGCCGATCTCGCCTCAAGTTCAAAGCGTTTTAGCCGGCCGTCATCAAAGGCGAACTCGGCGGGCAGTATTTTGATAGCGACCTTCCGGCCGAGACGGGAATCTTCTGCGAGATAAACCTCGCCCATGCCCCCGACACCCAATAAACGGACGATACTGTAACGTCCGATAAGACTGCCTATCTTGCTCTCGCCATCAGTGCGTTCACCGATCAACTCTGCGGCAAGCGCCGCGGGTGAGCCGTCGAGCAGCTCATTCTGACGGCCGTCTAGTTCCAGAAGCGATTCGACCTCACTGCGAAGCGCGGCATCGCCACCGCACGCATGTTCGAGATACCCTTCCCGCTCCGCCGCCGGAATCTCAAGGGCTGCGTGGAATATCTCTTCGATCCGGCTTAGGTCGATCCGGCTCATCCTTCTCCTTGCGCGGCCCCCAACTCCTTCAGCAGCCAGGTCCGTGCGAACCGCCAATCCCGTTTGACCGTCTCCGGCGAGACCTTAAGCACTAGGCCGATCTCCTCGGACGTCATCCCGGCAAAGTATTTCAGCTCGACGATCCGCGCCTTACGTTCATCGAGCTTGGCAAGGGCGTCGAGCGCTTCATCGAGGGCGATCATCTCGCCCGCTCGGGCATTTGTGGCTGAAAGCTCTTCGCTGAGTGTCACTCTCTCCTGCCAGCCGCCGCGTTTCCGGCTCTGCTTTGAGCGCGCGTAATCGACCAGAATGTGCCGCATTGCCCGCGACGCCACGGCGAAAAAGTGGGCCCGATCGTTCCAGCCCGGCTCCTCTTGCTTCGAGAGCTTGATATACGCCTCGTGGATCAGGTCCATTGTCTGAAGGGTGTGCCCTACAGGCTGCCGCCGAAGGTGTTGCCGAGCCATTCGTCGCAGCTCGTCGTAAACAAGCGGCATTAGCTGCTCGAGAGCAGACGTATCCCCCTTGCCCCATTCAGATAATAAGGCGGCCACCCGCTCCGTAGCGCTTTGAAGCATAAACAGAAATGTCGAGGAGATTACGCAGAGTATAGAACCAAATTCGCAAAAAGAAAATCCCCGGGCCATTACACTTTTTAACCGCGATCCTCGTTTTAACGATTAGAGAACAAATTGCCCGAAGAAACTGATTGAAAGTGCTCATTTGGAGCATTTTCACCGGCTTCTTGAACCTTTGAGAAGCGATCGGAGACTCGGCGTGCCTCAACAACAATCAGATCATAGGAGAACAGGAATGAAAGGAATAATTAAACCGGGATTTGCTTTGGCATTTCTCGCCATGATCTTCGGAGCGATCGAAGTATCAGCCCAGCGTACCGAGCACACGTTCATTGTAGTGAACAAGACAAATGTCGTGATAAACGCACTCTATGTCACGCCGCACAACTCGAAAGAGTGGGGCGATGACATCTTGGGCGTCGATGTTCTGGCACTCAATGAAGATGTCGGCATTACGCTTAACCGGACCGAGCCGGCAAGGCTCTGGGATCTTCGCATCGAGGACTCGGACGGCAATTCCATCGAATGGGACCGCCTGACGTTGCGTGAGGTGTATTCGGTTTCGCTCTATTACAAGAACGGAAAGGCGACCGCCATGTTCGATGAGTACGTTCCGGACCTCGAGGGCATCTGGGACTGATACTACGACGACGGCTCAAGATCGCCTTACGTCTGGAGGATAAGTCAGAACGGAGCGAACCTCACGATCACCGATGCCCGCCGCGGCGGGACGACCCGCTCAAGAGGAACATTCAAAGCCGGCATCGTCCGCGCACTCGATTTCGCAACACAGAACGGCCGTCTGTCAGCAGATGAATCACGCATTATCTGGTCCGACGGCGTTGTTTGGGTCCGCCGCTGATGTTCGCGGCCTAGCAATTAACACAAAACAGGAGATAACGATGAATTACAGCAGAAGATTAGCGATTTACGCTTTGTTGATTTTTGGTTTCATTTGCCTTCCCGGAATTGGAACTTCGGAAACAGCCGCGCAAGGGCGACAGGATTTCACCCTCGTGAACCGGACAGGCGTTGAGATCTACGCGCTTTACGTCACGCCGCACAGCGCCAATGACTGGGGCGACGATATTCTAGGGGCGGACACGCTTCTCTCTGGAGAGGAACTCGATGTCTTTTTCTCGCCGAAAGAACGGGCAAAATATTGGGACATTAGGATCGAGGACGAAGACGGTAACTACATCGAGTGGGGTCGGCTGAACCTTCTCGAGATCTCGAAGGTAACGCTTTACTACCGCAACAAGAAACCTACCGCTGTCGTTGAATAATGGTCGCACCGAAAGCTTAAGGGAGAAAAAATGAAAACCAGAATAATTACAACCATCGCTATTGCGACATTCGGGACGATGATCGCCGGCTGCTCGTTCTCGGTCGGCACCAACATGGATACCGCGGCCAATAAACCGGCCAACACTGCTAAACCGCCTGCCTCGAACTCGAACAGCGGTAACACCGCGAAGGCCGATGGCAAGGACAAGCCGAAACTGACCAACGAAGCCAAACCGACCGAGGGAAAGGCTAAGACGGCCAACAAGAGCAATCCGGTTCCGCAGGACTGGATCTACGTTTATGACTCAGCAAAGGGTTATGGATTCTCAATGCCTGAAGGCTCGGAAGGTCAAAGCGAGACCATCGACGGCATAGACGTATTCGCCGCGACAACGCCCGCTCCGTCCGAGATTGACGTGTTTGTTCTTGCCTATAAGGACAAGACCCGGACAAAAGAGGACCTACTTAATGACGCGGTCGAATTCCTCACGGCCCTTGGCCAAGAGGTCACCCCAGGCGACCTCAAAGCGGAAGGCGGCGAATATGCGGTCGCGGATGCGACGACAGTCCATCCTTCGCGCGGCAAAGGCAAGCTCCGGATCCTCGTCGGCACCGACATCACGGACAACTACGTGATGATCCTCGGCACGGAAGAAGGCCGCTTCGCTGCTAACGAAAGCATCATCGATGCGATCTGGGGCAGCTTTGAAATGTGGAGTGATTCCGGCGAATAATCCGCGGGAGTATTAATAGGGGATTCATCCCGGACAATTCCTGTCTCGGGCCCAACGGCCTGCCTGAAGATGAATCCGCCCGCTTGACGGGACGGCCTTCGGCGCGATCCGATCGCCGTTCCATCTTTTTTCTAGACCTTAACGCATTCGCCGCGTTTGAGGAATTGGCCGTCGCCCTGTTTTCCGGTGTGTTCACCGTTTTGGATGACAACACGACCGCGAGATAGGACGGTTTCGACCTTGCCTTTGATCTTCCAGCCTTCGTAAGAACTGTAGTCCACGTTCATGTGTTCGTGTTCGACTCCGAAGGTCGTCTCGCCATTCGGATCAAATATCACAATATCGGCATCCGAACCGACGGCGATCGTGCCCTTTTTCGGGAACATGCCGAACATCTTAGCCGCCGCAGTCGAGGTCAGTTCGACAAAGCGATTTAGCGAGATACGGTTCTCGACAACACCGCCGTTGTAGATGAGTGCGAGGCGATTCTCTACGCCGGGAGCTCCGTTCGGGATCTTTGTGAAATCGCCAAGGCCGAGTTCTTTTTGCTCTTTCATACAGAACGGACAATGGTCGGTCGAGATCACCTGCAGGTCGTCCATCTTGAGGCCGGTCCAAAGGTCGGCACAGTTGTGCTTTTCGCGAAGCGGCGGCGTCATTACGTATTTCGCACCGTCCCAGCCATCGCCGTAATCTTCGATCGAGTGGAATAGATACTGCGGACAAGTTTCGGCAAACGCCGCAATGCCGCGATCTCTCGCTTGGCGAACCTGATTCAAAGCATCTGTACAAGAAAGATGCACGATATAAACCGGCGATTCCGCCATCTCGGCGATCGCGATCGCACGATGAACGCCTTCGGCTTCGGCTATGGTCGGGCGTGTCAGTGCGTGATACTTCGGAGCAGTGCGTCCGTCAGCTAAGAAACGCTTGATGATCTCGTTAATGACGATGCCATTCTCGGCGTGCATACAGATTAGGCCGCCGCGTTTACCCGCCGCCGACATCGCCCGAAAGATCGTCGCGTCATCTGCTAAAAAGACGCCCGGATACGCCATGAACAGCTTGAACGACGTGATGCCCTCGTCCATCAAGGAGTACATCTCTCGCTCGTTCCCGTCTTCGAACTCGGTCGTGATCAGATGAAACCCATAGTCGATGCACGTCTTGCCCTCGGCTTTCTTGTGCCACGCATCGACGCCCGAGGTCATAGATTCGCCCTTCGTTTGCACGGCGAAATCGATGATCGTCGTCGTCCCGCCGAAGGCCGCCGCCCGCGTTCCGGTAAAGAAATCATCGCTGGACTCGGTCCCGCCAAACGGCAGCTCCATATGCGTGTGCGGATCGATCCCGCCGGGAATGACAAGCTTGCCGCTCGCATCGATCACCACATCAGCTTCAACATCAAGCGTCTTCCCGATCGTCGTCACCGTCTCGCCGTCGATGAAAATATCCGCGACGTAATCATCAACCGCAGTAACAACCCGGCCATTTTTGATCAGTGTTTTCATGTATTGAGCTTCGGTATCCGCTTTATCTTGCTCCGCTTCACTTGACACGTTTGCTCGTGTTTCTCAAGCTTTTGCCTCTCCGTCTTTTCTTTACAAAACGTACACTCGATTCGTTGAACCTTGCATACTTCTTGGTGGTTTTTTTCCTCCGAGCTGAAAATGTCATTGTTACAAAACTTACATCTCTTAGTTTTGCCTTTTTTCTTATTCTTTGAGGTCTTATTGCGTTGTTTTTTCGTTAAAGCCTGATTGATGTTATGGACGCCTCGGAGCCAAGACTGCTTATCTTCATATTTGACAGCAGAGCCTTGGAATTCCTTTATTTGGAATTCCCCTTTCTTGATAACCGGCCTTTTGAGGGTCGAAATCATCGCATTGATTTCTTTAGGCTCAAGCTCGCTTTGCTGGCCACGAAAGTAAAATCGTACGATGTATTGCCCTTTTTTTGCATCGACCTCCTTCAAAAAAAGCAGAGCCCCACCCGATGCACCAATTTTGGATTCGAGATCAATTGATACGGACCTTGCCTTTGTAGCCCGCGTCGAGTTGTCTATCACCAAAAGTTCCGCGGAAAGCGATTTGGGATTCACTGATGTGCAGACCATCGCAGCATAACCTTCCGAAATGGTTTCGCCAATTATTTTGATGATCTCATTATTCTTATCATCGTTCGAGATGACTTCAACGAGATCAACGGAACGTTTCCCGATCGTTCGATCAGTACAAGGGTGTTTCGGCCACGGCCAACCCAACTTGTCAAAAAAGACCCTACCGCCAGACTCTGATTGATAGAAATAGACCTTTTTCTGGCACACAGGGCAATTAGCATTCGGCACTACGAATGACATCGCCCATACAGAGCCAACTTTTTGCTCGCAACGGAGTAAATGAGAAAAGCTTGGAACGATGCCTGAATGAGCACCCAAGTGGCCATCCCCGCCAAAACCGCAACGACAACGTTTAGAATGGTTCCACGCGTTACACATAAACCGGCAAACAAATTGGAAAATCGGCTGGTCGAGAAGCCGTCATCTTGAACCTCGAAAAGCCGATGGTCATCTACTAGACTAATTTAGCATCATTCCGATTATAAAAAGCCGGGTCTAGAACTCGCCAGATGCTGCTAAAAATGACCAAAATCTCTCAGTTCATCGTTACATCGGCAATGTAACCTTCAACTGCAGTAACAACCCGGCATTTTTGATCAGTGTTCTCATCGTTACAGCACCTCACTCCGGTTGAAGTTCCAGGTAGCCGATTATGCCCTTTTTGTCCTCGCCGATCTCGACTATGACGTTCATGCTTTCGAATTCGACAGCATATTTGTACAACACCGCCTCGCCGATGTCGTTTCGTTCCAAAAGCTCAAATTTCAGTATCGGGCCGATCGTTTTCAGGTATGCGATCAATCGGTCATTCGGATCGCTGACCGCCCGATAAAGCCGTGGCGAGAACCGTTTCTCGTCCGGTTTTCCGGCTAAGATATCTTCGATAACCTTGCGGAAGCCCGCGGTTCGCTCCGGCTCCGGGTCTTTCATCGGCTTCGGTTTTACCGCCGGGTCAACAGCCTCTGCTATCCCATTGCCGAGCCGGGCCGGGTTTGCGTTCTCCGAATTCGCCAGGGCGATGACCGTCAGCCCGCGGTCGGGGTAGCGGGCAATGAACGACTTAAAGCCCTGCCATGCACCGCCGTGCTCGATGACTTTAAAGCCGTTTACGTGCCGAAGCGCCCAACCGAACCCGTACCGCTGCTCGCGGCCGTCATTGAGCTTCACCGGCGTCCACATATGGTCGTAGGCGGCCTTGCTCAGTAGCTTTCGGCCGGCAAGTGCTTCTTCCCAACGGATCATATCGAGCACAGAAAAATACAAGGCACCGTCGGCGGTCGTGTTCAGCACCGGCGAGACCCATTCCTGATTTTTGACCTCGCCGTTTCGGCGCACGTAGCCCGCGGCACGGTTCAGTACGATATCGCTCTCGCTTATCACCCGTGCTGTGGTCATTCCCAGAGGCTTGAAAACGCGTTCGGCCAGAAAATCCCCGTAAAATTTCCCCGTCACCTTCCGGATGATGATGCCGAGTGTTACGTAACCAAAATTGCTGTATTGCCACTTCTCCCCGGGAGCAAAGGCGAGCGGTGTCTCCTTGATTATCTTGAGCAGGTCATCCTCGGTGTAGTCTTTTCGAAAGTCAAAGCCTCTCGAGTAGTCCGTAAATCCGCCTGTGTGCGTCAGCAGATGTCGGACCGTAACATTCGCCCAGGATTCCGGCACTTCGCCGAGATACTTGCTGATCTTGTCGTCCAGCCCGATCTTTCCCTCATCGACCAGCAGCATTATCGCGAATGCCGTGAATTGCTTCCCGACCGAGCCCGATTGGAAGATCGTCTCCGGCTTGACCGGCACGTTGTGCTCGATGTTCGCAAGGCCGTAACCCTTTACTACAAGCGGCTTTCCGTTCTTGATGACCGCGACCGAAAGTCCGGGGATCTTCTTCCGCTCCATCTCGGCTTTAACAAAAGCGTCAACCGCAGCCTCGGCGGTTGCCTGAGCTTGGGCCGCAAATGAAGCGATACCGACAATGAGTAAAAACAGGACCAGAACTTTTAATTTCATATTTTACTTGACCCGGGTGAACGGCATATCCCGCATTCGCGATCCGCCGACATGAAGATCAACGATCTTTCCGTCCCTATCGCGGATGACCCATACGACCGCATTGACACCGCCGATACTGAAATGGTCCTTGTAGAGCGGGGTAAGCGGGAGTTTCGTGGTCGGGCGTTGTGTCAAAAATGCCTTTCCATCCTCGACAACAAATTTGAAAGTCGCTTCGGCCTCCTCGCTGTGCCAAACGCCGACGAGGGCCGACAGCTCGTTGGCCGACGGTTTCCACGCTTCCTCGAACATATGGCGAATGACGTCGCCGTTGGTGTCGACCTCAGCGTATTCGGGCTTTCCGCCAGCGGCAAGCTTGAACGAGACCTTGCTTGGTCCGTATTGAAACGCGCTGTCAGAGAGCGGGGTGAGCGGACGCCCGTTGAGCAGGAGTTTGCCATTCTCGAATGTCGTCCGGCTGGGGTAGCGTGTTCGCTCGTTCCGCCAAAGACCGACGTACTTCTGCAAAGTTTCGGGAGCGACAGTTGCGGCTGGTGCGGAATCCGTAGGCTGCTGAGGAAAGGGGCCGAAGATCTCGTCGGTGATATCGGCTGCGATCCGGCCGGCACTCGGACTTGTACCATTGCAAAGCACCGCGACGGAAACCTTCTGGTCAGGGTAACGAGCGAGAAACGTCTGGTAACCGGCGGTCGAACCGCCATGCGATACATCTCGCATTCCGCGATATGTGCCGACATTGAGACCGAGAGCGTATTCGATCTTCCGCCCACTGTTAAGTATGCCCTGAGTTTCAAGCGCATCTACAAGCGGTTTGCCCATCGACGCGGAATCGAGCATCGCGTTCCACTTTAGCCAGTCGCCGATGGTCGTCAGCATGCCGCCGTTACCATAGACGCTCATGATCGGCATATCGAGTCGCCACGGAGCATTCGCACCCTGACGCGAGTAGCCTTGCGCACGCCCCGGTACGAGACGTTGATAGTCGTCGCGCCACGAACTGTTTTTCATCCCGAGCGGCTTGAAGAAGCGTTCGTCGATAAAGGCGGGCAGCTTTTGTTTCGAAACGCGCTCG
The DNA here is from genome assembly GCA_964526245.1 of uncultured Chloracidobacterium sp. GTDB lineage: Bacteria > Acidobacteriota > Blastocatellia > Pyrinomonadales > Pyrinomonadaceae > OLB17. Next base: position 5,493 of record CAZGLZ010000027.1, on the reverse strand, counting down.
GCGATGAGCGTCGCGAGTTGATATCCGCTGTTCGAGTATGAGTACTCGGCTCCGGGTTTGAAATCGAGGCCTTTCTGTCTAAACACGACATCAAGAGCAACCTCCTGCGAGATAACGCGATCACCGCGGCCGACGCCGGTCAAGGCCATTACCGCACCCCAATCGCGAAGGCCCGCCGTGTGGTTGAGCAGATGGCGGATGGTCATTTTCGAACCGTAATCGGGCAGCTCAGGCACATATTTTCGGACGTCGTCATCGAGGTTTAGCTTGCCTTCCTGTTGCAGAAGAACGAGGGCCGCCGCGGCGAACTGTTTTGCCACCGACCCGGATTCAAAGACCGTGTTCGGCGTGTTAGGTACGCTGTGCTCCATCTCCGCAAGACCGAACGCCTTTTCAAAAACGCTCTCGCCATCGAGCGAAACCCCGACAGCGCAGCCCGGAGCAGGCATCGGGTTCGTCTTCGCCGCTTTCTCAAATGCCCGCTCTGCACCGGCAACGACCTTCGCCTTGTCCGGAACTTGGCCGGAAACCGAGATCGCCAGGAAAAGCAGGAGTGCGATAGTTTGCTTATACATATCTTCGCCTCACGCGGCCAGAAAGGCCTCGTCCAAAACTCCAGCCAAACGATCGACGGTGTCCTTCGTGGAGTTAAGCATCAATCCGGTGCGGATCACGTTTCCGTAAAGCCCGCCCTTGCCTATAAGAACGCCGCGGCGTTTTGTCTCTTCGAATACTCGGAGCACCGCTTCGGGGTTCGGCTCTTTCGTCTCGCGGTCCTTTACGAGCTCGATGCCAAGCATCAGACCCATCCCACGGACGTCGCCGATATCGGAATGCTTTTCTTGAAGTTCGAGCATTCGCTGCTTCAAGTAATCGCCGACGACGCGGGCATTCCTTCGCAGGTCGTCTTCTTCGATAACGTTTATCACGGCCAGGCCTACCGCACACGAGACCGGATTGCCGCCAAAGGTCGAGAACGTCAGCCCCGGAAACGCATCGGCGACCTCGGGCGTCGCGATCGTCCAACCGATCGGCACGCCGTTGCCCATTCCTTTTGCCGAGGTGATAATGTCGGGCTCGACGCCCCAGTGCTCGATGCCGAACCACTTGTCGCCCGTCCGTCCCCACGCGGCCTGCACTTCGTCGGAGATGAACAGACCGCCGCGGCTGCGGGCGATCTCTGCGACGCGCGGAAAATATTCCGTTGGCGGGATAATGAACCCGCCGACGCCGAGGATCGTCTCGGCCATGAAAGCCGCGATGTTGCCGGTCGTCGTCGTGTTGATAATGTCCTCGACGTCGTCGGCGCAGGCCACACCGCACGATGGATATTCGAGCTTGAACGGACAGCGATAACAATACGGTGCGGCCGCATGAACGATCCCCGGAACCTGCGAGGCGACGGGCCGCCACGTCTTGTGCCCTACCGTTGAGAGTGCCGTCGCCGACCTTCCCGCATATGAATGCCGGAGCACGATGATCTCTTGATTGCCCGTAGCGAGCTTTGCCGCGAGTACGGCGGTGTCGTCGGCCTCAGTGCCGCTATTCGAAAAAAAAGATTTCTTCAAACGGCCGGGTGAGATCTCTGCCAGCTTTTCCGCCAGGTCGCTTTGCGGCTGATTGGCATAGAGCGTCGACGTATGGGCGATCTTATCGACCTGCTCTTTCCAGGCGGCGTTGACCCGCGGATTGGCGTGGCCTAGGCTAACGGTCAAAACGCCGCCGAAACAATCGAGGTACTTGTTGCCCTGATCGTCCCAAACATATTCGCCCTCGCCGTGCGAAAGCGCGATCGGCTCCTGGTAATAATTCGCGACGGCCGGGAAAAGAAATTCCTTGTGCTTCCGAACGGCATCCGATACGGTCGATCTTTGTTCTTTTGAGTTCATTGAAGTCTTTGCTACAGAGTTCACAGAGAGTTTCATTGCAGTCGGAAAACTCCAAGGATTCCGTGCCATCTGGGGCGAGCCTGCCTAGTACAAATTCCCTTCGCGTTTGCGGCCCGTATGGTCGATGTAAACGACCTTGAGCTCCGTGTAAAAATCGAGCGAGGTCGAGCCCTGTTCGCGTGCTCCCAGCCCGGTGTTCTTAATGCCACCGAAAGGGATATGTGCCTCGCCGCCGGTCGTCGGTGAATTGACGTGGGTCATGCCGGTCTCGATATCCTCGATGAACCGGTACATCGAGTTCACATCATTTGTAAATACCGACGACGAAAGCCCGTACTCGCTGTCGTTCGCGACCGCCATCGCCTCTTCGTAGTCTTTGACGCGCAACACCGCAAGCACCGGGCCGAAGATCTCTTCCCGGGCGATCCGCATGTCAGTGGTTACGCGGTCAAAAACCGTCGGCTCAACGAACCAGCCATTCTCAAGCCCCTCGCCTTCCGCACGCCGCCCGCCGCAAAGTAGTTCGGCACCGTCCTCGCGGCCAATGTCGATGTATTTCAAAACGGTTTTGAACTGCGACTCATCGACCGAAGGCCCGATTTCCGTCTTCGGGTCATTGCCCGGCCCGAGTCGAAAGCTCTTTGCCCGCTCGACGATCTTTTCAACAAACTCATCCGCGATCTTATCGATCACGATCGCCCGTGACGTCGCCGTACATCTCTGCCCGGTCGAGCCAAACGCCCCTTGCGCGGTTGATTCCACTGCAAGATCCATGTCGCAATCCTCAAGCACGACCACCGGATTCTTCCCGCCCATTTCGGCCTGCACTTTGACGCCCCGCGGAGCGACCTGTGCATAGATCTTAAGACCCGTTTCGGTAGAACCCGTGAAGGAAACTGCCTTCACCGCCGGATGGTTCAGGATCTCGTCGCCGGCCTCGCTCCCCGACCCGAGCACGAGGTTCAAAACGCCCGGAGGCAAACCCGCTTCGTTGAATAATTCGGTCAACATCACCGCCGTCTTCGGCGTCAGTGTCGCCGGTTTGAACACGACCGTGTTGCCCGCCACCAACGCTGGTGCGATCTTCCATGCCGGGATAGCGACCGGAAAGTTCCATGGCGTTATCGCGGCGACGACACCGTGCGGTTCTTTGATGGTGTAAGCAAAATTTGCCGGCAGTTCCGAGGGTATCGTCTCGCCGACCATCCGCCGCGATTCGCCAGCGCAGAATTCGACCACGTTTATCGCCCGCGTCAGCTCGCCGCGAGCCTCCGCAAGCGTTTTTCCTTCCTCGCGGGTGATCGCCGCCGCGAGTTCCTCTTTCCGATCCTCCATCAACCTCGCCGCACGTGCCACGATCTTTCCGCGTGCCGGTGGCGGCGTCCGCTTCCAATCACGAAAAGCATTGAAAGCCGCCTCGACCGCCCGACGCGCCTCCTCTCGCGACGCAAGCTCGACCGTGCCAATGATGTCATTCGTATCGGCCGGATTTACATTTGAGACGATCCTGCCGGAGGCCGATCCAAGCCATTCGCCATTGATAAAGCTGCGGAATATTTCCATTTCTGCAAATGCTGACAAAGAGTTGCGAAAAGTGCCTTGAATATAAGCAATAAGACAAGAAAACGCAATATTCTCTTAAAGAGAAAAGCCCCGGCACCGACAGGCACCGAGGCAGTTCTTATCGACACGAATCTGAGGCTATCGATTCGCTGACTTCCCGTCTGCTTCCAGTTTCATGTCAGGAAAACTGATCTTCCAAGCTCCGCCTTCTTTAACGAAATCCATCGTCTTCCAGCTTCCGTCGCGATCGAGGTATTCGACCGTAGCACGATCGCCCGTGATCTTCTCGTTCCGAACCTCCGCCTTTTCCGCCTGCGGAGAACTGAACATCTCCCGGATCGCATCATCGACCGACCGCCCTTCCTCTTTGCCGATCTCGGTAAGGAATTCGATAACTTCGGCGGCAAAGATCTTCTTAAGGCCCTCAACGTCCTTTTCTTGCCGCATCTTGTGCGCTGCCTTATAAACATCGATCGGGGTTGACGTAGAGCTTAGCTCGTTGCCCGGTGCGGCCGGCGTCGATGTGGGGGCGGGTGTCGTGGCCGTATTGGCTACGGTATTAGCCTTGTTGCTTTGCTGATTGCCAGTATTTGCGGCCGGGGTCGAACAGCCGAAAGAAAAAAATGCTGCCGCTATGGCAATACCGGCCGCGGAATTAAAGAGTTGTCGTTTCACAGTGTCTCCCTTGGTCTGCAGATTCTCCGCCGTGGTTAGGGCGGCGGGATTTAATTTACACCAACGCGAGCCAAATGCCCCAAGCCACAGATGAAAATCTTTAGCGGCCGTTTCGGGAGAGCGGTTCTTGCTTTTATATTACTGGACAGGGTGGACATTTTAAGCATCGGAAACCTTCTTGATGAACGAGTCGCTGAACATGGCGACAAGCCTTTTCTTTTCTCGGAAGTTGACGGCCGCTCGTGGAGCTACGCGGAGTTCGACGCGGTTGTGAACCGGACGGCGAATATGCTGCTTGGCCGCGGCAGTGCGAAGGGCGATGTCGTCAGCCTTTTGCTCCCGAACTCTGCCGAATACATCATCGCCTATTTCGCGTGCTGGAAGATCGGTGCCCTCGCCGGGCCGGTCAACAGCTTGCTCAAATCCGAAGAGATCGAGTGGATAGTCAACAACTCTGAATCCAAGCTCCTCCTAACCGCCAGCATAGGCGGAAAACCGAGCGGTAGGGAGGGTGTCGGTCAGGTCCCAACCATCGAATTCAATGACGTCGAAGCTGCAACCGCGGGCCAGAGCAGCGAACTTGCAGAAACCGACATATCCGAAAACGACGAGGCGATCATAATCTATACATCGGGCACGACCGGTAAACCCAAAGGCTGCCTGCTGACCCACGGCAATCTGATCGCGAATGCCCGGCAGATAACAGAATGGCTCGGCTTCGGCCCGGAAGACAGGTTGCTGAGCGTGATGCCGCTATTCCACATGAACGCCGTCACAGTTACGACCATGACGGCTCTTTACGCCGGCGGCTCGACCGTCGTCTCGCCAAAGTTCTCCGCCTCGCGGTTCTGGGACATTATCGAGAAATACGGAGTCACATCCTTCGGCTCTGTCGCCACGATGCTTTCAATGCTGCTGAAGGTGAGCAGTGAGCAGCAAGCAGTGAGCAGCGACCACAACGAACTGCTCGCTGCTCACCGCTCACGGCTCACTTCGCTTCGTTTTGCGATGTGCGGCTCCGCTCCGGTTCCGGCCGAGGTATTGAATCGCTTCGAGGAAACCTTCGGCGTGCTTGTGATCGAGGGCTACGGATTGAGCGAATCAACCTGCCGTTCTACCTTCAACCCGCCGAATGAGAATCGCCGTCCGGGCTCCTGCGGACTCCCTATTGGCAACGAAATGCGGGTGGTCGATGAAGAGGATAATGAAGTTCCGGATGGCACTCTCGGCGAGATCGTCCTTCGCGGCCCGAACATTTTTAAGGGATATTTCAAGAACCCCGAAGCGACCGAAAAGGCATTCGCGGGCGGCTGGTTCCACACCGGCGACATCGGCTATCGCGACGCCGACGGCTACTTCTACATCG